>NZ_CP158375.1:3512500-3812500 GCF_041021955.1 Caulobacter sp. 73W
TACACCGAGGGCAAGGGCGTCACCAAGGACACCTACGCCTGGGAGACCCTGTGGAACACGGGCATGAGCTATACGCTCGGCTCGCCGATCACCTCGGTCACCTATACGGGCATGCCGAGTGACCCGACGGCTCCGGCCTATCTGAACAACCTCTACAGCTGGTCGTGGGGCGGCCGTCAGGTCAGCCCGGACGAGGAGTTCTACGTCAAGGGCGACGCCGAATGGCGTCTCGACAGCGGCGTGTTCCAGAGCCTGAACTTCGGCGCGCGTTTCACCGACCACACCCGCGAAGGCAACTACACCGCCTATAGCTGGGGCGGTAACGGCAATGCGGCGACGCCGGGCCTCGGCGCGGTCTATGACGGCGACAGCACGCCGAGCAACTACGGCTCGGGCGTCGGCGGCCTGCAGGGCTACACCATCTCCGACATGGGCAAGGTGCGGGCGTTCCTGGACGGCAACAACGGCGGCCGCCGCTTCGCCTTCTATCCGCCGCAGAGCTTCTCGGTTCAGGAGAAGACCAGCGCCCTGTACGGCATGGTCAAGCTGAAGGGCGAGCGCTGGCGGGGCAATGTCGGCCTGCGCGCGGTCCGCACCGAAGCCGACACCACCCAATACTCGTCCACCGCCTCTAACCTGACGATCACCAACCAGTTCGGCAGCTGGGGCGAAGTGAACAACAGCCGCGACTATTGGGATGTTCTGCCCAGCGCCAACCTGACGGTGGACGCCACGGACGACGTCCTGCTGCGCTTCTCCGCCGCGAAGGTGATGGCGCGTCCGGGCTATGCCCAGCTGGCCAGCTCGCTGAGCCTGAACGAACTGGCCCTGACCGGCACCGCCGGCGGCAACCCGGACCTGGATCCGTTCCGCGCCTGGCAGTTCAACGCGGTCGGCGAGTGGTACTACGCCCCCGAGGCCCTGCTGTCGGTCGGCGTGTTCTATCTGGACATCGAGAGCTACATCACGAGCCAGACGTTCACGGCCTTCTACCGCACGCAGCAGAACCCGCAGGGCGCCAACTTCCGCATCACCGGTCCGGTGAACGGCGGCGGCGGCTCCAACCGCGGCTTCGAGGCCAGCCTGCAGCAGCCCATCGGCGGCGGCTTCGGCTTCCTGGTGAACTACACCTACGCCGACGCCAAGACCGACCTGGGCAAGCCGATCGATGGCAGCTCGAAGAACACCTACAACCTGACGGGCTACTTCGAGAACGACCTGATCAGCGCGCGGGTGGCCTACAACTTCCGGTCCAAGTTCAAGTCCGGCGTCGATCGCGGGACGGACATGTGGCAGGACGACATCTCGTCCCTGGACGCCTCGCTCATCGTCAACCTGACGGAGAACGTGGCCCTGAGCTTCGACGCCCAGAACCTGACCCGCGAGAAGCTCGTCTACTACGTGGGTGATCCGAGCGTTCCGCGCGCGATCTACGACAACGGCCGCGTGTTCTACGCCGGCGCCCGGTTCAAGTTCTGACTGAACGGAGCCCGGCTCCGGTCGGGCTCCGTGAGTTGATTACGGCGCGGCTTGCTTCAGGATCGACCCATGATCTTCAAGCCGCGCCGCCTTCAGTATCCCCAAGGTCTGCAACTGAAGCGGGGCGGCGCTCGCCGCTCCGCTCCTTTTTCGCGGGTTACGACATGCTGACCAGATTGCTTGCGCCAATCCTCGTTTCGGCGGCGTTCAGCGCCGTCGCCACCGCCGCCTTCGCGGCCCCCAACATCGTCCCGGCCCCGGCCGAGGTGATCTCCACCCGCAAGACCTATGAATGGAAGACCGGTAGCGGCATCGCCGTTCCGGCCGGCGACGAGGGCGCGCGGTTCGCGGCCCAGCAGCTGTCAGACCTGCTGAAGCGCGGTCGTGGGCTGAACGCGCCGCTGACGGCTCAGGCGGGCTCGGTCCGCCTCGTTCGCGCGCCAGGGATGGGCAAGGAAAGCTACGACCTGACCGTCGACGGGCGGGGCGCGACCATCACCGCCACCGACGACGCCGGCCTGCTGTACGGCGCCATGAGCCTTTGGCAGATGACCCAAGCGGCCCCGGGCAAGGGCTCGGCGGTGATCGAAGAAGTGCGCATCAAGGACGGCCCGCGCTTCGCGTGGCGTGGCCTGATGGTCGACAGCGCCCGCCACTTCCAGTCGGTCGAGTTCATCAAGACGATGATCGACCGCATGGCGGTCTACAAGTTCAACACCCTGCACTGGCACCTGGTGGACGATCAGGGCTGGCGCATCGAGATCAAGAAGTACCCCAAGCTGACCGAGGTCGGCGCCTGGCGCATTCCGGTGGGCGAGGCGGGCAAGGCCGGCAAGTACGGCGGCTTCTACACCCAGGACCAAATCCGCGAGGTCGTCGCCTACGCGGCCAAGCGCAACATCACCATCGTGCCCGAGATCGAGACGCCGGGTCACGCCCACGCGCCGATCGTCGCCTATCCGCAGCTGGGCTCGGCCCCGACGCCGCCGACGCAGACCTCGGGCGACTGGGGCGTGTTCCCGTACCTCTACAACACCGACGACAGCACCTTCGCCTTCCTGACGGACGTGCTGGACGAGGTGATGGCCCTGTTCCCGTCGACCTACATCCATGTGGGCGGCGACGAGGCGGTGAAGGACCAGTGGAAGGCCAATCCCGCGATCCAGGCCAAGATCAAGGAACTGGGCCTGAAGGACGAGCACGAGCTGCAGAGCTGGTTCATCCAGCGGCTGGGCAAGCACCTGTCTTCCAAGGGGCGCCGCCTGATCGGCTGGGACGAGATCCTGGAGGGCGGCCTGGCGCCGGACGCCACGGTGATGTCCTGGCGCGGGATCGACGGTGCGATCGCCGCCGCGCGGGCCGGGCACGACACGGTGCTGTCGCCGCATCCGACCCTGTATTTCGACAACCGCCAGAGCACGTCGCCGGACGAGGTTCCGGGGCGCGGGGCGGTGATCAGCCTGGCGGAGGTCTATGGCTTCAACCCGGCGCCGGACGCCCTGACCGAGGCCGAGCGCAAGCACGTGCTGGGCGTACAGGCGAACCTGTGGGCCGAGCACATGCGCAGCGAGGCGCGGGTGACCGCCCAGGCCTTCCCGCGCGCCGCGGCCTTGGCCGAGGTGGGCTGGACGCCGGAGAAGCGCCGCGACTGGAGCGATTTCGTCCAGCGCCTGCCGGGCGAACTGGCGCGGCAGAAGGCGCTGGGCATCGGCTACAACGCCGTGTCGCTGCAGGCCCAGGCGGTGGTGGATGCGTCGGCCGGCAAGCTGACCGCGACGCTCAAGTCGCCGTTGCCGGAGGTGGCGGTGCGCTATGCGGTGAACGGGCCGGTGACGGCCGCCTCGCCGGTCTATGACAAGCCGCTGACCCTGGCCGAAGGGGCGAAGCTGACGGCCACGACCTTCGTCGGCGACCAGCCGCTGGGCGCGCCGAAGACCTGGATGGCGACGTCGAAGGGCGCGCGCTTCCGCACCAGTCAGCAACTGAAGATGTGCAGCGACAAGCTGGTCCTGAACCTGGAGGACGACGCGCCGATCAAGGGAGAGCGCAAGCTGTTCCTGATCGACGTGATGGAGCCGTGCTGGGCCTGGAAGGACGTGGACCTGACGGGCGTGACGGGGATCGAGCTGTCCGTCGGGCAGGTCCCGTTCAACTTCCAGATCGGCGCGGCCAAGGACGAGATCAAGTTACGCCCGCCCGTCTCGCCCGCCGGCGAGTTCGAGGTTCGGGCCGGGGGCTGCGACGGGGCGGTGGTGGCGACCTTGCCGCTGGCCCCGGCCGTGAACAATCCGCAGGTGACCAGGCTGACCGCGCCGCTGGCGACGACGGCCGGGCGCAAGGACCTGTGCTTCACCTACACCGCGCGCGGCGTCGATCCCCTGTGGACCATCGACAGCGTGCGGCTCGTGACGTCGAAAGAGTAGCTTATGGCCGACCTCGTCCTCCTCGCGCCTCTCACGGGGTGGATCGCGCCGCTGGACGAAACGCCCGACCCGGTCTTCGCCGAGCGGATGATGGGCGACGGCGTGGCGATCGACCCGACCGACGGGGTGCTTCACGCGCCTTGCGATGGAGAGGTGGTCAACATCCACCGCGCCAGGCACGCGGTGACCGTCCGCTCGACGGATGGGGTCGAGGTGCTGATGCACCTGGGCCTAGAGACCGTGGCGCTGGAAGGCGAGGGCTTCACCATCCATGTGGCCGAGGGGCAGGCGGTGAAGGCGGCCCAGCCGCTGGTGACCTTCGACCTGGACCTGCTGGCCCAGCGCGCCAAGAGCCTGATCACCCCGGTGGTGGTGACCAATGGCGAGGCGTTCGCCATTTCGACCCGGCAGGTGAACCGCGAGATCGCGGCGGGCGAGCCGCTGATGGTCCTGCGCCGCGCGGGCGGTGAGACGACGGCGGAGGCCGCGCCCGGCGGGCCGGTCGCCAGCCGGGGTCTGATCGTGCCGCTGGCGCACGGGCTGCACGCCCGCCCGGCAGCGCGCATCGCCGCCGAGGCCAAGGGCTTCGAGGCCGAGGTGTTCATCAGCGCCCTGAACCGCCGGGCCAGCGCCCGCAGTCCGGTGGGCCTGATGTCCCTGGCCATCCGCCATGGCGACGCGATCACCGTCAGCGCCGAGGGCGCGGATGCGGAAGACGCGGTGTTCGCCGTGGCCAGTCTGATCGAGGGCGGCATGGGCGAAGCCGCCGCCGCGCCCGCGCCGGAACCTGTCGCGGCCCCGAAGCCGAAGCGTTCTGCCAAGCCGGTGGACGGGGCGCTGCGCGGGGTGACCGCCTCGCCGGGCCTGGCCATCGGCCGCGCCGTGCCGCTGGCCTCGCGCGAGATCGTGGTCGAGGAACGTGGGCACGGGGCGGAGCTGGAGGGGGACGCCCTGTCGGCGGCCCTGGCCTCCGTCCGGGCGCGGATCGAGGAGAGCGCGCAGAGCGGCGATGCGGCGCGGCGGGCGATCCTGTCGGCCCACGCGGCGTTTCTGGATGACCCGGAGCTGGTCGCCGCCGCGCGCCGCCTGACCGACGAGGGCAAGAGCGCGGGCTTCGCCTGGCGCAAGGCCGTGGGCGGCTATGTAGACGTGCTGAAAAGTCTGGGCGACCGGCGCATGGCCGAGCGGGTGGACGACCTGCTGGACCTGGAGCGTCAGGTGCTGCTGACCCTGGCGGGGGAGGATCCGGAGGGGGCGCTGGACCTGCCGCCGGACGCGATCCTGCTGGCCGACGAGATGCTGCCGTCGCAGCTGATGGCGCTGAAGCCGGGGCAGGCGGCGGGGTTCTGCACGTCGCGCGGCGGGCCGACCTCGCACGTGGCGATCCTGGCGGCGGCCATGGGCCTGCCGGCCATCGTGGCGGCGGGCGAGGAGGTGCTGTCGGTGGCCAAGGGCACGGCCCTGATCCTGGACGCCGACGCCGGACTGCTGCGCATCGCGCCGGACGCGCGGGCGCTGGAGTCGGCGCAGATGACCCTGGCCACGCGCCAGCAGCGCCGCGCGGCGGCCCAGGCGGCGGCGAAGGAAGCTTGTCGCATGGCCGACGGCACGCGGATCGAGGTGTTCGCCAATGTCGGCAGCCTGAAGGACGCCGAGGCGGCCCTGGCGGCGGGGGCGGAGGGCAGCGGCCTGCTGCGCACCGAGTTCCTGTTCCTGGAGCGCGACACCCCGCCGGACGAGGCGGAGCAGGCGCGGCAGTATCAGGACATCGCCTCGGCGCTGGAGGGGCGGCCGCTGGTGATCCGCACCCTGGACATCGGGGCCGACAAGCCGGCGCCCTACCTGCCCATGCCGGCGGAGGAGAACCCGGCCCTGGGCCTGCGCGGGGTGCGCATCGGGCTGTGGCGGCCGGCGATCCTGAAGACCCAGCTGCGGGCGATCCTGTCGGTGCGGCCGCTGGGCCAATGCAAGATCATGCTGCCCATGGTCAGCGGGGTGGACGAGCTGCGCGCCGTCCGCGCCCTGCTGGACGAGGTGAAGCGCGAGCTGGGCGTGACCGACAAGATCGAGCTGGGCGTGATGGTGGAGACCCCGGCGGCGGCGGTGATGGCCGACGTCCTGGCGGCGGAGGCGGATTTCCTGTCCATCGGCACCAATGACCTGACCCAGTACGTGCTGGCCATGGACCGGGGCAATCCGGAGCTGGCGGCGCGCGTCGATGCGCTCGATCCCGCCGTGCTGCGCCTGATCGCCCAGACCACGGCGGGGGCGAGCCAGCACGGGCGTTGGGTCGGCGTGTGCGGGGGCCTCGCCTCCGACCTCGCCGCGGCGCCGATCCTGATCGGGCTGGGGGTCACGGAGCTGTCGGCCACGGCGGCGGTCGTGCCGGAGCTGAAGGCCCTGATCCGCACCCTTGATCCCGCGAGCTGCCGCGCCCTGGCGGCCGAGGCCCTGAAGCGGGCCACGGCGCAGGACGTGCGGGGGCTCGCCAACCGATTTTCACCGGGAATGGCCGCATGAAGTCGCCGCTCGAAATCCTGCAGCCCCTGGGCCGGGCCCTGATGCTGCCCATCGCGGTCCTGCCGATCGCGGGGCTGCTGCTGCGGCTGGGTCAGCCGGACCTGTTGGACATCCCGTTCGTGGCGGCGGCGGGGGACGCGATCTTCGCCAATCTCGGCCTGCTGTTCGCCATCGGCGTGGCCGTGGGGCTGGCGCGGGAGAACAACGGCGCGGCGGGGCTGGCCGGGGTGGTCGGCTTCCTGATCGCCACCGAGGGGGCCAAGGTGCTGCTGCACGTGCCGCCCGAGGTGACCGGGGACCTGGCGGTCGCGGCGTTCAAGGCCAAGGCCATCGCCAAGCTGGCGACGCCCATCGGCATCCTCAGCGGGGTGATGGGCGGGCTGTTCTACAACCGGTTCAGCGACATCAGGCTGCCGGAATACCTGGCCTTCTTCGGCGGTCGGCGGTTCGTGCCGATCATCACCGGCTTTGCGGGGCTGTTCGTGGCCCTGGTGATCGGACTTGGCTACGATGCGGTGAACGGCGGCATGGACGCTCTGAGCCGCGCCATCGTCGGATCGGGCGAGTTCGGGCTGTTCGTCTATGGCGCGCTGAACCGGCTGCTGATCGTCACCGGCCTGCACCACATCCTGAACAACATCGCCTGGTTCATCGTCGGCGACTTCAACGGCGTGACCGGCGACATCAAGCGCTTCTTCGCGGGCGATCCGACGGCGGGCGGGTTCCAGGCCGGGTTCTTCCCGGTGATGATGTTCGGCCTGCCGGCGGCGTGTCTGGCCATGTACCACGCGGCCCGGCCCGAGCGGCGCAAGGCGGTGGGCGGGATGCTGTTCTCCATGGCCCTGACCGCCTTCCTGACCGGGGTGACGGAGCCCATCGAGTTCAGCTTCATGTTCCTGGCCCCGGCGCTGTACGCGATCCACGCGGTGCTGACCGGCGCGGGCATGGCGGTGATGGATGTGCTGGGGGTGCGGCTGGGCTTCGGTTTCTCGGCCGGTCTGTTCGACTATGTGCTGAACTTCGGCAAGGCGACCAAGCCCCTGATGCTGCTGCCCATCGGGGCGGCCTATGCGGCGGTCTATTACTTCGCCTTCCGCTGGGCGATCGCCCGGTTCGACCTGAAGACGCCGGGGCGTGAGGCCGACGCCGAGATCGCCGCCCAGTCGGGCGCGGCCAGCACGGGCGGACGCGGGGCGGACTTCGTCGCGGCCCTGGGCGGGGCGGAGAACCTGGTGTCGGTGGACGCCTGCACCACGCGCCTGCGCCTGATCGTCAACAGCCAGAAGGGCGTGGACGAGGCGCGGCTGAAGGGCCTGGGCGCGCGCGGGATCGTGCGGCCTTCGGACAAGGCTTTGCAGGTGGTGCTGGGCCCCATCGCCGATCAGGTGGCGGGAGAGATCCGCGCGGCCGGCGGCGGCCAGGCCAAGGCGGGGCCGGCGGCGGTCGAGGTCGCGGCCAGGCCGGTGATCGAGATCGACGGCGCGCCGTGGCTGAGGGCCCTGGGCGGGGCGGACAACATCCGCGACCTGTCGGTGTGCTCCAGCCGTCTGCGGCTGCGGGTCGCCGACGAGGGGCGGGTGGATGAGGCGGCGTTGCGGCGGCTGGGCGCGCGGGGCTTCGCCCGTCCGGCGGGCGCGCTGCATGTGCTGATCGGACCCAAGGCCGGGGCGGTGGCCGCGGCGCTGAAGAAGGCCTGATCCGTGGCGGGGCGGCTGGTTTCGCTGGACGTGCTGCGCGGCCTGACGGTGGCCGGCATGATCCTCGTCAATTCAGCGGCTTATGTGCACTACGTGAACGGCTTTCCGGCCTATCCGGCGCTGATGCATTCCGCGTGGGCGGGGCTGACCCTGGCCGACTGGGTTTTCCCGGCGTTCCTGTTCATGGTCGGGGTTTCCGTGCCGATGGCGGCGCGGGGGCGGCCGCCGGGCATCGGCAAGATCCTGGCGCGGGCGGGGCGGCTGATCCTCGTCGGGCTGCTGCTGACCAACATGTACTGGCTGGCGGACCTGGACGCCTACGCCTTCCGGCCGTTCGGCGTGCTGCAGCGGATCGGGCTGGTCTATGGCGCGGTCGCCCTGCTGTTCATGGCGACAGGCTGGCGGACGCGGCTGGGGATCGCGGGGCAGATCCTGATCCTCTACTGGCCGCTGTGCCTGATCCCGTCGCCGGATGGGACGGCGACCGATATCTGGGCGCGCGGCTATGACTTCGTGGCCTGGTTCGACCGGGCCGTGCTGGGCGACCACGCCTATGTGAAGGGGCCGGCGGGCTATGATCCCGAAGGAATCTTGTCGACCCTGCCGGCGGTCGCCCAGGGGCTGATCGGCTGCCTGGTTGGCGAGTGGCTGTTGAAGCGGCCGGACAGGACCGGCGTCCTGGCACTGGCCGGCGCGGCGATGACGCTGGGCGGCCTTGGCTGGGGGCTGGTGTTCCCGGTGGTGAAGGACATCTGGACCAGCAGCTATGTGCTGCTGACCAGCGGCCTGACCCTGCTTGTGCTGTCGGCGTTGCATGTGCGGCTGGACGGGCGGGACGTCGGCCGGGGCTGGACCCTGGCGACGGCGTTCGGGGTCAATGCGATCGCCGCCTATGTGTTGCACTACCTGGCGTCGGTGGTGCTGGCGGCCGACGTGATGAAGCTGCCCTATGCCTGGGCGGCGCCCGCAATCGGTGGGCCGGCGGCGGCGCTGATCCCGGTGCTGATCTTCCTGGCCCTGAACTGGGCGGCGATGGCCTGGCTCCAGCGCAAGGGCTGGGTGATCAGGATATAAGTGAACCCTCTCCCTTGATGGGAGAGGGCAGGGTGAGGGTGACTGCTGAGGTTGTGCGTGCTTCGAGACGCGCTGTCGCGCTCCTCAGCATGACGAGCTTTGTAGCCAACTGAATTCGTCATCCTGAGGAGCGGCCGCAGGCCGCGTCTCGAAGGATGCATCCCATCGAGGGAGAAGGGGGATCAGTACCCCAACCCCTGGATCACCGACGCCAGGCGCTGGCCCACCGGGGCGAGGTCGGCGAAGTGGGCTTTCCAGCGGCCGATGGAGCGGTCGTTCAGCGGCTCGGTCACCTGGGCGTAGCTGGGCGTCGGGGCGAAGCGGCGGCTCTTGTGGAAGGCCATGCAGGCGGGGTCGAAGGGCAGGCCGATGTGGTCGAGCAGGCGGCGGGTCTCGATCTCCTGCCTGGCGACGAAATCCTCGTAGCGCAGCACGACCCCGACATCGTCCAGCTCACGTTCGTAGTGCGCGGTCAGGCCGGCCATGGCCTGGAAGTGGGCGGCGATGGTGTCGACGCGGAAGCCGCAGTTGAAGCCATGGGTCAGGTTGTTGGCCATCATCGACACGGTGACGTCCAGCGGGTGGCGGACCATGCGGATCACCGGGGCCTGGGGGAAGGCCATGCGGATCAGCGGCAGGTAGACGTCGTTGAGCGGCATCTTGTCGGTGAAGAAGGCCGCGCCCGGGCGGATGACGCCATAGCGGGCGGCGCGGGCCAGATAGTAGTCGCGCAGCATGTCGGCGACGTGCTGGTTGTCGGCGGTGGCGGCGTCCAGCAGGCGGGCGGGGAACACGTCGCCGCCCGGCAACAGGCGTTCCAGAAAACCGGGCATCTCGCTGACGAAGGGCAGCTCGCCGCCAGCCGCCACCTTGGGATGGCTGGACAGCATCTGCTCGATCATCGTGGTGCCCGAGCGCGGGAAGCCGAGGATGAAGATCGGCTGCGGCTGATCGGTCCGCCTGGACGATTTCGGCAGGCGGGCGAGGTTGGCGCGGGTGAAGACGGACTTCAGGGCGGCGAATTCACTGGCCACGGCGGCGTGGTCATAGGCGGCGCCGATCTCGGCGGCCAGGGCGGCCTTGGCCTCGACGAAGCCTGACCAGGCGTCGCGGGCGCGGCCCAGCCGGTCCAGCAGGCGGGCCCGCTCCAGCAGGGCGCCGCCGGCCAGGGGCTTGGGCGCGGCGTCGAGGAGGGCGAGGGCTTCCTCCGGCTTGTTCTGGCGGGCCAGATAGACGGCGCGGCGCAGACTGACGTCCTCGCCCGTGCGCTGGGCGGCGGCCTGGGCGCGGTCGAGCAGGGCCTGGGCCTTGTCCAGGTCGCCCCGCACCTCATGGACGCGGGACCAGTCGGCCAGGATGGCGACGTTTTCAGGGTCCAGCTGATGGGCCTGGGCGAAGAGCGGCTCGGCCTCGTCCACGCGGCCCTGTTGCAGCAGGTTGGCGGCGAGGTTGGCCAGGACGCCGGGGTGCGGGCCGGCGATCTCCAGCGCGCGGCGGGTGTGGTGTTCGGCGGCGGGCAGGTCGTTGCGCGCCGCCAGCAGCACGGCGAACAGGTTGTGCGCGTCGGGGTTTTCCGGATCGGCGCGCAGGGCGTCGCGGACGGAGGCTTCGGCTTCCGCCATGCGCCCGTGCTTGATCAGCAGGGTGACCAGATCGTCGTGGGCCCAGTCGGCGTCCGGCGCGATGGCGATGATCTGGCGAAGGGTCGCGGCGGCGGCGTCGATCTCGCCGCGCCCTTCCTGCACCAGGCGGCGGATCTCCAGGGCGTCCACGTCGCGCGGGTCGTTCATCAGCCGCGTTTCGGCGGCCCGTTCGGCGCCGGCCAGGTCGCCGCGGCCGATGGCTTCGCGGCCTTGCTGGACGAGGGGATTGGCGGCTGTCGACAAGCGGGCTCCGAGCGCGTTGCGTCCTTCGAGACGACCGCTGCGCGATCTCCTCAGGATGACGAACATAGGAGTAGCTGAAGTTTGTGGGGGTGAGGAAGCGATGCGGGGTTTCATCCCCTCTCCCCACGCGTGGGGAGAGGGTAAGGGTGAGGGGCTGCGGAGGTTCCTCCTGCCGGACCCTTGCCGGTCGAACCGCCGTCGCCCCCTCACCCAACCCTCTCCCCCGCACGCGGGGGAGAGGGGAGAGGAAGACCTTTTCCTCGGCTCCCGCCCAGAAAAACTTGATTGTCCAGCTTCGGGGTGGGGATTATCGGCGGACGAGGCTGGGCCAAGCCGCAACATGCGGCGGGGGCTGGCGTTATGACCGTGGACAGGACGCAGCCCGCCCTTTGACCAGCCCCTCGACCGCCTTCGCCGCACGACGACGGCCGCTGTTCCGGCGCAAGTCAGCCATTCCGGGTTTCGGCCTGACCATGGGCGTGACGCTGTCCGTGCTGTCGCTGGTGGTGCTGATCCCGCTGTCGGCGGTGGCCATCAAGGCGGCGGAGCTGTCGCCGGCCGAGTTTTTCGCGGCCGCCTTTTCCGAACGCGCCATCGCCGCCTATCGCCTGACCTTCGGCGCGGCCTTCGCGGCGGCGGTGATCAATGGGGTGTTCGGGGTGCTGACCGCCTGGGCGCTGGTCCGCTACGCGTTTCCCGGCAAGTCCGTCGTCAACGCCATGGTCGACCTGCCGTTCGCCCTGCCGACCGCGGTGGCGGGCATCGCCCTGGCGACCCTGTACGCGCCCAACGGCTGGATCGGGCAGTTCCTGACGCCCCTGGGCATCAAGGCCGCCTACAACCCGCTGGGCGTGGTGATCGCCCTGACCTTCATCGGTCTGCCCTTCGTGGTGCGGACCATCGAGCCGGTGCTGCGCGATCTGGCCGCCGATGTCGAAGAAGCCGCCGCCAGCCTGGGCGCCAGCCGCATCCAGACCGTGGCGCGGGTGGTGCTGCCGGCGCTGGGCCCGGCCTGGCTGACCGGCTTCGCCCTGGCGTTCGCGCGGGCGGTGGGCGAGTACGGCTCGGTGATCTTCATCGCCGGCAACATGCCGTACCGCTCCGAGATCGCGCCGCTGCTGATCATTATTCAGCTGGAGCAGTACGAGTACGCGGCGGCGGCGGCCATCGCGCTGGTCATGCTGCTGGTGTCGTTCGCCATGCTGTTCGTCATCAACGCCATCCAGGCCTGGTCGCGGAGGATCGAGGGATGAGGCGCGCGCGTCACCCGACCGAAGACCCGCTGTGGGCCAAGGTGCTGATCACCACCCTGGTGCTGGGCTTTCTGGCCCTGGTGCTGCTGCTGCCGCTGGCGGCGGTGTTCGCCGAGGCGTTCCGGCGTGGGGCCGGCGCGGTGATGGAGGCGGTGAGCAATCCCGACGCCATCGCGGCCATCAAGCTGACCCTGCTGACGGCGGCCATCGCGGTGCCGTTCAACGCGGTGTTCGGGCTGTGCGCCTCGTGGGCGGTGGCCAAGCACCAGTTCCCGGGCAAGAGCTTCCTGATCACCCTGATCGACCTGCCGTTCAGCGTGTCGCCGGTGGTGGCGGGCCTGATCTATGTGCTGGTGTTCGGGATGCAGGGCTGGTTCGGCGAGACGCTGATCGACCACGACATCAAGGTCATCTTCGCCGTGCCAGGGATCATCCTGGCGACGGTGTTCGTCACCTTTCCCTTCGTGGCGCGTGAGCTGATCCCGCTGATGCAGGAGCAGGGGACGTCGGAGGAGGAGGCGGCCATCTCGATGGGCGCGTCGGGCCTCTACACCTTCTGGCGGGTGACGGCGCCGAACGTGCGCTGGGGCCTGCTGTACGGCGTGCTGCTGTGCAACGCCCGCGCCATGGGCGAGTTCGGGGCGGTTTCGGTAGTCAGCGGGCATATCCGCGGCCTGACCAACACCATGCCTCTGCACGTCGAAATCCTGTACAACGAGTACGACTTCGTCGGCGCCTTCAGCGTCGCGGCCCTGCTGTGCCTGCTGGCCGTGGCGACCCTGGTGCTGAAGGGACTGCTCGAGATCGCCCAGCCCGCCGTGCGCGGCCGCGGCCACTGACCTCAAGGGTGTCCATGACCATCTCGATCCGCTCCGTCGACAAGCGCTTCGGCCGATACCCGGCGCTGAACGACGTCAGCCTTGAGATCGCCGACGGCGAACTGCTGGCCCTGCTGGGGCCGTCGGGCTCGGGCAAGACGACCCTGCTGCGGACCATCGCGGGGCTGGAGTTTCCGGACGCCGGCCAGGTGCTGTTCGGCGGCGAGGACGTGACCTACGCCAGCGCGGCCAAGCGCCGGGTGGGCTTCGTCTTCCAGCAGTACGCCCTGTTCAAGCACATGACCGTGGCGCGCAACGTCGCCTTCGGCCTAGACGTGCGCAAGGGCAAGGACAGGCCGAACAAGGCCGAGATCACCCGGCGCGTGGACGAGCTGCTGAAGCTGGTCGAGCTGGACGGCCTGGGCGGGCGCTATCCCTCGCAGCTGTCGGGCGGCCAGCGCCAGCGCGTGGCGCTGTCGCGGGCGCTGGCGGTGTCGCCCAGCGTGCTGCTGCTGGACGAGCCGTTCGGGGCGCTGGACGCCACGGTGCGCAAGTCGCTGCGCAAGGAGCTGCGGCGCATCCACGACGCCACCGGCGTGACCACCATCTTCGTCACCCACGACCAGGAGGAGGCCATGGGCCTCGCCGACCGGGTTGCGATCCTCAACGCCGGGGCCATCGAACAGGTGGGCGCGCCGGACGAGGTGCACGACAGCCCGGCCACGGCCTTCGTCTGCGGCTTCGTGGGCGACGCCAACCGCATCGAGGGCGCGGTGAAGGGCGGGGTGTTCGAGGGCGGCGGGGTGACCCTGCCGGCCAAGGGCGTCGCCGATGGTCCGGCCTGCGGCTTCGTGCGGCCCTATGACCTGACGCTGAGCGGCAAGGCTGGCTTCGACGCCGTGCTGCAACGGGTGGCGGTGCAGGGGGCGGTGGCCCAGCTCGAACTGCGCACGGCGGCCGGAACCCTCATAGAGGCGGTGACGGCGCGGGGCGAGGCCGCGGACCTGTCGGTCGGGCAGTCCCTGAAGGTCAGCGCCGCCAAGGCGCACGTCTTCCCGCTCTAGCCGGCGGCGCGCTGGGGTTCGGCGTCGGGCTTGCGGGGCTGGGTGACCTCGGCCACGGCGCGGGCGATGCCGGCCACGGTGACGGGCTTGCGCACGGCGGCGTCGGCGCCGGCGTCCATGCAGGCCTGGCTCTCTTCGTCATCCCCGCCGGTCACGGCGATGATCGGGGTCTTGCCGCGCAGCCCCGGCAGGCGGCGCACGGCGGCGGCGGTCTGCGCGCCGTCCAGATAGGGCATGCGCCCATCCAGCATCATCAGGTCGAAATCGCAGACCTCGGCCAGCTCCAGGGCGCGCCGGCCGTTCTGGGCGTGGACCACCTGGTGGCCCAGCTGTTCGAGGATGGCGCGCATCATGGCGGCGTTCAGGCCATCGTCCTCCGCGACCAGCACGCGCAGGCCGCGCACGGGGGCGGGGGTCTGCTCGGTCTCGGGCTGGTCTTCGATCACGGCGTGGGGGTCGTAGGGCAGTTCGACGGTGAAGCAGGAGCCGACGCCCAGCGCGCTCTGGGCCGACAGGCGGCCGCCCATCAGCTGGGCCAGCTGGCGCGACAGGGACAGGCCAAGGCCCGCGCCGGGAACGCCGGCGCCCGTGCGCTCCACCCGGCGGAAGGCCTCGAAGGCGTAGACCAGCTCGTCCGGCGACAGACCGGGTCCGGTGTCAGCGATGGCGAAGGTCACGCAGTCCGGACGCGGGCGGTCCAGGCGGACCTCGATCCGGCCTCGGCTGGTGTACTTGATGGCGTTGCTGATCAGGTTGGCGAGGATCTGGCGGGTGCGCAGGGCGTCGGCGATCACCGCGCCCGAACCGCGAACCTCCAGCTCCGGCGCGATGTGCAGGTTCAGCTCCAGCCCCTTGGCCGAGGCGTGGGCGCGTTCCAGCAGCACCAGGTCCTGCACCAGCCGGGTGGGGTCGAAGCGGCCCATCTCCACGGCCAGCAGGCCCTGGCCGGCGGTTTCTGAATCCAGGGTGACATTGAGCACGCCGACCAGGTCGCGGGCGGCGTCCAGGGCGGCGGAGAACTGCTCGCGGGTCGGGTGGGCGCGGCCCTCGCCGCCGACGGCGCCGGCCAGGACGTGGGTGACGCCGGTCAGGCCGTTGCGGATCTCGTGCGAAAGGGCGGCGACGATGTCGGACTTGGTCTGGGCGGCGGCCCTGGCGTCGGCGAGGGCGGCGGCGCGTTCGTCCAGCAGGCGCTCACGCTCGGCGGCCTGGAGAAACTGCCGGCGCAGCATGTGGTTGACAAGGACGCCCATGGTGATGGCCAGCATGGCCATGCCGCCGCTCAGGGCCGCCAGGCGCGCGCCGTCGGGGGCGGCGGTCAGGGTGATCGGGCCCAGCAGCAGGGCGACGGACGTCACGGTCAGGCCCGCCAGGCTGGGCGAGGCGAAGACCAGTGCGCAGACGCCGGAGCTCATGGCGATGAGGACCAGGGCGTCGCGGGCCGGGCCGGCGGCGTGGGCGAAGAGGATGATCTGCAGGGCGCTGACGGCCCAGAGGATGGTGGCGACCAGGTGCTTCAGCGCGCGGCTGCGCACGGAGATCCGCTCGCCCCGCAGGCTCTTCATCAGGCCGTAGAAGACGCCGCAGCCGGCGGTGTACAGGGCCAGGCCCAGCGCCATGTGACCTGGGTTTCGGGCGAAGCTGGCGGCGAGCGCCAGCAGGGGCACGAAGACCGCGAAGGTGATCAGGGCGTGACGGCGCGTGTCGCGACGCAGGTCGAGCGAAAGCAGGCGCGTGACGGTCGCGCCCGGTCCTGCCTCTGCTGTCTCGACGGTCGCCCGCAAGTGGTCCCCCCTCTGGAAAGCGGGGGAGACTAGTCCGAGGCGGTTCGAGAGATGTTACAGGACATCCTTAATCCCCAAGAGAAGATGGTGACCAAGCGTTAAGCATGCTCAGCCATCATTTCGAATCGAGAAACGCCGCAATTTGGGGACGATCGGGGGCATGTCGATGACGCGGGGCGCGCTGACCGACACGGATATCCGCATGCTTGTTAAGGGTGCGACCCCTGACGAGCGCGCGGCCGCCGCCCAAAAAATCTGCCGCAGCATCGAAACCGCCGAGCTGACCGACGAGGATCGCCTGCGGGCGCAGGACATCCTGCGGGTGATGGCGGGCGACGCCGCCGATCTGGTCCGCCGCGCCCTGGCCGTCACCCTGCGCGCCTCGGCCCTGGTGCCGCGCGACGTGGCCAACAAGCTGGCGCGCGACATCAACTCCATCGCCATCCCGATGCTGATGGAATCGCCGTCGTTCAGCGACGAGGACCTGGCCGAGATCATCCGCCTGGGCGACAGCGTGCGGCAGTCGGCGGTGGCCCGTCGCCCGACCCTGACGCCCAAGGTCACCGACGCTCTCGCCGTGCATGGGGACGCGGAGGTGGTGCGCACCGCCATCGCCAACGACAACGCCCAGTTCTCCGAAGGCGGACTGAAGACCGTGCTGAAGCGGTTCGAGGCCGCCGAGGCGGTGCTGACCGCCGTGGCCTATCGCCGGGTGCTGCCGCTGTCGGTGACCGAGCGGCTGGTGCGGATGGTCGGGGACAAACTCCGCGCCCACATCCTCGCCAACCACCCGCTGCCGGCGGACGTGGCCAACGACGTGGTCGAGCACACGCTGGAGCGGGCGACCGTCGATCTGGTCGATCAGGCCGGGCTGGCCGCCGACCTCAAGGATTTCGTCAAGCACCTGAACCGCAGCGACCGGCTGACGCCGTCCCTGCTGCTGCGCGGCTTGGCCCACGGGCATATGAGCTTCTTCGAGTGGGGGATGTCCGAGCTGTCGGGCATTCCACATCACCGCACCTGGCTGATGATCCACGACGCCGGGCCGCTGGGCCTGCGGGCGATCTATGAGCGCGCCGGGCTGCCGGTGCGCCAGTTCGGCGCCTTCCGGGCCGGGGTGGACGCCTATCATTCCCTGGAGATCGACGGCGTGCCGCAGGACCAGGAGCATTTCCAGCGCCGCATGCTGGAGCGTTTCCTGACCCAACCGCAGACGCCGAGCCGCGAGGACGCCGACTATCTGCTCGGCAAGCTGGATCGCCTGCGCAACAAGGACAAGGCGAAGGCCCTGGCCGGCGCGGCGTAAAAGAACGGAGCGCCGAAGCGCTCCGCCCCCCACCTGCGGGTCCGCGGACGGACCCGTTCGTATCAGAATGCGAAGGTGTGGAAGTCCATCGGGCCGAAGTTGATCCCGGCCAGATCGATGGTGGCCAGGTCCAGTTCGATGAACGAACCGGCCTCGGCGGTCGGGACCTGCCAGACATTGCTGCTGGTCGCCTGCAGCGTCACGAGCGAGTTGTTGGCGAGGATGGGGTCGCCCGACTTGAAGAGCTGGATGTTGCCGAAGTCCAGCGAGCCCAGCTTCGACAGGTCGATCGGAGCCAGCTTGAAGGTGACGCCGTCGATGACGACGCCTTCGGCGGGGAAGTTGTCGACCATCCACGAGATCGCGCTCAGATCGACGCCCAGCGTGGCCGGCTGGCCCAGGTTGACGCTGGTCATCGGTCCGAACTTGGACAGGTCGAAGGCCGGAGAGCCTTTCGAGCCATCGATGATGACGAAGTTACTCATTTTTTGATCCTCACTGCGGATTCAAAAGGAAAGGACGGTCCGTCCCGGGTTGCATGCGCGCAAGTACAGTAATATTGAAACTTGAAATTCATGTCAAACCTTGCGTAACTTTGATATCTGAACCGAGCGTGGCTATGGTGGGCGCTCGGGAGGGACGGAATTGATGGCGACGAGACGGGCCAGCGGTGGTGACGCCGAAGCGGCCACCCCAAAGAAAGGCGATGCGGCGCGGGTGGCGCGCAAGGCGGCCGGCCGTTGGCTGAGCGCCCAGCGGGAGGCGGCGGGCCTGACCCAGGCCGAGGTCGCCGAGCGGGTGGGGCTGCGCTACTACACCTTCGTCTCGCAGGTCGAAGGCGGCTATGGCCGCGTGCCGTCCGAGCATTTCGCCTCCTGGGCCAAGGCCCTGGGGCACGACCCCTACGCCTTCACCAAGGTGCTGCTGTCGCACTACGACCCCGACGTCTTCCGCCTGTTGTTCCCGGACGAGGCGCCGGCGCGCCAGACGGCCGCCGCGAAGTCCTAGGAGCCTGAGCGGGATGGGGGACGTCATACAGTTCGTGCGCGCCGCCGAGCGGGTCGGCGACTGGACCGCGCGCGAGAAGGCCGAGCTGCTGCGCCTGAGGGCGGAGCTGGCGCATACCGGGCTGCCGTTCGAAACGGCGTCAGGCGTCAGCGATGACGGCGCGCCGTGGTTCATCATCTTCCAGCCGGACAGCGACGAAGTGCTGGTCCACGTGGCGCGCATCAAGGGCGCGTTCGTGGCGCACCGCGTGGATCGCGACCTGGTGGGCGAGGGGGCGGACCTGCGCGCTCTGATCGAGCGCATGCTGAATGCGCCGGCCGAACGGGCGGCGGTCAATCGCCGCGATATGCCGTTGCCGCTGATCGTCCTGGCGGTTCTGGCGGTCGATTTCGTCATGGCGGTCCGCGACGCCGAGGCGTCGGTGGTGGAAGTGGGGCCGAAGTTCTCCGCCTCAGCCGAAGAGCCGGCGCCCCGCGAGGTCACAGCGACGCCGGAGGCCGCGCGCACCGCCGAGCGGGCCGAGGCGCATGTGCGGTCGATGGTCATGGCGGCGGCGTATCAGCCCTTGGCCGAAGCGCCGCGCGAGACGACGCCTTCCGTGCAGGAGACGCCGATCGCCAAGCCGGAGCCCGTGCAGCCGAAGGCGTTGAAGGCGGAGATCGCCGCGCCGGTGGCCGCCGAGCCGGCGGCCTCGCTACCGGTGGAGCAGACCAAGACCGATGGAGTGATCCTGATCGGCGGGCCGGGACCGGATCATCTGATCGGCGGCGCGGGGAACGACATCCTGCTGGGCGGCGACGGGGACGACATCCTCGAAGGCGGCGCCGGCGACGATTATCTGGACGGTGGCGCCGGCGCCAACCAGCTGATCGGCGGGGCCGGGAACGATACGCTCGTCGTCTCGGTCAGCGACACGGCCGAGGGCGGCGAGGGCGCGGACAGGTTCATCCTGACCAACGAACTGCTCGGCCACATCGAGAGCCGCGTGAGGCAGGGCGAGAATGTCCGCCTCAGCGAGTGGATCCTAGACTTCGACCTCGACGAGGGGGACGTGATCATGATGCCCAACGGCGTGGTGGTCGTGTCTTCCGCCGATACGCCGGTGTCGTGGAGCGCTCCCACGCTGACCGGGGAGCTTCAGCCGCCGCCACCCGAGGTGACCGTGCCCGCCGCCAACGACCTGGTGTTCAACCTGGTCGGAGGGCAGGTCGTGGTCAGTCTCGTCGGTGGCCTGGCGGACGCCGCGGGCTGAAATCGCCCGGTCTTCGAGAAGCCTGATGGACGGTTCTCAGGCGAGGGCTTGGGCGACCTGGCTTTCCAGCTCGGTGGCCAGGGCCTTGCCCAGCGGGTGGGTGTCGACCTTGATGCCGTCGCGGACGGCGGCCTTGATGGCCTGGATGTGGGCGTCGATCAGGCGCAGCGGCGCCTTCAGGCGCTTTTCCGGCTCGTCGATCAGACGGCACAGGGAGCCGGCGAGACGGGTGATCAGCGGATAGTCGTAGGTCGAGCCCAGACCCTTCAGGTCGTGGGCGCGCAGGTAGAGGCCGTCGATGGTCTCGGTGGAGACGCCATCGGACTCGATCTTCTTGCGAGCGGTCTCGAGCTTGTCGATCTCGTCCTGGAGCCATTGCGCGAAGTTGCTCGACAGCGCCTGAAGGGCGGCCTCGGCCTTGGCGATGGCCGACTTGTCGATGCTTCCGCCGCCCACCTTGGCGCGAAGAAGGTTCGGCACCTGGATGATTTCGGCTTTGGTCTGAGTTTGGCCCACGAGGGAGCCTCCGCTGATTAAGTTCCCGCCAAGCTAGGGCGTGGACGTTAACAACGCGTATTGGGCTTAACGATGCAGGCGAACCGCCCGATCGGCCGGTTCAGGCGGAAAACTGCTCGGCCAGAACCCGTTCAGCCAGGCTGCGGCCGGCGTCAAACATCATGCAGAGGCTAATGGAGCGGTCTTCGGAGACGTGAACCTCGACGACGTCACGGACTTCGAAGTTGTCGGCCACGGCGCTAACGGGGCGTTTGTCGGCTTCCATCACCTCGAAAGTGACGCGGGCCTTGTGCGACAAAAGCGCCCCACGCCAGCGGCGAGGGCGAAAGGCGCTGATCGGGGTGAGGGCCAGGGCGTCAGATTCGATCGGGATGATCGGGCCGTGGGCCGACAGGTTGTAGGCGGTGGAGCCGGCCGGCGTCGCCACCAGGGCGCCGTCGCAGACCAGCTCGCTCATCCGCAACTTGCCGTCGATGGAGATGCGCAGCTTCGCCGTCTGGCGGGTCTGGCGGAGCATCGACACCTCGTTGATCGCCAGCGCGCGGTGCTGGCGGCGCTTGGCGTCGATGGCGACCATGCTCAGCGGGTGGATGATCGTCCGTTCGGCGGCGTTGATCCGCTCGATCAGGTCATCCTCGCTGTACTCGTTCATCAGGAAGCCGACCGAGCCGCGGTTCATGCCGTAGATCGGCTTGGGCGCCTCGATATGGCGGTGAAGGGTCTCCAGCATGAAGCCGTCGCCGCCTAGGGCGACGATCACCTGGGCGTCCTCTTCGGACACCTCGCCATAGCGCTGGGTCAGGCGCGCCTGGGCGTCTTGCGCTTCTGGACGGTCGCTGGCCGTGAAGGCGAAGCGCGTGACGACGGGCTGGGGACTGTACATCGTGGCGGAGCAAGGCCTGAACGGCCCCGCCCCGTCAAGCTCGCGCGGCCGCCTTGCGGAAGGCGACGCCGGCGATGTCGGCATGGAAGGGCCCGAAGGCGCCGATGGCGCGGCGGGCGCCCTCGGCCCCGCCGCCGGGGCGGCCGGCGTTCAGACGGCGCACCAGGTCGAGGACCGTGGGGAACACGCTGCGGTCGATGCCGACGGCGGCGCAGGCGAGGGCCAGCAGTTCCGGCCTTTCGCCGTCGATGGCGCGCTGGATATGGTCAGGCTCAAAGCCGCCCAGCACCGCGAGGGCCAGGACGAACAGCTCCAGCTGGCCTTCCTTGAGCGTGCGCACGAGATAGCCGGGACGCAGCTGGCCGGCGGCGTGCAGCTTCTCGATCAGGATGCGGTCCATGATGTCCCGATCCTCTTCCCGCACCGGGGCGACGGTGGGAGAGCCGGTATGGGCGTCCTGGATGGAGCGGGCGATGGCCTCGTCCAGCTTGGCCGGGTCGAGGCGGAAGCGGGCGGCGAGGGCCGCGCGAAGGGATTGGCCGACCCACTGATACAGGCGCTCGGCCAGCTCTGCCGACAGGCTGGGGTGGCGGGCGAGGGGCGAGCGGACGCCGGCCACGCGCTTGGCGAAATCGACCAGGCGCTCCATGGCGGCGTCGCTGAGGTCGGCGCTGTCGTTGCCGGCCAGGGCCGCCAGGACCAGGGGCTCGCCCTGGGCGAGGATGGCGTCGACCACGGCGCCGCTGATCTTGGGACGGCGGGCGACCTCGATCTGGTGCTCGAGGGTGGCCTCGACCATCAGGCGCAGCAGGTCCTGGTCCTTGAGAACCGGGCTGGCGGAGATGATCGGGCGGGCGATGTCGATCTCGTCCTGGGCCAGCATCTTGACCAGGGCGGCGGGCGCCCAGGCGGCTTCGGAGATGCGTTCCGACAGGCGGGTGCGGATGTCGCGCTCGGCCTGCATGACCAGTGACATGAAGATGGAGTCGAGCAGTTCCTGGATGGCCGGTGAGGTGGTCGTGCCGGCGGCGGCGGCGCCGTCGCACAGGTCCGCGATGCCGCGGAGCAGGCGCTCGCGCTCGGCGGGATCGCGGCTCTTGGCCATCGAAAGAAGCTTGTCGGTCTGGGCGGTTTTGGGCACCCGATCGATCCTCGGAAAGCTTGTACTGCTCAATACAGACCCTGACCCCTTGGCGTGAAAAGAGTTTTAATGCGCGCCGCGAACGACTTTTCGGCGAAGTTGACGGCTGCGTCATTGTTCTTGACGCACGGCCGGAGCGGCGCGAACCTTCCGCAAAACCAATAAGATCAGGAGGAAGCACCATGGCCGACGGAGCCGTAGCGGGCGTGGCCTCGCTAAAGGGGCGGGTGAGCGAAGCGGAGTGGAAAGCGCGGGTCGATCTGGCCGCGCTGTACCGTCTGGCGGCGCTGCACGGGTGGGACGACATGATCTTCACCCACATTTCCGCCCGCGTGCCGGGGCCGGAGCACCATTTTCTGATCAACCCGTACGGCACGTTCTTCGGCGAGATGACCGCCTCGTGCCTGGTGAAGGTCGATTTGCAGGGCAACATCGTCGAGGAGACGACCGGCTTTATCAATCCGGCGGGCTTCACGATCCACTCGGCCATCCACGCCGCGCGGGAGGACGCCAACTACGTCATCCACCTGCACACGGACGCGGGGACGGCGGTGTCGGCCCACGCCGAGGGGCTGCTGCCGCTGACGCAGCACTGCCTGATCACCATGCCGCAGCTGGCCTACCACGACTATGAGGGCATCGCCCTGAACCTGGAGGAGCGCGAGCGGATCGTCGCCGACCTGGGGGACAAGCGCCTGATGCTGCTGCGCAATCACGGCACCCTGGCGGTGGGCTCCACCGCCGCCGAGGCGTGGCTGGGGATCTTCTTCCTGGAGCGCTCCTGCGCCCAGCAGGTGATGGCCCTGAGCATCGGCCGCGACAAGGTCCTGCTGGCGCCGGAGGCCGCCCAGGCGGAGGTCCGCAGCCAGACCGGGATGGGCATGGGCATGATCGGCGGGCTCGCCTGGCCGGGATGCCTGCGGAAGCTGGATCGGGAACTGCCTGGCTACGATACCTGACAGCCGGTCCCAGGGACGAAAATTGGCCGCCGCGAGCCTCGGGTTCGCGGCGGTTTTTATGTGCGGTAAAGCCCAAGCCGGAGCCTGGGCGCCCGAGGCGGGATCAGGGCAGTCGATCATCAAGTACGAGTCCACGCGGTCGAAGCTGGACTTCGACGGTCGCGGAGGACGCTCCGCCGGCAAGCCCGCCGCCGAGAGGGCGGTGATCCAGTGGCGCGAGCGCGGGGTGAGCGATCAACTGACCGTGCAGACCAAGGTCAGCGTGGTCGAGGGCCATGTCCTCGAGGACCAGAGCCTGCACATCGCCTATTGGGGTCAGGGGCCCATCGAGGTCGGCGCGCGCTATGCGGTGGTGCAGAGGGAACGCACCGCTGTGGCGGTCTATGGCGGAGCGATCATCGACGGCGTCGGGCGGAACATCATCTATGCGCCGCCAGGACGCGGGGCTGTCGATCTGGAGCTTCGCCTGCTGGCTGGACGGTCGATGAAGGTGCTGGGCCGAGAGGCGTTCGGCGAGGCCCAGGTCGCCAGACTGTTTCGCAACGGGGTGCCCGACGAGATGCGGCTGGACGCGACCGTCGGCGTCGAGGTGGCGCGGGCGTGGCAGGTGCTGGTGCAGGCCTATGCCGGACGCGCCGAGCGGGATCCCGACAAGCCGCTGTGGCTGAAGGGCGAGGTCTCGGTCGTCCGGCGGGTGGGGGAGACCTGGCGGGTTCAGGCCGGGTGGAGGCAGACCCTGGCCGGGCGTTCCGTGCCGGCGGATCGCGGGCCGGTCCTGGCCCTGTGGCGGGATTTCTGAGGGCGGGGTTGCGCCGATGCCCCGGCTTGCGGCAGGAAGTTCCTGCGCGACGACGATACAAGAGCAAGAACGCGCGCAGACGCAGGGAACGGGACGCTTGCTGAGCCCCCAACACATCGCCGCCCTGGAAGCCCTTGTCGGGGTTGAAGGACTGGTGCGCGACGCCGTCGACCTAGCGCCGTACGAGCAGGCCGCCCGTTACGGCGGCGGCAAGGCGGCGCTGGTGGTGCGTCCGGCCGATACGGCGCAGGTCTCGGCCGTGGTCGGCTTCTGCGTGCGCGAGGGGCTGAGCTTCATTCCTCAGGGCGCCAACAGCGGGTTGGTGCTGGGTTCGACCCCGGACAAGACTGGCGGCCAGATCGTGTTGTCCCTGGACCGCCTGCGGGCGCCGTTCGAGATCGACGCGGCCGACCGCACGGCGCGGGTCGGGGCGGGGGTGCGGCTGTCGGCCCTGAACGCGGCGCTGGAGCCGCACGGCCTGTTCCTGCCCATCGACCTGGGCTCGGACCCTATGATCGGCGGCATGGCCGCGACCAATACCGGCGGCGCGCGGTTCCTGCGCTATGGCGACATGCGCCGGCACGTGCTGGGGCTGGAGATGGTGCTGGCCGACGAGGCCGGGACCGTGCTGCGACTGGGCGAGGGCCTGCGCAAGGACAACGCCGCCCTTGACCTGCGGCAGGTGGTGGTCGGCTCCTGCGGGGCGCTGGGGGTGATCACCGAGGTGACGGTGGAGGTGAAGACCCGCCCGGCCCATTCGGCCGCCGCCCTGCTGATCCCGCGCGACGAGGATGCGGTGCTGGACCTGCTGCTGGCCTTCGAGAAGGCGGCGGGGGAGTACCTGACCGCCTTCGAGGGCATGTCGCGGGCGGCCATGAGCCATGCGCTGAAGCATGTGACCAGCCTGCGCAATCCGTTCAGCGGCGGGGGGATCCCAGCCTATGCGGTGCTGGTGGAGCTGACCTCCACCGGGGCGGCGGCGCTGGACGAGGTGCTGGAGCGGGTGCTGACCGACCTGTTCGAGCGCGAGGACGCGCCGCTGGCCGACGCCGTGCTGGCGCCGCCGGAGCGGTCGTGGGCCCTGCGCCATTCGCTGTCGGAGGGCTTGCGGGCCAGCGGGCCGGTGACCGGGTTCGACCTGTCGTTCCGGCGCTCGCGGGTGATGGCGTTCCGGCGCGAGGCGATCGCGGCCCTGGCGGCGGATTTCCCCGACTACGAGGTCTGCGATTTCGGCCACATCGGCGACGGCGGGGTCCACTTCAATCTGCTGCGGGCCGAGGGGCCGGCGAGCCCGGAGCGGGCGGCGGCGCTTAACGACGCGGTGCTGGACCTGGCGGTGCGCAAGCATGGCGGCAGCTTCAGCGGCGAGCACGGCGTCGGCCGGGCCAACCAGGCCGCCTATGACGCCTATACCCCCGACGACCTGAAGCGCCTGTCGGGCGCGGTGGTCGACCTGTTTTCCAAGGCGCCGGCCGGCGCCGCACGTTCGGCCCTGAGCGGGCCTGATCTTTCGGAGCTTCCATGACCGCCATCGCCCCCGTTTCGGGTGAAATGCTCGACATCCTCAAGCGCCTCGGCGTCTCGGTCCCGGCGGATGGAACCTTGCAGGCGTCGTCGCCGGTGACGGGGGAGGCGGTCTGCCGCCTGCGCGAGCACACGGTCGAGGAGGCCAAGGCCGCCATCGACAAGGCCCACGGCGCCTATCTGGCCTGGCGCAAGGTCCCGGCCCCGCGGCGCGGCGAGCTGGTCCGCCTGCTGGGCGAGGAGCTGCGCGCGGCCAAGGCGGACCTGGGCCGTCTGGTGACCCTGGAGGCTGGCAAGGTCACGTCCGAGGGCCTGGGCGAGGTCCAGGAGATGATCGACATCTGCGACTACGCCGTGGGCCTGTCGCGGCAACTGTTCGGCCTGACCATCGCCACGGAGCGGTCCGAGCACCGGATGATGGAGACCTGGCATCCGCTGGGCGTGGTCGGGGTGATCTCGGCCTTCAACTTCCCGGTGGCGGTGTGGTCGTGGAACGCGGCCCTGGCCTTCGTCTGCGGCGACGCGGTGGTGTGGAAGCCATCGGAGAAGACGCCCCTGGTCGCCCTGGCGGTGCAGGCGCTGTTCGACAAGGCGGCGGCCCGCTTCGGCGGCGAGGCGCCGGCGGGTCTGTCGTCCCTGCTGATCGGCGGGCGCGAGGTGGGCGAGGCGCTGGTGGACCATCCGAAGGTCCCGCTGGTCTCGGCCACGGGCTCGACCGCCATGGGGCGGCAGGTGGGGCCGAAGCTGGCCAGCCGTTTCGCCCGCGCGATCCTGGAGCTGGGCGGCAACAACGCCGCCATCGTGGCGCCGAGCGCCGACCTCGACCTGACCCTGCGCGGCGTGGCCTTCGCCGCTATGGGTACGGCGGGGCAGCGTTGTACGACCCTGCGCCGACTGTTCGTGCACGAGAGCGTCTATGACGCCTTCGTCCCGCGCCTGAAGGCGGCCTACGCCTCCGTCGCGGTGGGCGATCCGGGCGTGACCGGAACCCTGATCGGCCCGCTGATCGACCAGGCGGCGTTCGACGGCATGCAAAGGGCGCTGGAGCAGGCCAAGGCCGCCGGCGGCGCGGTGCAGGGCGGCGAGCGCGTCGCGGTCGATGGGGCGGCGGATGCGCTGTATGTGCGCCCGGCCATCGTCGAGATCGGAGAGCAGGCCGAGGTGGTCCGCCGCGAGACCTTCGCCCCGATCCTGTACGTGATGAAGTACCGCGAACTGGAAGAGGCCATCGCCCTGCAGAACGACGTGCCGCAGGGGCTGTCGTCGTCGATCTTCACCCTCGACATGCGCGAGGCCGAGCGGTTCGTGTCCGACGAGGGCTCGGACTGCGGCATCGCCAATGTGAACCTGGGCCCGTCCGGCGCCGAGATCGGCGGGGCGTTCGGCGGCGAGAAGGAGACCGGCGGCGGCCGCGAGGCGGGCTCCGACAGCTGGAAGGCCTATATGCGCCGGGCGACCAATACGGTGAACTATGGCCGCACCCTGCCGTTGGCGCAGGGCGTGGTGTTCGATGTCTAGTTTTTCACCGCTCACTCCCGCGCAGGCGGGAGCCCATGCTGAGAGTCAGCTTGGATCCCCGCCTGCGCGGGGATGAGCGGAAATAGGGAGTGAACAATGGCGCAGTCCAACCTTGCCCGGCTTCTCACCACCGCACTCGGCCCGGACGCCGCCGCCGACCTGCTGGCGACCCTTGAGCTTGAATCGGTCTTGACCAGCGAGGCTGGCGCGGCCGTCTCGCGCGGCGTCTTCGCCATGGCCATGAACGGGGTGCTGTTCCACGACCTGATGGGCCGCGTGCCGACGGGGGCCGCCTATGTGGGCGACCGCAAGGCGGCGGGCGAGAAGGTGGTGTTCGACCACGGAGCCCTGCGCACCGTGCGGTTCGCCGACGGGCCCACTGGCGCGCTGCCGGGCGGGATCGAGGCGTTCACCCGTATCTTCGAGCCCCTGGGTTATCGCCAGGCCGGGCTCTATCCGCTGGACCGCCTGAAGATGACCGGCCGCGCCTATGCGCACCTGGATCATCCGGAGGGGGTGCCGCAGTTCTTCCTGAGCGAGCTGCATGTGGAGCGCTTCTCGCCGGAGTTCCAGGACGCGGCGGGGCGGGTGTTCGGCACGTCGCGCGATCCGCTGGGCGCCGAGGCGGTCGCGGCCCTGGCCGCCTTCGCCAAGGATGGCCGCGCGCCGATGGATTTGGCCGAGAAGGCCCTGCCGCAGATCGTGGCCGCCTTCGCCGTGACCCACGATGTTCCGGCCCTGAGCGACTATCAGGCGCTGAAGGCGGAGTCGGCCGAGGCGGCCTGGATCTCCACCGAGGGGGCGTCGTTCAACCACGCCACCGACCGGGTGGTCGATGTGGAGGCGACGGCGGAAGGCCAGCGTCAGCTGGGCCGGGCCGTAAAGGACCGCATCGAGATTTCCGGCTCCGGCCGGGTGCGGCAGACGGCGTTCCGGGCCGACCACGTGGATCGTCACTTCGTGGACGCTGACGGCGGGCAGGTGGTGAGGAAGGTGCCGGGCTCGTTCTACGAGTTCATCACCCGAGACATCGACCCGGCCACCGGCCAGATGGATCTGGCGTTCGACACGGGCAACGCCCAGGGCATCTTCAAGATGACAGAAGCGTCGAGCATGTAACCGCGGCCCCGTCTGGCGGCGGGGCCGGCGAGCCGAATCGCGATCTGGCCGGCCTCGAAGACTCTTATTCTCCATGGGCTTTCTGACGTCGCGGGCGGTTCGCGGCGCGACGGAAACATGGCGCAAGCCCTCGCAAAGGCTCCGCATTTCCATCTTGAAATACAGTGACATCGTCGAGTCACTGGACTGCGATTACTGCAGGTAACATAAGTCCGCCACATTTCAGGTCGCGCCGGTATGCCGGCGAATGGAGCTACCGAGCGTGATCCGCAGACACTTCTTTCTGGTCGCCGCGCTGGTTGTTCTGGCGGTGATGATCGTCGGCGGCGGCATCAAGCTTCTGGCGGACGCCGGGGCCAAGCGGCAGATGGGGCAGGGCGGTCCGGGCGGCCGCGCCATCGCCGTCTCCCAGACCACGGTGGAGCCGAAGCCCTTCGCCGACCGCATCGAGGTGCTGGGCGTGGCCAAGGGCCGCCAGTCGGTGGCGATCACCTCCAACACCAGCGAGCTGGTGACCAAGGTCCACTTCAGCGACGGCCAGCAGGTAAGGGCCGGCCAGGTGCTGATCGAGCTGCGGGCGGGCGAGGAAGACGCTGGGGTCATCCAGGCCCAGGCCCAGCTGAACCAGGCGCAGCGGGATTATCAGCGCTGGAAGTCCCTGGCCGACCAGGGCATCGCGTCCCGCGCCACCGTCGAACAGCGCCGCCTGGGCGTCGAAAGCGCAGAGGCCATGCTGGAGGCGGCGCGCCAGCGTCTCGGCGACCGCGTGATCCGCGCGCCGTTCTCGGGCCGGGTTGGCCTGACCGACATCGCGCCGGGCGCCCTGATCAGCCCCGGGCAGACGGTGGTGACCCTGGACGACACCTCGGTCATCCGCGTCGATTTCCCGATCCCCGACCGGTACCTGCCGATCCTGCACGAGGGCCTGGCTATCGTGGCGCGGCCGGACGCCTATCCCGACATCCGGGTCCAGGGCCGTATCGCCAAGCTGGACACCCGCGTGGCCGAGAACACCCGCGCCATCACCGCGCGCGCCGAATTCCCAAACGCCGACAGCCGCCTGCGCCCGGGCATGATGGTCCGCGTGGCCATCGAGCAGGCCCGCCGCGAGACGACGGCCGTGCCGCAGTCGGCCGTGCAGTTCGAGGGCGACGCCGCCTTCGTCTTCGTCGTCGTCCGGAAGGGCGAGCGCACCGTGGCCGAGAAGCGCCCGGTCAGCGTCGGCCTGGATCAGAACGGCTTCGTCGAGATCACCGAGGGCGTCCGCGCGGGCGAGAAGGTGGTGGCCGACGGCCTGAACCGCGTGCAGGACGGCCAGGCCGTTCAGCTGGGCGGCGGTCGTCCGCAGCAAGGCCAGGGCGGCCGTCCCAATCGTCGTCAGGCGAACTGATGATCTCCGACCTTTCCGTCCGCCGCCCGATCTTCGCGGCCGTCGCCGCGATCATCCTGTGCGTCGTCGGCGTCGCCGCCTTCACGGCCCTGCCGATCCGCGAACTGCCGAACGTCGACCCGCCGGTGGTGTCGGTCTCCACCGCCTATCGCGGAGCCTCGGCCGAGGTCATCGAAGAGCGCATCACCGAGGTGATCGAGCGCCAGGTGTCCGGCATCCAGGGCATCGACCGGGTGAACTCGTCCAGCCGGGACGGGCGCTCGCAGATCAACATCACCTTCCTGCTGGACCGCGACCTGGACGTCGCGGCCAATGACGTGCGCGACGCCGTCAGCCGCGTCACCGCCCAGCTGCCCGACCAGGCCGATCCGCCACAGATCGCCAAGGCCAACGCCGACTCCGCGCCGATCATTATCATGAACCTGACGTCGACGACGCTGAGCCGGCTTCAGCTCAGCGACTACGCCGACCGGTATCTGGTCGAGCGGATGTCGACGATCCCGGGCGTGGCGACGGTCAACCTGTTCGGCAGCCAGCTCTATTCCATGCGCATCTGGCTGAACGCCGAGGCCATGGCCGCGCGCGGCCTGACCGTGGACGACGTCGAGAACGCGCTGAACAGTCAGAACCTGGAGTTGCCGGCCGGCTCGCTGGAAAGCCAGGCCAAGGATTTCACCATCCGGGTGAACCGCGGCTATTCCACCGCCGCTCAGTTCGCCGACCTGCCGGTTCGCCGGACCCTGGCGGCGGGCCTGAACCAGAACGCCGGCAACGCCTACATCACCCGCTTGGGCGACATCGCCCGGGTCGAGGAAGGCCCCGACGAGCGCCGCCGCTACTTCCGCGCCAACGGCGTGAACCAGATCGGCCTGGCGGTGACCCGCCAGTCGCAAGCCAACGACCTGGCGATCTCCAAGGCCGTCCGCGAGGAGCTGGTGCAGGTCAACAAGACCCTGCCGCCGGGCACCAAGATCGTGGTCGGCGTCGACAACTCGGTCTTCACCGAGGAGGCGATCCACGAGGTGTGGATCACCATGGGCATCTCGATCTTCCTGGTGGCCCTGGTGAACCTGGTGTTCCTGGGCAGCTGGCGGTCGGCGATGATCCCGTCGCTTGTGGCGCCGATCTGCATCCTGTCGACCTTCATCATCCTGGCGCCGCTGGGCTTCTCGCTGAACCTTCTGACCCTGCTGGCCCTGGTGCTGGCGGTGGGCCTGGTGGTCGACGACGCCATCGTGGTGGTCGAGAACATCCAGCGCCGGGTGGACGAGGGCGAACCCGCGCCCGTGGCCGCCATGCGCGGCACGCGCCAGGTGTTCTTCGCGGTGGTGGCGACGACCATCGTGCTGATCTCGGTGTTCGCGCCGCTGATGTTCCTGCCGGGCTATATCGGCCGCCTGTTCGTGGAGCTGGCGGTGGCCATCGCCGCGGCCGTGGCGTTCTCCTGCCTGCTGGCCTTCACCCTGTCGCCGATGCTGGCGTCCAAGCTGCTGCGCCCGGCGCACAATTCGGGCTGGCTGGCGCGCCGGGTCGATGTGGGCATGGGCAAGCTGACCGCGTCCTACCGCAATTCCCTGGAAGGGCTGCTGGGCGGCGGCAAGAAGCCGGTCATCGCGGCCGGCGCGCTGATGGCGCTGCTGGCCTGCGTCACCGCGCTGCTGTTCGTGACCCTGCCCAAGGAGCTGGTGCCGCCGGAAGACCGGGGGCGGGTGGACATCAACGTGACCGGGCCGGAAGGTCAGGGCTTCGACTCCACCCTGAAGAGCGCCCAGCAGGTCGAGGCGCAGATGTCGCGCTATTACGACGCCAAGGGCGAGAACAAGGACCTGCCGGCCGAGCGCTATTTCATCAGCGTGCCGCGCTTTGGCCAGCCGCAGTACAACGGGGCCAGCGGCGCCGTGATCCTGAAGCCTTGGGGCGAGCGCAAGCTGACCGCCGACGAGATCGCGGCGGAGATGAACAAGACCCTGAGCCGCATCACCGCCGTGCGGGCCATCGCCAGCGTGCGCGGGCCGTTCCAGCGGGGCGGCGGGGGCGGCGGCGGGGCCAATGTCGACCTGATCGTGCGCGGCAACGACTATGCCGAGATCGCCCAGTGGGTTCAGCCGATCCTTCGGGCCGCCGAGCAGAACCCCGGCATGGCTCGTCCGCGCCTGGACTATGAGCCGACGGCCCCGCGCCTGTCGGTGGACATCGACCGCGACCGCGCCGCCACGGTCGGGGTCTCGGCCCAGGCGATCGGCCGGGCGCTGGAGACCATGTTCGGCTCCCGCCAGGTGACCACCTACATCCGCAACGGCCAGGAATACGACGTCATCCTGCAGACCGAACTGGACAAGCGCCGCACGGTCGACGACCTGCGCACCGTCTATGTCCGCAGCCAGTCCGGCGCCCTGGTGCCGCTGGAATTGGTCGTGACGACCAAGATCCGGGGCGACACGCCGGACCGCTCGCGGGTCGACCGCCTGCGCTCCATCACCCTGACGGCCCAGCTGAACCCCGGCTACACCGTGGCCGACGCCGTGGCCTTCCTGCAGGACGAGGCGGCCAAGAACCCGAACGCCGCGGTCAGCATCGCCTGGGGCGGCCAGGCGCGGGACTATCTGGAGGCGTCCGGGGCCGTGGGCCTGGCCTTCGGCATGGCGCTGCTGCTGGTGTTCCTGGTGCTGGCCGCGCAGTTCGAAAGCTGGATCCACCCGGCGATCATCATGCTGACCGTGCCGCTGGCGGCGCTGGGCGGGCTGTTCGGCCTGCTGTTCGCCAGCTCGTCGATCAACACCTACAGCCAGATCGGCCTGGTGATCCTGATCGGCATCGCGGCCAAGAACGGCATCCTGATCGTCGAGTTCGCCAACCAGCTGCGCGACGAAGGGCTGAAGATCCGCGAGGCGGTGATCGAGGCGGCGACCCTGCGCCTGCGCCCGATCATCATGACCTCCATCGCCGCCGCCGCCGGGGCCGTGCCGCTGATGGTGTGGCAAGGGGCGGGCGCGGCCAGCCGCCAGACCATCGGCGTGGTCATCTTCGCCGGGGCGATCTTCTCGACCCTGCTGACGGTGTTCGTGGTGCCGGTGTTCTACAACCTGCTGGCCGGCTTCACGAAGTCGCCCGAGCACACCGCCCGGATGATCGAGGCCTACGAGGCCGAGGAAGCCAACAAGTCGGCGCCGGCCGAGTAAGCCGGCGCCGACTGGCTGTTACTGGGCCGGAGCCTCCGCCGGCGCGGCGGGGGCGGCCGGCTTGAAGCCGGTCTCGACCTTCAGATAGGCGATCAGGTCGACGCGATCCTGGGCTTCCTTGATGCCCAGGAAGGTCATCTTGGTGCCGGGCATGTAGCCGCGCGGATCGGCCAGCCAGGCGTCCAGGTGCGAAGCCTCCCACACGAAGCCCGCCTTCTTCAGCGCTTCGGAATAGGTGTACCCCTCCAGCCCGCCAGCCTTGCGGCCGAAGACGCCGTAGAGGTTCGGGCCGGTCAGGTTCGGACCGCCCGGCGTGATCGTGTGGCACGACCGGCAGAGGGCGAACTTGCGCTGGCCGTTCTCCAGATTGCCGGTGTTGTAGGGCGCGGGCAGGCTGGCGAGGATCGCGGCCTTTTCGGCGTCGGTCGGGGGCGGGGGAGCGGCCGGGGCGTCCTTGGCCGGCTCGCTGGGCCCGCAGGCCGTGACGACGGCCGCCGCGGCGGCGATCACGAGGATTGAGAACTGACGCATGGCCCCTCCGAGATTTCAGGCGGAAGCTAGTCCATGGCGTAGGGGATGCAAGGCGTGCATTCTGCCGCCATGCAGATGAATCGCGTCGTGGAGCGCCGCCTTGCCTAGCTGGTGGCTGTTCGTGCTTTTGCCGCCGGTGATCGTGGCGGTGCTGGTCGCGTTCCTGAAGGGACGGCGGCTGTGGATGCGCCTGTTGATGGTCACGGCGATCGTGGCGGTCTGCACGGTCGCGCTGGTCGTCGGCTATCAGGCTTATGTGGGCGCGTTCGGCAGCGTCGAGCAGAAGGCGACCCTGCCCAAGGACCTGATGATCCTGGTCTACGGCGTCGCGCCCCTGCAGTGGATGCTGTCGGTGGCGGCGATCACGGTGGTCCACCTGACGCAGCAGTTCGGGCGGAAGGCGAAGGGGTAGGGGCGCGCCTTGCGTGCTTCGACTGGCCGCTTCGTGACCGCTCAGCATGACGAGGGTGGTTTGGCTCTGAATTCGTCATCCTGAGCCTGTCGAAGGACGCACGGCTTCGCCGCCTCGCGCGGTTGCTGCGAAGGTTGGAAGGGCGGCGGAGCGACGGACGGCTCTCGATTTGGGTTGGAGTGGACAGAGGATAGATCGTCCGGCGCTCCGCGCGGGTCCTTGTCGTGAACGCTGCGATCGACGCCTTCGTATGGCTTGCCCGGCGTCGGTCGGCCTGCAGGGGGAGCCCGCTCTTCCCGCAACGACAGCACGTGGCCACGCGCCCTTCCATGCGGGGAGATGAGCGAAGGTTACGGGAGAGATGAATGGGGGCGGATAACTCTTCCCCTCTCCCCCACTCGTGGGGAGAGGGTTGGGTGAGGGGCTTGCGGCGGTTCCGCTTGCAGCGCCTCGCCCGCTGACCCTCAGCGCCCCCTCACCCTTACCCTCTCCCCCGGAGGGGGCGAGGGGATAGGCGAGGCGCGAATGCTAATCCTAATCCTCGTGCCGCACCTTCCCCCGCATGGTCTTCACCCCTGAGCGTTTGCTCTTTCCTTCCAGGCGCTTGAGCTTGGAGGAGTAGGTGGGTTTGGTGGCTTTGCGGGGTTTGGGTTTTTCGGTGGCGCGCAGGATCAGTTCGACGAGGCGTTCGCGGGCCTCCTGGCGGTTCATTTCCTGGGAGCGGCTGCCCTGGCTGAACAGCACCAGCACCCCGTCCTGGGTCAGGCGGCTGCCGGCCAGGCGTTCGAGGCGGGCCTTCACGTCCTCGGGCAGGGAGGGGCTGTTGCGGACGTCGAAGCGCAGCTCGATGGCCGTGGAGGTCTTGTTGACGTGCTGGCCGCCCGGGCCGCTGGCGCGGGCGGCCTTTTCGATCAGCTCATCCTCGTCGATGCGCAGCCAGGAGGTGATCTCGATCATCGCCGGGTCCGCAGGGATTTGACGATCACCTGATCCAGCGCCTGGAGGAAGGCGGAGCGGGCTTTGGCGTCGAAGGCCTTGGGGCCGCTGGTGACCTCGCCCATGGAGCGCAGGTGCTCGCCGATGGCGCGGCCGGCCAGGGCCGAGCCGATGGAGTCGGCGGTGAAGATGCGGCCGTTGGGCGCGACCGCCGCGCCGCCGGCCTTGAGAGTGCGGTCGGCCAGGGGGATGTCGTTGGTGATGACCACGTCGCCGGGCTGGACCCGCTCGGCGATCCAGTCGTCGGCCACGTCGGGGCCGGCGTCGACCACCACGCTTTCGATCCGGGGCGAGGCGGGGATGCGCACATAGCTGTTGGAGACCACGAAGATCTTCATGCCGTGGCGCAGGCCGACCTTGTAGGCCTCGTCCTTCACCGGGCAGGCGTCGGCGTCGATGAACAGGGTGATGGGCGCGGTCATGAGACCGGCTTTAGCGCGATCCGGCGGCGACCGCAGCCTTCAGGCCGTCGAAGGCCTCGCGCCAGCCGTCGAGGGCGGGGCCGCCCTTGAGCCACGGGGTCAGCAGTTCCTCCAGCGCGCGGGCGGCGTCGCCCACTTCCGGCAGGCCCACGGGGCCGGCCGAGCCGCTGACATTGTGCAGGCGGGTATAGAGGTCGAAGGCCCCCTCGGGCGCGGCGTCGGCGGGCGCGGAGGCGAGGGCGGCGTCCAGGTTGGCGATCAGGTCGCCGAGACGCCCCTCCAGCCGAAGCCGGATTTGGCGGATGCGGTCTTCGAGGGCGTCGGAAGCCACAGGACTACTGCAGGAAGCGGATGAGCAGGGCCGCCTCGATCGCCTGAGCCAGGCGGTCGCCGGTCAGGTCGGCCTTGGGCAGGGTGACGGCCTTGGATTCCTCGCGGGTCAGCTGCGGGTGCGAGGTGACATAGACCAGGGCGGTGCCGATCTTCTTGTTGGCCAGGCGCACGGCGTTGATGCCGTCGCCGCCCTCGCCCAGGCGGACGTCGGCGAGGATCAGGTCGGGCGCGAACTCGGCCGTGGCGGCCACGGCGCCGCTTTCCGTCGTGGCCCGCAGAACGTTGGTGTAGCCGAGGTCGGAGACGTAGATCGCCAGCAGGTCGGCGGCGATATCGTCATCCTCGATGATCAGGACGCGCTGGCCGGCGGCGCGGGCGTGCGTCTGCCCATTCACAACCTTCGCGCGCAACGGGCGTGGCTTGCTATCGCGATCCTGCAAGTGCATGTACATGGCGAAAAGGTGCGGCCGCGCGTTCAAATGATGATGAAGCGTACATGCCGAAGCATTTGCAGGCTATGGCCTTTCTCGTAGGAATTGCAGTCGAAGGCGCCGCAACGTCATGCGGGGCCGTCAGACGTGTAGGGACATCTTTTTGAGCGGAGCTGGCATGCGGGTTCTTTATGTCGACGATGATGCGGACCTGCGGGAGCTGGTCGCCATCTCCCTGTCCCGTGACCCGGGGCTGGACGTGCGCATCGCCGACAGCGGCCAGGCGGCGATCAACATGCTGGCGGCCGGGGACTGGACGCCGGACCTGTTCCTGCTGGACGTGATGATGCCGGTGATGGACGGGCCGACCCTGATCGGCAAGCTGCGCGAGAACCCGGCCTATATCCCTATCCCGTTCGCCTTCTTCACCGCCCGGGTGATGAACGAGGAGCGCCAGGCGCTGCTGGCGACCGGAGCGGCGGGACTGATCCAGAAGCCGTTCGACCCGATCGCCCTGGCCGATCAGGTGCGCGCCCTGGCGCCCGCATGAACGCGGCCGCCAAGATCGAGGAGGCCCGTCTGGCGGCGCTCCTTCGCTACGACGTGCTCGACACGCCGGCGGAGGCCGCCTTCGACGACATCACCGATCTGGCGGCGCACCTGTTCGAGGTTCCCATCTCGGTCGTCACCCTGTTGGACGAGACCCGTCAGTGGTTCAAATCCTGCGTCGGACTGGACGACACCGAGACGTCGCGGGACGTGGCGTTCTGCGACTACACCATCCGCAGCGACGAGGTGCTGGTGGTGCTGGACGCCACCCAGGATCCGCGCTTTCGCGACAATCCGCTGGTGATCGGCGAGGCGCACATCCGCTTCTATGCGGGCGCGCCGCTGATCACCAAGGAAGGCTATCGCCTGGGCGCGCTGTGCGCCATCGACACCGAGCCGCGCCAAGCCTTCGACGAGAAGTCGCGCAAGGCCCTGCAGAAGATGGCGGCCATGGTCGTCCACGCCCTGGACCAGCGGGCGGAGTTGATGCTGCGCCGGCGGACGGCGCAGGAGCTGGCGATCAAGGAACACACGCTGGAGCTGGCCGAAAAGATGGCCAAGCTGGGCCACTGGCGGTTCGACTTCGCCGTGCAGCGATCGGCCTGGTCGCCCGAAGCCTATGCGATCCATGGCGTCGATCCGTCCGAGTATGACCCGAACGTCACCATGCCCGGGGTGCTCTATGCACCGGAGGATCGGGGACGGCTGGCAGACGCCTTCACCAGGGGCTTGATCACCAAGCAGCCCTTCGAGTTCGAGGGCGAAGTGGTCAAGCCGGACGGTAGTCGCCGCCGCGTGATCACCCGTGGCGCGCCGGAATTCGACGACGACGGAGAGATCGTCGCCCTGATCGGGGTCATCCAGGATGTCACCGAAGCCCGCGCCATGACCGGCGCGCTGCAGGCTAGCGAGGAACGCTATCGCCTGGTGGCGGAGAACGCCAACGACCTGATCCTGGTCTATGACGTCCACGGCACGATCTCGTTCGCCTCGCCGTCGAGCCTGCAGATCCTGGGCTACACGCCTGAAGAGATGATCGGCCGGACGACGCAGTCCTTCCTGCACCCGGACGACGTGCTGCCGACCCTGACGCACTACCAGGCCCTGCTGAAGCCGGGGGAGAGGAGCTGCGTCCACGCATCACCATGCGAGCCCGGCGCAAGGACGGCGGGGAGATCTGGCTGGAGGCCGCGCCCTATGTGGTACGTGACGAGAACGGCCGCGTACTGCGCTTCCACGATTCCGCCCGCGATGTGACGGTGCGCAAGCGCTACGAGGACGAACTGCAGGAAGCCCGCGCCCACGCTGAGCACCTGGCGGGGGTGAAGTCCGACTTCCTGGCCAATATGAGCCACGAGCTGCGCACGCCGCTGACCAGCATCATCGGTTTCGCGCGCCTGCTGGAGTTCGCGCCGGAACTGAGCAGCAGCAGCAAGAGCGCGGTGGACCGCATCGCCGCCGCCAGCCGGGCGCTGAACACCCTGGTCAATGACGTGCTGGACCTGGCCAAGCTGGAAGGCGGCAAGGTCGAGCTGGACCCCCAGCAGTTCGAGGTCGGACCGTTCCTGACCGAGACCGTGGAGCTGCTGCGCCCGCAGACGGCGGCCAAGGGGCTGGAGCTGCATCTCGACATCACGGCCTCGGAGATCGGCGCGCTGTACGGCGACACCAGCCGGTTGCGGCAGGTGCTGCTGAACCTGTTGTCCAATGCGGTGAAGTTCACCGAGACGGGCGGGGTGACGGTGCGCTCCAGCCTGAGGCCGATGAACGGGCCGTTCGCCTGCTGGGAGCTGGAGATCGAGGACACCGGCATCGGTATCCGGCCGGAGGAGCTGGCGCGGCTGTTCGACCGGTTCGTGCAGGCCGACGCCTCGGTCACCCGGCGCTTCGGCGGCACGGGCCTGGGCCTGGCGATCAGCCGGCAGCTGATCGACCTGATGGGCGGCGGCATCGAGGTGGAGAGCGAGCCGGGACGCGGATCGCGCTTCATCATCAATGTGCGTCTGCCGGTGCATGTGGAGGACGGTCAGCCGATCCCCGTCGCCAACCGCCTGAAGGTGCTGGTGGCCGAGGATGGTCCGGCAAATCGCGCGGCGCTGGCGCGGATGCTGGAGGGGATGGGCCACGTCTTCCACATGGTGGCGGACGGGGCGGCGGCGATCGAGGCGGCGCGCAGCGAGCGCTACGACGTGATCCTGATGGATGTGGCCATGCCCGAGGTGGACGGCCTGACCGCCGCGCGGGAGCTGCACCACATCCCGGGCGCCTCCAGCGGGGCGCCGATCGTGCCGATGAGCTCAAGCACCGGCGAGGCCGATCGGGCGGAGTATGAGCAGGCGGGCATGACCGGCCTGCTGCCCAAGCCGGTGACGACGATAGGTCTGGCGGACGTGCTGGCGGCCGTGCCGGTGGACGAGACCTAGGCCCCCAGGGGCTGGACCCCGGCGGCGAGGGCGAGCTGCACGACGCTCGACAGGCCGCGCACCTCGAGCTTTTCCATCAGGGTGGCGCGATAGGCCTCCACCGTGCGGGGGCTAAGGTCCAGGCGGTGGGCGATCAGCTTGTTGGGCAGGCCGGCGATCATGCCCTGGACCACCTCGTACTCACGCTTGGACAGGCGGCCGATCTTTTCCTGGGCGGCGGCGGCTTCACCGCCGTTGGCGGGCGCGGCGGCGAGGCTTTCCTGCACCGAGGCCAGCAGGGTCTCGGTCTTGTAGGGCTTGGACACGAAGTCGGCGGCGCCCAGCTTCATGGCCTGGACCGCCAGGTCGATATGCCCGCGGCCGGTCAGCATGATGATCGGCAGGGGGAAGTCGTCCGACTTCAGGGCCCGCAGGACGTCGATGCCGTTCATCTGCGGCATGTGCATGTCCAGCACCACGCAGGCTGGAGCAGCGGCCGGGCGGGCGTCCATGAACGCTTCGCCGGACTCGTACAACTCCACCTCGTAACCCGCGCCCTGAAGCAGGATCGCAAGGGTCTCACGCGTGATCTCGTCGTCGTCGACGACATGGACGGTCGCGCTGGCGGCCATCGGACCCCCCGTACTGTGTGCGCCGCAGCGCAAACCCATAATTGAGCAAGCCGGGCGCTCAGCCAAGAGGCGTGCGCGCCTACGGTACAAATACGACCTGTAGTTCTACCGGGATGAGCCCCGGAAATGGTTTCCGTAAAACCTAAACATCGACGGAGCGGATGTCGCTTCCGACACGAAGTTTGGAACAAACGGACCTGGATCTGACCGATGTCAGCAAAAAACAAACCTAGGCTCCGCCGCTCCGGCCGGTAGCCGGAACCCTCCCCAAAAACCCGATCCCATCCCACCCGCAGGACGCGCCCGTCCGGCGGGCCGGGAGAACTCACGCCCGAATTCCGGACACCCGCCATGACCCGCCGCCTGTCTCTGATCGCCGCCTTCGCCTTCGCCGTCGCCCTGCTGGGCATGGGTTCGCAAGCCTCGGCCGCCGCCAAGATCGACACGGGCCTGCTGAACAAGGTCAACGCCCAGGTGAACCAGGACATCCGCCCGATGAGCGACGAAGCCCAATACGGCGGTGACCGCTGGGTTTCGGAGCCGGCCAGCGGCTTCGGCGACTGCGACGACTACGCCATGACCAAGATGACCCGCCTGACCAAGGCCGGCGTCCCGGCCGAAGCCATGACCATCGCTCTGGTCTACACCGAGACCGGCGAATACCACGCGGTCCTGTCGGTCCAGACCGCCAAGGGCGAGATGATCCTGGACAACCGCATGAACTGGCCGACCTCGCGCGCCGCCATGGAGCGCTACGGCTACCGCTGGGCCAACACCAAGGTCGCCGCTGTCGACTGGACCAAGGTTTTCGCCGGCGCCGCCGCCACGAAGTAAGTCGCCTCGTCCAGGAGAGGCGCAAAAGGAAGGGCGGCGAGGCTGAGGCCTCGCCGCCCTTTTTCGTTCGTCAGACCGGCCTTAGCGCGCAGCGGCGGCGGCCGGACCGTAGAGCATGCCGTTGAACAGGAAGCGGAAGGTGCCCGCCGACTGGGCGCGCTGGGTCACTTCGGGACCCATCACGAACAGCTTTCCCTTGCCCATGTCGATGTCGAGGATCGCGGTGGTGCCTTGCAGCTTTTCCTGGCCGACGGCCCAGCCGCTGCGGAGCGGCTTGGGGGTGTCGAACCAAGAGACCTTCGCGACGCCCGTGGCCGAGGCCTTGAGGTTGAAGGTCGGGCTGCGGTCGAAGAACACGTCCAGTTCCGACGGCGCGCCGTAGGCGAGGGGCTGGGTGTTGTCGACCTTGGCGCGGAGGACGGAGCCGGGAATGTACAGTTCCTTGGTCGTGAGGGCCTTGAACGTGTCGCCTTCCTTCTTGGCCAGGGCCGGCTCGACCGGGGCGCCGATGGCCTGGGCCAGATAGCCGGCGCTGCCGACCGTCAGAACCGTGCCGCCGTTGCGTACGAACTCGGCGACCTTGGGCAGGGTCTTGTCCTCGGTCACATTGCCCAGCCAGGCGTGGTACTCGGCGGGGATGTCCTCGGCCTTGGGCTGGCCGAAGCCGCGGCCGCCGCGATAGGGGCCGCCCTCGGGCGTCGGGACCGAGCCGTCGGTGAAGACGAGGACGTCGAAGTCCTTGCCGATGTCGCCCGCGTCGAGACGCTGCGGATAGACCACTTCGAACGGCGCTTCGAACTGCTCGAACAGCCAGCGGGTCCAGCCCGAGGGCATCAGGCCGCCATAGCGATCGACCAGGCCGACGCGGATCGGCTTCAAGGCGATGGCCTCGCCCTTCGGCTTGGCGCCGACGGCGAAGGCGTCGATGCCCAGTTCTTTCACGCCGGCGGCGACGATGGACTGGGCCTGGGCCGAAGCCGGGACCCATACCGCACCCGTGCCGATCGACTTGCCGCCGACCTTGGTGTCTTCCTTCACCCAGGCGACCGGCACGCCGGCCTTGAGCAGGCGGTTGGTCAGGATGAAGCTGTTGTTGGTCTGGTGGCTGACCAGCCAGCCGGCCTTGCCCGAGCCCTTGATGGAGCCGGGGGTGACGGTGATCACGTCAGGCACCCGCTCGAACGGACCGGTGAAGCCGTCCAGCACGCGGTCGAACTTCACGCCCATCTGGTAGGCGAGGGTGTAGCCGGTGACGTCGTAGGGCGCCTTGGGCGGGCCGCCCGGATATTCGGTGTCGTGCGGGTGGTCCTGCGGCTCGAACATGTCGAGGACGTGCGGGCGATAGGCCTGGGCGGTCTTCACCACATAGGAGCCGGCCGGATAGGTCTTGCCGGCGACGGTGAAGGCCTTGGTCGCCTTCTCCACATCCACGCCCGTCTTGATCAGGGCGTTGAGGAACGACACGGCCGTGGGCAGGTCGGCCTGGTCGGCGGAGATGATGTAGCCACGCGGATCACGGCTTTCCGGCGTCTGGATCACCGTCTTGTAGAGCGACGGATCAATGGCGCCGCGAGCCCACGGATCGTTGGTCTTGTTCTCGGACTTCTTGCCGGCCTCGGCCAGGGCGTCGATCTTGGTCGGGGTGAGGGTCCAGCTGTCCTGCGAGCCCTTGGTGATGGAGTTGGAGCCCATCTTCCAGATGTTGAACAGCAGGCGCTCGCGGTTGCGCGAGGCGTAGTCGAGCACGGCCCGGTTCAGGCTGTACTGGTATTCGACCGTCTGCTTGAGGTGCCACATCTCCGGCGGGGCCGGCATCGGGCGGTCGTTGGAGGGCAGCTGAACCTCGGGGACCAGGCGCAGGGGCTCAGGCGTCGGGCCGCCCTTGATCTCGGTCAGCAGGCCGATGGTGTTGTGGAAGTACGAGACGGAGCGGACCATCCCGTTGTGCCAAGTGGAATACGGGGCTGCAGATCTGGCGCCCGAGCCCGGCTTGTCCTCGACCACCAGGCGGCTGTGCATGGCCATGCCCAGTTCCTGGAGCGTGGTCATGACCAGCGGGTCGTAGTTGAAGTTGAACGGATCGCGGAACGGCGGAACGAACACCACCATGCCGTTGGGCGCGGTCTGGTGCTGGTTGTAGACGACCTGCGGGAACCAGTCGCGGAACAGGGCGCGGTTGATGTTGGCCGTCTCGGCCATGGCCGACATGTAGCTGTCGCGGTTGTTATCGTGGCCGACGTACTTCTGGTACAGGCGCGGGATCGAGTTGAACTCGCGCTTCTTTTCGTCGGCGTGGCGCATGTACCAGTCCGAGACCAGCTCCATGCCGTCCGGGTTGTCGTGCGCGAACAGGATGATGACGTCGTCCAGCAGACGCAGGGTCTCCGGATCGTTCTGGGTCAGCATCCGGTAGAGGACCTGGATCTGGCCTTGCGAGGTGACGGTCTCGGTGGCGTGCAGGCCGGCGTCGATCCAGACGACCGCCTTGCCCTCGGTCGACAGCTTCTTGGCCTCCTCGGCGCTGACGCCCTCGGCCTTGGCCAGGCGCTTGGCGATGCCGCGATAGTGGTCGAGCTTGGCGAGATTGGCGGGGGACGACACGACGGCCATCCACATGGACCGGCCTTCTTCCGACTTGCCGATATCGACCAGCTTCATGCGGTCGGACTGACCCGCCAGGGTCTTCAGATAGGCCTCGTAGGCGGTGTAGTCGGCGAGGAAGTAGTCGCTGCCGGGATCCTTGGCGAAGGCCTTGGCGGGCGGCGTGATTTCAGCGGCGTAGGCGGAAGCCCCGCCCATGATCATGACCAGGGCCACGGCGGCTCCGGCCATCGCTTGTTTCTTCGTCATCATCTCCCCCAGCAGCAGTCGGCTCCGGCGGGTTTGCCGGAGCCTTTTCCCTGTTGAGTTAGACGCACTGGCGCGGGGAATCCACCGCGCGGAAGAGGCGTATCGCGGCGATTACTCGCCGCCGCCCGCCTTGCGGTAGTCGAGGGGCGGTTTGCGGTCGCCGACCATGGCCTTGTAGGTGAAGTTCGCCCCCTGGCGCTGCTTCAGTTCGGCCTTGGCCTGGGTGATCAGTTCGGGGTTCGAGAACAGCTCGGCGCCGGTGATCGACAGGGTCTTGGCCGCCAGGGCCGCGCCCTTCAGGCCGATGCTCATGCCGCCCGCGGCGACGTTCTGCCAGGAGTGGCCGGCCGAGCCCGGAACGAAGGTGGCGGTGGACAGGCCCACGGTCGGGGTCACCCAGCTGATGTCGGCCACGTCGGTGGAGCCGCCGGCCAGGGCGCCGTCGGCCGTGGACTTGGAGTAGGGCTGGATCTTGCCCACCGACGACAGGTCGCCGCCGCCGTTCTGCAGGGTCTTGGCGATCTCCTGGGCGAACTTGGTCTCTTCCGGCGTCCAGGTGATGCCGCCGACGCTGACCAGGCTGTCGTTCATCACCTTGCCCAGAACGTCGTTGGGCAGGAGGTTGTAGACGCCGCCGGTCTGCTCGACCTCGAAGGTGGTGTCGGTGGCGATGGCGGCGCCTTCGGCGGCCTTGGTCACGCGGCCCCAGACATCGACCACGACCTTCGGATCGACGTTGCGGACGTAGTAATAGACCTCGGCGAAGTCGGGCACGACGTTCGGGGCCTTGCCGCCGTTGGTCACCACGTAGTGGATGCGGGTGCGGTCGGGAATGTGCTCACGCAGGTAGTTGGTGGCGACGTTCATCACCTCGACGCCGTCGAGCGCCGAGCGGCCGGCCCAGGGGGCGCCGGCGGCGTGGGAGGACTTGCCGCGGAAGCGGAACTTGCCGCTGATGTTGGCGAGGGAGCTGCCCTGCTGGGCGGAGTTCGAATTGCCCGGGTGCCAGTGCAGGGTCACGTCCACGTCGTCGAACAGACCGTCGCGGACCATGTAGACCTTGCCCGAACCGCCTTCCTCGGCGGGGGTGCCATAGACGCGGATCTCGCCGTGGACCTTGTTGGCGATCATCCACTGCTTGAGGGCGACGGCGCCGGCGACCGAAGCGGCGCCGAACAGGTTGTGGCCGCAGCCATGACCATTGTCGCTGGTGGGGATGGGCTGCTTGTGAGGGACGGCGGCCTGGGACAGGCCGGGCAGGGCGTCGAACTCGGCGAGGACGGCGATGACCGGGCCCGCGCCGTTCTTGTAGCTGGCGACGAAGCCGGTGGGTTCACCCGCCACGCCGGCCTTCACGGTGAAGCCGGCGGCCTTGAGCTGGTCCTGCAGCAGGGTGGAGGATTTGACTTCCTGGTAGCCGAGCTCGGCGAAGCCCCAGATCTTGAGGGCGGCGTCGTTCATCTTGGGCGTATAGGCGTCGACCGCGGCGGTGAGTTGGCCCTTGTCGGCGGCCGTCAGCGGCGCCGCGAGGGCCGTGGTCGAAAACAGAGCGGCCGTGGTGAACGCGCCGATCGCCAGCGCCTTGAATTTCGACGTCATGAAAGGTCTCTCCCCGCGCCGGCGCCCCTGCGCCAGCCTACTGAGCTAGACGCAATGTGCGCTAAAAGCCTCAGCGAGGGGTAGGGGAAACCAGATCGATCTGGGTGGGGCCGGACTGTTCGACCCGGGCGACGCCATAGGCTTCCAGGGTGGCGACGAAACCGCCCACATCGCCGGTCTTGAAGCGGCCGCTGAGCGGGGTCTGGGCCAGGTCGCGGTCGCCCAGGTGGATCTTGCGGTTGGAGTAGCGGTTCATCTCCGCGACGATCGCGCTGAGCGGCTGGTCGTCGAAGATGACGTCGCCATTGCGCCAGGCGCTGACGCGCTGGACGTCGACGCGGTTCACGGCCCAGTCCTTGGAGCCGTACTGGACCAGGCGCGCGCCGGGCAGCAGATCGGTACTGGCGGCGGACGTCAGGGAGGCCACGCGCACCTTGCCCTCCAGCAAGGCGACCGACCAATGGTCGGGGTCCAGCCGGACGTTGAAGGCGGTGCCCAGGGCCGTGACGGTGCGGCCGCCGGCGGTCACCACGAACGGATGCGCCGGGTCCTTGGCGACCTCGAAGAAGGCCTCGCCCTTCACCAGGGTCAGGCCGCGCTTGGCGCCCCATTCGGTGATGCGCAATTCGGTGTCGGTGCTGAGCGTGGCCCGCGAGCCGTCGGCCAGGGAGACGATCCGCTGGTCGCCGACGGCGGTGCGATAGACGGCGACGTCGCGCATGGCGGCCGCCGTGGGCTGCCGAGGCGCGGTCACGGACAGGCCGGTGAACAGGGCCGCGCCGCCAAGCAGGACGATGGCCGCGACAGCGGCGGCCCAGCGGAAGGGCATGGCGGAACGGTCGGCGAGGTCGGTCTTCAGCGCCTCACGGGCGCGAAGCACCTGCGGCTCGTCGCGCATGAGGCCCATGGCGTCCCAGGAAAGGCTGACGCGGGTCCATTCGGCTTGATTGTCGTAGCTGGCGTTCAGCCAGGCTTCGAAACGGCGGCGAAGCGCTTCGTCGCGCGGGTCACGTTGCAGAAGGACGAACCAACCCGCGGCGTCCGGTTCACCGGGCGATCCATGCTTGGGTCGGTTGTCGTTCATCGTTTTCCTGCAAACGGCTCGTGACGATCCGCAGAGCCTTGGTCACATGTTTCTCGACGGCGCTGACGGATATTCCAAGTTGCGCCGCTGCGGCCTTGTAACTCAAGCTCTCGAAACGCACGAGCATGAAAGCGGCCCTTGTGCGATGAGGCATGCCCGCAAGAGCGGCCAAGGCGACAGAAGCTTGCTCCTTGGCCTGCAGAACCCGATCCGGGGACAGGTCGTCGACCGGGTGGTGAATTGGCTCCAGCTCACAATGCGCCTGACGATGACGCACGGCGTCCCGGCGCCGGCGATCCAGCAGCACGTTGGTCGCCGTCTGGAAGATGAAGCTGTTCAGGTTGGCCACCGCCTCGCCGCCGCGCCGGCTGTGCAGGCGAAGCAGCACCTCCTGAACGAGATCGTCGACGTCGTGGTGCGCAACCCGACGGCGGAAAAAGGCGCGCAGCGCCTGCTGGTAATGCAATGAGGCCTGAACCAGTCCCGCCTGATCCACACCCTGATGTTCGGCCAACTTCGCCAACGCCATTTGCGGTATTCCCCCGAACGCCCGGCACGACGCATTTATGTCATGCTCATGTTTTGTGGCGGGATGGTCAACAGGCTTGGGGTGCGGCGCCTTGGCGGTTGAGCGGCTGCTGGATTTTCAGGCGCCGCCGGTTCAATGTCCGCGGCGTGTAGGGGGAATGCGTATGGGGACGGAGGCCGCGATCCGGTGAGGATCGGCCACGCCAGCTTGGTTGCGGGCGGGCTGTGCGCCGCCGTGGCCGCGCCCGCGCAGGCCGCCCCTTCGGCTCGATTCGACATCCCCGCCGGCTGGCCGCTGGAACGGGCGTTGACCGCCTTCTCGGCGCAGAGCGACCGGGACATCCTGTTTTCTCCGGCCCTGGTGGAAGGGCTGAAATCCCGCAAGGTCTCCGGCCGCCTGGGTTCGGACGCGGCGCTCGACCAGCTGCTCAGGGGCACCGGCCTGACCTGGCGCAGCTTCCAGGGGCGGGTTCTGATCGAGCGCGTCGCGGTCGCGCAGGCCCCGGTTCAGCCGCCGGCCCCGCCGGAGCCGCCGTCCGACCTGGACGGGCTGGTGATCACCGCCCTGCGTCGTCCGACCGTGGACCAGCTGACGCCGATGTCGGTGCGGGCGATACCGCAGAGCGAACTGGACCGTTCGGGCGTCGCCACCTTCGAGCGTGCGACCAGCACGACACCCGGCCTTGTCGCCACGGCGACGGGGGTGGGGCGCAATCGCCTGACCCTGCGCGGGGTCTATGGATCGGGCGAGGCGACCACCGCGCTCTATTACGACGACGTGCCGGTCACCGGCGCCAGCGGCACGACCGCCGATCCGGGCAGTTCGTTCCCCGAGCTGGTTCTGGTGGACGTCAATCGGCTGGAGCTGCTGCGCGGGCCGCAGGGAACCTTGCATGGGGCCAGCGCCATGGGCGGCGCGTTGAAGGTGATGTTCAACCGGCCGGACCTGAACGCCGCGTCGGGCAGCCTGGACCTGGAAGGGTCGACCAGCGCCGGCCATGGGGGGCAGGCGGGGACGTTGGTGGTCAACCGGCCGCTGGTCGACGGCGTCGTGGGCATGCGGGTGACGGCCTATCACCGCACCGAGCCGGCCTTCATCGACAACAGCCGCCTGGGGCTGAGCGCGGTGAACGACAGCCGCACCAATGGCGTGCGGGTCGGCATCGGGGCCAAGCCGACCGACGACCTGACCCTGAACTTCATGCTGACGCGCCAGACGGAAGAGCTGGACGACAGCAGCGCGTGGACGCCGACGGGCGGGTCCTATGTCAGCACCAATTACGGCCGGCTGCCGTTCGAGGGGAAGGTGACCTTCGCCGTCGCGTCGGCCGACTGGCGAGTGCGCGGCGTGCGCCTGGCGGCCATGGCGGCGGCCTACAAGTGGAACAGCCATCGCCGCAGCGAATATTCCGGCGTCCTGCTGGCCGAGCGGACCAGCGAGGCGGGGTGCAGCCGATACTTCTCTCTGGGCTCGGCCGTGTCCTGTTCGGTCGAGCAGATGTCGCGCTGGACGGCCTATGTGGACAGCCGGTCGCCGGGCCTGCTGACCCAGCCGGTGGACATGGAATCCCAGGTGGTCGAGCTGCGCGCCACGTCCGACGGGCGCGGCTTCATCGGCTGGACCTTCGGCCTGTTCGGCGAGACCCGCGAGGACAGCATCGACAGCCAGGTGGTGGTGCTGGACGCGGCGACCGGCGTGCCGCTGGAGTTCGCCGGCTTCACCGGACGGCGCGCCGTCGACAGCCGGTTCCAGCAGCGCGCGGCCTATGGCGAGATCATCGTCGGCGCCGACCGTGACACCAGCCTGACGGTAGGCGCGCGGCGGTTCGACTACAAGCGCACGACCATCGGGCGCACGCTGGTGGTGAACGTCATCTCCAACACCGCCGAGGGCAACTTCAACAAGTCGGCCAGCGAGACAGGCTGGAGCCTGAAGTTCGTCGGCAGCCACCGGCTGAACACGCGGGTGCTGCTCTACGCCCAGGCCTCGCAAGGTTTCCGCCCCGGCGGGATCAACACCGTGCCCAGCCTGTCGCAGGAACTGGCCGCCTATCGCGCCGACAGCTTGTGGAACTACGAGATGGGCGTGAAGGGCAACTGGCTGGACGGCCGCCTGACCGCCAACGGGGCTGTCTATCGGATCGACTGGCGCGACATGCAGTACACGGCCGCCAGCCCCAACGGCGCCTTCTCGTTCCTGGCCAATATCGGCCGGGCGCGGATCAACGGGGCGGAGGCGGACGTGACGTTCGACCCGCGCGGTCCTTGGCGGACGGGCCTGAACCTGGCCTATGCCGACGGGGTGCTGACCGAGGACCAGGAAAGCGCGATCGCGGCAGGCCTGGGCTCGGCCGGCGACCGCCTGCCGGTGGTGCCCCGGTTCGCGGCGGGAGCGTGGGTGGAGTATGCGCGGCCGCTGTCCAGCCGGCTGGACCTGCTGTTGCGGGCCGACGCGACCCATACGGGGCGGTCGCACAGCGCCTTCGCCTCATCCTCGGCGGACGACACCCGGCTGGGCGGAGTGATGCTGGTCAATCTGCGCGCCGGGGTGAGGACACACGCCTGGAACCTGGGCGCCTATGTCGAGAACGTGCTGGACGACGACTCGCCGTCCTTCGCCTCCACCGGCCGCCAGCCGCAGGTCTATGGCCCCCGCCCGAGGCGCGTGGGCGTGGCGGTGGGGTACGCGTTCTAAGGGGAACTGGTGCCGGCGGAGAGGATCGAACTCCCGACCTTCGGTTTACAAAACCGCTGCACTACCGCTGTGCTACGCCGGCCAAGGAAGGGGCTTATGCCGCAGCCGGCCCTGTCGCGCCAGCCTCCGATCGCAGTTCTCTTAGCGTCCGCCATTTTCCCACCAGGGCATAGACCAGGACCCCGGTCGCCACCGCGGCGATGAGAAGGGTGCAGGCGGCGTTGATCTCTGGCGATACGCCCAGCCGCACCTGGGAATAGATGCGCATGGGCAGGGTGGTCGCGCCGGGGCCGGAGGCGAAGGACGCCACCACCAGATCGTCAAGCGACAGGGTGAAGGCCAGCATCCAGCCGGCGACGACGGCCGGGGCGATGTTGGGCAGGGTCACGGTCAGAAAGGTGCGGATCGGCGGGCAGCCGAGATCCTGCGCCGCTTCCTCCAGCGAGCGGTCGAAGGTGACCAGGCGGGCGTGCACCACCACGGCCACATAGGCCAGGGTGCAGGTGGAATGGGCGATGACCACGGTCCAGAAGCCCCGGTCGATGCGCAGGGCCACGAACAGCAGCAGCAGGGACAGGCCCAGGATCACCTCGGGCATGACCATGGGCGCATAGACGAGGCCCGAGAACAGGGTGCGCCCTCCGAACCGGCCGCCTCGCACCAGGGCCACGGCGGCGAGGGTTCCGAGGGCGGTGGCGACGGTGGCCGAGATCAGCCCGACCCGCAGCGTCACCCAGGCGGCGCCCATCAGCGCCTCGTTGGCGAACAGGGCGGCGTACCAGCGGGTGGAGAAGCCGCCCCAGACCGTCACCAGCCGGCTGGCGTTGAACGAATAGAGCACCAGGGCGGCGATCGGCAGGTAGAGGAACGCCAGGCCCAGGCTGACGGAGGCGATGTTGAAGGCGGTGGGGCCCTTCTTCATTGGCCGGCCTCCAGGGCTTTGGCCTGTTGCCGCTGATAGAGGACGATGGGAACCACCAGGGTCAGCAGCAGCGCCACGGCGACCGCGGACGCGCTGGGCCAGTCGCGGTTGGAGAAGAACTCGATCCAGATGGTCTTGCCGATCATCAGGGTCTGGGCGCCGCCCAGCAGGTCGGGCACCACGAATTCGCCGACCATGGGAATGAAGCAGAGCAGGGCGCCGGCGACGACGCCGCCGAACGACAGGGGCAGGGTCACCTGCCAGAAGGTCTTCCACGGCGGGGAGCCGAGATCGGCGGCGGCCTCGAGCAGACTGTGATCCTGCTTCTCCAGCACCGCGTAGATCGGCAGCACCATGAACGGCAGGTAGCAGTAGACGAGGCCGATATAGACCGCCGCCTGGGTGTTGAGCAGGTCGAGGCCCGGCAGGCCGACGGCCTCGAGCGCCATGTTCAGCAGGCCCTCGGGCTTGAGGATGGCGATCCACGCATAGACCCGGATCAGGAAGCTGGTCCAGAACGGCAGGATCACCGCCATCAGCAGGATCTTGCGCGTCTGCGGGGCGCAGCGGGCCATGCCCAGCGCGATGGGGTAGCCAACCAGCAGGCACAGGATCGTGCCGATGGCCGCGAAGCGCAGGCTGGAAAGATAGGCGACCAGATAGAGGTCGTCGGAGGTCAGGCGGGCGTAGGTCTCCAGGTCCAGCGCGGCGACGAACGCCTTGATCCCCGCCAGGCCCGCCGACCAGTCGATCCGCGGCGCATAGGGCGGCATGGCCAGGGCCTGGTCCGACAGGGACAGGCGCAGGACCAGCACGAACGGAAACGCGAAGAACAGGCCCAGCCACAGATAGGGCGCGATGGCCGCCAGCCGTTCGCCGTTCTTGCGCTTCATCGGGTCAGGACCACGCCGGCGTCGGGATCGAAGGAGATCCAGACCTTGTCGTCCCAGCCGATGGGCCGCTCCACCACGCGCGAGGCGTTGGCGCGGGCCACTCGGATCAGCTTTCCGTCGGCCAGTCCGACCACATAGTTGGTCCAGTCGCCGGTGTAGCCGATGTCCCAGATCTCCCCGGCCAGGACGTTGGCGGTCCCCTTGGCCGGTGGGTCGAGGCTGATGCGCATCTTCTCCGGCCGCACGGCCAGCCATACGGTGGAGCCGGCGGCGGGGGCGTCGTCGTCCCAGACGTCCAGCGCCTGCTCCGACTCGGGGATGATGATGCGGGCCATGGGGTGGGTCAGTTCCGCCACCTTGGCCTCGAACACGTTCACGTCCCCCAGGAACTCGGCCACATAGCGGTCGGCGGGGGTCTCGTAGAGCTCTTCGGGGCGTCCGAGCTGGGCGATCCGGCCCTCGCGCATCACGGCGATGCGGTCGGCCAGGACCATGGCCTCCTCCTGGTCATGGGTGACCATCAGGAAGGTGGTGTTGAGCTCCTGCTGGATGTCCATGAGCTCGAACTGGGTCTCTTCGCGCAGCTTCTTGTCCAGCGCGCCCAGCGGCTCGTCGAGCAGCAGCATCTTGGGCCGCTTGGCCAGGGCGCGGGCCAGGGCGACGCGCTGCTTCTGGCCGCCGGACAGCTGGTGCGGCTTGCGACGGGCCAGGGGCTCCAGCTTGACCAGGGCCAGCATCTGCTGGACCCGCGCCTCGATCTCGCCCTTGGGCAGGTTTTCCTGCTTCAGGCCGAATGCGATGTTCTGGGCCACGCTCAGGTGCGGGAACAGGGCGTAGGACTGGAACATCATGTTGACCGGCCGCTGGTGGGGCGGCTGGCCGGCCAGGTCCTGCCCCGCCAGGGTGATGCGGCCCTCGTCCGGGGTCTCGAACCCGGCCAGCAGCCGCATCAGGGTGGTCTTGCCGCAGCCCGACGGGCCGAGCAGGGCGAAGAACTCGCCCGGATAGATGGCCAGCGACACGCCGTTGACGGCGGTGTGGTCCTCGAACCGCTTCACCACGCCTTCGAAACGCACCAGCGGCTCCACGGACGGATCGCTCCAGGGCGAGAACTTCGAACGGACCGCGCCGATGTTCAGGCGCTGGCGGCCGGTCTTGCCCACCTTGGCGTTCATCGGCCGGTGACCACCCGGGTCCATTGGCGATTGATCTCACGGACCAGCTTCGGGTCCTTCGAGGTGGCCACGAACAGGCGAGAGAACACGTCCGGCGTCGGATAGATGTTCGGATTGTCGCGGATTTCCGCCTCGACCAGGGGCAGGGCCTTTTCGTTGGCGTTGGCGAACTGCACGTAGTTGGACGCCTTGGCCGCCACGTCGGGGCGCAGCATGTAGTTCATGAACTTCAGGGCCGCGGTCGGGTTCGGCGCGTCGGCCGGGATGGCGAAGACGTCGAAATAGACCTGGGTGCCCTCGCGCGGGATCACATAGTCGATCTTGACCTTGCCGCCGGCCTCGTCGGCGCGGGCCTTGGCCTGGAAGACGTCGCCCGAGAAGCCGACCGCCAGGCAGATGTCGCCGTTGGCCAGGGCGTTGATGTACTCCGACGAGTGGAACTTGCGCACCGACGGCCGGATGCTGAGCAGCATATCGGTGGCGGCGGCGTAGTCGGCCTCGACCAGGGAGTTGGGGTTCTTGCCCTGGGCCGCCAGGGCGACGGTGAACATGTCCTCGCTGGCGTCCAGCATGTAGACGCCGCAGTCCTTGAGCTTGGCGATGTTCTCGGGGCGGAAGACCACGTCCCAGCTGTCGACGGCGACGCCGGGCAGGCGCTGCTTCAGCGCGTCGACATTATAACCGATGCCGATGGTACCCCACATGTAGGGGGCGGCGTACTGAGCGCCCGGATCGAAGGGATCCATGCGGGCCATTAGGTCGGGCCACAGGTTGCCGAAGTTCGAAAGCTGGGCCTTGTCCAGCTTCTGCAGCACGCCGGCCTGGATCAAACGAGGAACGCTGTTGTTGGCGGGGACGACCAGGTCATAGCCCGTGCCGCCGGTCAGCAGCTTGGTCTCCATGACCTCCTGGGAGTTGAAGGTGTCGTAGACGACCTTGATCCCGGTTTCCTTGGTGAAGTCATCGACAATGGCCGGGTCGATGTAGTCCGACCAGTTATAGATGTGCAGGACCTCGTCCTTGGCCCCGCCCTGGCCGCATCCGGCCAGCACCGCCGCGGCGGCCGCGATCAACGCGGCCCGGCGCGTAAATTCCCCAAACCGGCTCATGTCCCCTCCGCCAGCTGAAACCCCGCGCTCGTTATAGGGCCTGGGGGCGGCGGGTTAAGTGGATTCTGCGGCGGGGAGGCGGGGTCGTATCGACCAGCCCGCTTTCGTTTCACCGCCATGGCTTCTATATGCCATCGCTGCTTCTTCGCGACCCAACACCTGGACCCCATGGCCCGTATCCTCATCACGTCCGCCCTGCCGTACATCAACGGGATCAAGCATCTCGGGAATCTGGCGGGGTCGATGCTGCCGGCCGACGTCTATGCGCGGTTCGAGCGGGCCCGGGGTCATGAGACGCTTTATATCTGCGCCACCGACGAGCATGGCACGCCGGCCGAGCTGGCCGCCGCCGCCGCCGGCCAGGACGTGCGCACCTATTGCGACGAGCAGCACCAGATCCAGCACGACATCGGCCGAGCCTTCGGCCTGTCCTGGGATTGGTTCGGGCGCAGCTCCAACCCGCCGAACCATCGCCTGACCCAGCACTTCTGCGAGGCGCTGGAGAAGAACGGCCTGATCGAGGAACGGGTGGACCAGATGGTCTACTCCATCGACGACAAGCGCTTCCTGCCTGACCGTTATGTCGAGGGGACCTGCCCGCACTGCGCCTTTGAAAAGGCCCGGGGCGACCAGTGCGACAACTGCGGCCGCCTGCTGGACCCGACCGACCTGATCAATCCGTATTCGGTCATCAGCGGCTCGCGGAACATCGAGGTGCGCGACACCCGACACCTTTACCTGATGCAGACCAAGATCCAGGACCGCATCCGCGCATGGGTCGACAGCAAGGCCAAGAACTGGCCGAACCTGACCAGCTCCATCGCCTACAAGCACCTGGACGAGGGGCTGATCGACCGGGGCATCACCCGCGACCTGGCCTGGGGCATCCCGGTGACCAAGGACGGCGCGCCGCGCCCCGGCTTCGAGGACAAGGTCTTCTACGTCTGGTTCGACGCGCCCATCGAGTACATCGGCGCCACCGTCGAATGGTCGGAAGCGACCGGCGCGGACTGGGAACGCTGGTGGCGCACCGACAAGGGCGCCGACGACGTCACCTATGTGGAGGTGATGGGCAAGGACAACGTGGCCTTCCACACCGTCAGCTTCCCCGCGACCATCCTGGGCTCGGGCGAGCCGTGGAAGACCGTCGACAACCTGAAATCCTTCAACTGGCTGAACTGGTACGGGGGCAAGTTCTCGACCAGCAACAAGCGCGGCGTATTCATGGACGCGGCGCTGGACATCCTGCCGCCCGACTACTGGCGCTGGTATTTGACGGCCAACGCGCCGGAAGGCTCCGACACCGCCTTCACCTGGGAGCAGTTCGCCAGCAGCATCAACCGCGACCTGGCGGACGTGCTGGGCAATTTCGTCAACCGCATCCTGAAGTTCACCGAGGCCCGCTTCGACGGCGTGGTGCCGGAAGGCGGCGAGGCGGGTGAGCTGGAGCAGAAGCTCTACGCCGCCGTGTCCGAGCGTCTGACCGAATTGACCGAGCAGATGACGGCGCTGGAGGTCCGCAAGTCGGCCCAGACGATCCGCGCCCTGTGGGTTCTGGGTAACGAGTACCTGCAGGAAGCCGCGCCCTGGACGGCGGTGAAGACGGACCGCGACCGCGCGGCGGTGATCGTCCGCACGGCCCTGAACCTGGTGGCGCTCTATGCCCGCATCGCCGCGCCGATCATTCCGTTCTCGGCCCAGACCATCGCTTCGGCGGTCAACGAGCCGTTCCCGCCGACTTGGCCGTCGGCCAATGGCGAGGCCGAGCTGAACCGCCTGGCGCCCGGCGCGGCCATCCACACGCCCGAGGTCCTGTTCAAGAAGATCGAGGACGAGCAGATCGCCGAGTGGACGGAGCGCTTCGGCGGCGCCGAATGAGCACGCCGTTCGCCCTGCGGGAATTCGCGGGCGACGAACAGGCCGCCATCGTCGAGCGGCTTGAGCGGAGCGGGCGGGTGCAGATCCCGTCGGTCCTGGCCGGCGACGGCGCCGACCGGCTGCTGGCCGAGGCGCGCGAACGCACGCCGTTCCAGACGGTGACCACCAACAGCCGGGGGCAGGTGGACCTGCCGCAGGCGTGGCTGGACAGCCTGACGGTCGAGCAGCGCCGGGAGTTCGGCCAGGCGATCCATGAGAGCGCCGCCGAGCGGTTCCAGTACCTTTACGACACCTATCCGATCTGGGACCTGCAGCAGGCCGGCAAGCTGAAAGGCCTTTGGCGCGACCTGCTGGCTTTCCTGAACGGCGAGGCGTTCCTGGGCCTGATGCGGACGCTGACCGGCGAGGACCGCATTGTCATGGCCGACGCCCAGGCGACGCGCTATCGGCGCGGCTCGTTCCTGACCGGGCATACGGATCATGTGGACGGCAAGGACCGCTACTACGCCTATGTCCTGAACCTGACGCCGGCCTGGCGGATCGAGTGGGGCGGTCTATTGATGTTCCATGGCGACGACGGCCATGTGGCCGAGGCGTTTGTCCCGGCCATGGGGGCGCTGAACCTGCTGCGGGTGCCGCAGCCGCATTCGGTGTCTCAGGTGTCGCTATCGGCCGGCGACGACAGGATCTCCGTCACCGGCTGGCTGCGCGGCAGCTGACGCCGCCTCTTAGTGGGCGGCGTGCTTTGCCTGCTCGGCGGGCGAGATGTCCATGAAGTCGGGAACCGCCGCGTTGTACTGAGGCGTGTGGTTCAGATCGACCACGACGCTGCGGTGGCCGTCCCACATCATGTGCAGGGCGACATAGAGCACGATGATCAGGCCGATGTAGCCGATCCAGCGGTGCTTATGCAGCAGCTTGGCGATCCAGGTGGCGGCGACGCCCATCAGGGCGATCGACAGCAGCAGGCCGAAGACCAGGATGCCAGGATGCTCGCGGGCCGCGCCGGCCACGGCCAGCACGTTGTCCAGCGACATGGAGACGTCGGCGATCAGGATCTGGATGAAGGCGGCGCGGAAGCTCTTGGTCCGCTTGATCGTCGGTTCGGTGGCGGGATCGTCGTCCAGGGCGGCCTGGGCGCTGGCTTCCTCATGGACGGCCTGGTCGCGCATCTCGCGCCACATCTTCCAGCACACCCACAGCAGCAGGATGCCGCCGGCGAACAGCAGGCCGACGATGCCGAGGAGCTGGGCCGTGATCAGGGCGAAGCCGATGCGCAGAACGACAGCGCAGATCAGGCCGTAGAGAATGGCCTTCTTTCGATCCTTCTCAGGCAGGCCGCCGGCCGCCAGGCCTACGGCCACGGCGTTGTCGCCCGCCAGGACCAGATCGATCATCAGGACCTGGATCAGGGCGGTGAGGGGACCGGCGAGGTCGCCGCTGAGAAGAGAGTCGAACATCAATCCTCAATGAGCGAGGGCCGCGTTCAACGCAAGTGGCTCTCAACGTGGGCGTGAAGCCTCATAGAGAGCGACGGCGGCGGCGTTGGAGACGTTCAGGCTCTCCATCCCGCCCGGCATGGGGATCTTGGCCAGGACATCGCAATGCTCGGCCACCAGCCGGCGGATGCCGTCGCCTTCCGATCCCATGACCAGAACCGTGGGCGAACCGTCCAGAGCCTGGTCCAGGGTCTGGGTGGCGGAGCCGTCCAGGCCCACCGCGCGCCAGCCCAGGTCGGCCAACTGCTCCAGCGCCCGCGACAGGTTCACGGCCATGGCGTGGGGCAGGCGGTCGATGGCGCCGACGGCGGCCTTGGCGGCCGCGCCGGCCAGGGCGGGGGAGTGGCGGTCCTGCAGGATGATGCCGCGCGCGCCGAAGGCGGCGGCCGAGCGGAAGATGGCGCCGACGTTCTGGGGATCGGTGATCTGGTCCAACATGACGATCAGGCCCGACGGGTTCTCGCCCAGCTCGGCCACCGACATCGGCTCGGGCGGATCGATGCGCATGGCCATGCCCTGGTGGACGGCGCCCTGGGGAAGCTGTCGGGCGATGAGCTGGGCGTCGATCACCTCGATTCCCTTCAGGCCGTACTCCTCGGCGAGTTGCTTGGCGCGGTCGGGAGTCGCCAGAACACGCTTCGGAGCGGGCCTGGCGGGGTTGCTCAAAGCGGCCTCAATGGCGTGAAAACCCCACAACCAGTCGCTCGCCGGCGTTTTATCGCGCGCTACCGGATTGTTTTTCTGAGGTTTTTTTGCGCCTGAACGGTTTGCGTCCCAAGGCTTCTTACGGTCGTTGCGTTCGAAATGAGAGGACACTATAAGACGCGCTCCGATTTGGGGCCCTGAGGGGTTTCCACCTCGGCCGGGCCGCGCTCTTAGCACTGTCCGGCGCCCGAGGCAGGAAGCTTTTTCATCCCACCGGCTGCGGTTCGCCGCGAAGGTAGGAAGGGTCGCGATAGGAGCTCCGTAGCGCGCTGGGGGAATGTCCCGAGTGGCAAAGGGGGGGACTGTAAATCCCCTGGCGTTAGCCTTCGTAGGTTCGAGTCCTACTTCCCCCACCACGCGCTGCAGAAGTCCTTCGCGGGTCAGACCCCGGAACCTGAGGAGCTCACCGCGAGCCCGCCGAGATACTGACGCGGGTATAGCACAATGGTAGTGCAGCAGCCTTCCAAGCTGAGGATGCCGGTTCGATCCCGGCTACCCGCTCCAACTCCTCGTAAGTAGACGCAACATTCATCCGCCGGCGCGAAGGTAAGAGACCATGGCCAAGGAAAAGTTCGAACGTAATAAGCCGCACTGCAACATCGGCACGATCGGTCACGTTGACCACGGCAAGACGACGCTGACGGCTGCGATCACGATCACGCTGGCGAAGTCGGGCGGCGCGACCGCCAAGAACTACGCCGACATCGACGCCGCGCCGGAAGAAAAGGCCCGCGGCATCACGATCAACACGGCGCACGTGGAATACGAGACGGCCAACCGTCACTACGCCCACGTCGACTGCCCCGGCCACGCCGACTACGTGAAGAACATGATCACGGGCGCGGCGCAGATGGACGGCGCGATCCTGGTGGTTTCGGCCGCCGACGGCCCGATGCCGCAGACCCGCGAGCACATCCTGCTGGCCCGTCAGGTCGGCGTGCCGGCGCTGGTCGTGTTCATGAACAAGGTCGACATGGTCGACGACGAAGAGCTGCTGGACCTGGTCGAGATGGAAGTTCGCGAACTTCTGTCGTCCTACCAGTTCCCGGGCGACGACATTCCGATCACCAAGGGCTCGGCCCTGGCCGCGGTCGAAGGCCGTGACGCCAACATCGGTGAAGAGAAGATCCTGGCGCTGATGGCCTCGGTCGACGAGTACATCCCGCAGCCGGAACGCCCGGTGGACCTGCCGTTCCTGATGCCGGTCGAAGACGTGTTCTCGATCTCGGGCCGCGGCACCGTGGTCACGGGCCGCGTCGAGAAGGGCATCGTGAAGGTCGGTGAGGAAGTCGAGATCGTCGGCATCCGTCCGGTTCAGAAGACGACCTGCACGGGCGTCGAAATGTTCCGCAAGCTGCTGGACCAAGGTCAAGCCGGCGACAACGTGGGCGTGCTGCTGCGCGGCACCAAGCGTGAAGACGTCGAGCGCGGCCAGGTGCTGTGCAAGCCGGGTTCGATCACGCCGCACACCAAGTTCGTGGCCGAAGCCTACATCCTGACCAAGGAAGAAGGCGGCCGTCACACCCCGTTCTTCACCAACTACCGCCCGCAGTTCTACTTCCGCACGACGGACGTGACCGGCATCATCAAGCTGCGCGAAGGCGTTGAGATGATCATGCCGGGCGACAACGCCGAGCTGGACGTCGAGCTGATCACCCCGATCGCCATGGACCAAGGCCTGCGCTTCGCCATCCGCGAAGGCGGCCGCACCGTCGGCGCCGGCGTCGTCGCGAAAATTGTCGAGTAATTTTCGCGACGCATCTTAGGTGGTCAGAAAGCCAAGGCTTTCTGACGCGCGAAGATCGTCGAGTAATCTCGACCGTCTCAGCGATTAGCTGATCTAGCGAAGGCCCCGGAGGGAAACCTCCGGGGCCTTTTGCTTGTGCGTGCTTCGAGACGGCCTTCGGCCTCCTCAGCATGACGAGGGTGGTTTGCTCTCTGAATTCGTCATCCTGAGGAGCCGGCGCGGCCGGCGTCTCGAAGGACGCATGGCGGCTCTTTCTTGCGGTTTACGACCCACGCGATTGGGGCGCGAAGATGACATCGCGGTCATGACCTCGAATTAAGCTGCCCCATTCAGATCGTGCGGATAGCGTCTCCTCATCGGATTCACGGAGGTGACCTCATGCGCACCCTTATTGCTCTCGGCGCCGCTGGCGTCGCCCTGATGGCCGCTTCGGCCGCCGCCGCCGCTCCCAAGGTCGAGATCGAGCACGCGGCCGCGCGCGTCGTGATCATCCCGGAAGACCGCTCGGACGTGAAGGTGGAGATCACCAGGCATCACCCCAAGCTGCCCATCAAGATCGAGCGCCATGGCGATCAGGTCCGGGTGGACGGCGGCCTGGGCGGCGTGAACTTCGGCATCATCAAGGTCGATGTGAACTCGGACGGCATCCGCAGCTGCAAGGTGCGCAACGGGCAGGGCTCGGTGGACATCCGCGGCGTGGGTAATGTGTCCCTCGACGACCTGCCACAGATCGTGGTGCGCACGCCGCGCCGGGCCGAGGTGAGCGCCGGCGGCGCGGTGTTCGGCGACGTGGGCCGCAGCGACGCCCTGACCCTGGGCAACGCCGGCTGCGGCGACTGGACGGTCGCCAATGTGCGCGGCGAGCTGAAGCTGCGTCAGGCCGGCTCCGGCGACGTGCGGGCGGGACAGGCGGGTTCGCTGGACGTGAAGGTCGCGGGCTCGGGCGATATCGCCACCCAGGCGGTCTCGGGCGACGTGTCGATCAACGTGGCCGGCTCGGGCAATGTGCAGGTGGCGTCCGTGTCGGGCGATCTGGGCGTGCGGGTGGCCGGTTCGGGCGACGTGAAGGTGCTGGGCGGCCGCGCCCGTGAGATCGACGTGTCGATCGCCGGCTCGGGCAATCTGGACTTCGGCGGCACGGCGGAAAGCCTGCGGGCCAAGATCGCCGGTTCCGGCGACGTGCGGGCCCTGAAGGTCACCGGCGAAGTCAGCAAGTCCATCGTGGGCTCGGGCGACGTTCGCGTCGGCAGCTGAGCCTCTTAGGTTACTTCTCGCTCGATCTGGAGAAGCTGACGCCCCGGAGATCACTCCGGGGCGTCTTTTTCTTCGTGCTTGCTGCTTAGCGCAGGAAGCCGCCGAACAGACCGCCGATGTCGGTCAGGTCCGCGCCGGCGCGGTCACGTTCCTTCAGCGAACCGCCGAAGGTGTAACGGACGCCCACGTTGACGCTGTCGGCCTTCAGGTCGAGCAGGTCGTTGGATTCGGCGTGGTTGTAGCCGCCGAACACGCTCCAGCCGTTGCTGGCGAACTTGTATTCGCCGCCCAGGCCGATGTTCCAGATGTCGGCGTCGACCGGGCCGAAGTCAGCGTTGGCGTAGCCGACGTTGGCGTTCAGGCGGACGTTGTCGTTGACGAAGTAGCGGGCGTCAGCGCGGACGGCCCACAGGTCGGCGTCCGTGTCGTCGGTCTGGCCGTAGGCCACGACGCCCGACAGGGTCACGGTGTCGAAGTACTTGTGGGCTTCGCCGCCGACGGCCCAGACGGTGTCGTCAGCCACGTCGGCCAGGCCGGCGAAACCGCCGACGCGCACGCCGCTGTCCAGCAGGTAGGTGCCGTGCACGGTGCCGTAGAGGTTGGTGTCGTCGCTCAGCTTGTTGTCCGAATAGCTGACAGCGCCATTCAGGGTCACGGTCCAGGGCGTGGTCGTCTTGATGGCGACCGAACCGTCGACGATGGCCGACGAGCCGTCCTGCTCGAACGCGTTGGTGTCGACGTTGGTGTAGTTGTAGGCGGCGCCCACCGAGCCGATGGTTTCGGCGAAGGCGGGAGCGGAGGCCAGAACGGCGACGGCCGCAGCGGCGGCGAACAGAGTGGTCTTCATAGTGGGTAGTCCCCTTTGGATAAACACCCGGCTGGCGATCGGTCGTTGAGGGGAGGGCCTCTCGTCCGCCGGTGAGGGGCAGGTATGGAGCTTCGCCTTGGCGTTCAATCGCCCGAAAGTCGACTGCGATCCATTTGATGCAGTTTTATGACACTTGCGGAGGCGGATTTGCTTCCTACGCGCGGGCAGGGCGCGTGTTCATCTTCGGTACGGGCGTTCTTCCGGGAAATTTTCTCCGCGCATAAACTTATTTCGCGCGGGGTGTTGGCGAGCTCCGTGACGCGCTTGACGTTCCCGGAATCGCGGAGTAAATACCGCCCCTCTGTTGGACCGGCTGTGAGCTTCGGCTCAGACGCGGACCGCGGAACGACCTGATATAGTGCTAAATCTGGCGCGTTCGGGATTGGCCCTCGCGATTATCGCGTGGGTCTTTATCGTTTGTGCGGGCGTCGCGTTTCCGGAAGTCGCAAGGCTTTCGGGTTGGTCTTTGAAATGGTTCGAGACACGCGGGCGGATCGCCGTCTGTAGGGAATAGAAGAGCGATATGGATCGTCAGAACATCCGCATCCGGCTCAAGGCCTTCGATCACCGCGTGCTGGATCATTCCACGCGCGAGATCGTCAATACGGCCAAGCGCACGGGCGCCACAGTGCGCGGGCCTATCCCGCTGCCGACCCTGATTGAAAAATTCACCGTCAACCGTTCGCCGCACGTCGACAAGAAGTCGCGCGAGCAGTTCGAAATCCGCACGCACAAGCGCGTGCTCGATATCGTCGACCCCACCCCGCAGACTGTGGACGCGCTGATGAAGCTCGACCTGTCCGCCGGTGTGGACGTCGAGATCAAGCTGTAAGGAGATAGCGAGTATGGCTCTCCCCAATCAGCGTACCGGCGTGATCGCCAAGAAGCTGGGCATGACCCGCTTCTTCGACGAAACCGGTCAGCACATCCCGGTCACCGTCCTGTCTCTGGACGGCTGCCAGGTCACGGCCCAACGCACCAAGGAAAAGGACGGCTACGTCGCCCTTCAACTCGGCGCCGGCGCCAAGAAGCCCAAGAACACCTCCCAGGCCGAGCGTGGCCACTTCGCGAAGGCGGCCGTCGAGCCGAAGCGCGTCGTGACCGAGTTCCGCGTCACGGAAGACGCCCTGATCGAAGTCGGCTCCGAGCTGACCGCCGATCACTACGTCGCCGGTCAGAAGGTGGACATCCAGGGCCTGACCGTCGGTAAGGGTTTCGCCGGCGCCATGAAGCGCTGGAACTTCGGCGGTCTGCGCGCCACGCACGGTGTGTCGGTGTCTCACCGTTCGCACGGTTCGACGGGTAACCGCCAAGATCCGGGCCGTACGTTCCCGGGCAAGAAGATGGCCGGTCACCTCGGCCAGGAAACTGTCACCACTCTCAACGTGACGATCTGGAAAGTGGACGCCGAGCGCGGCCTGATCCTGATCAAGGGCGCCGTTCCGGGTTCGGAAGGCTCCTACGTGAAGGTGCGCGACGCGATTAAGTCGGCTCTGCCGGCTGATGCTCCGAAGCCGGCTGGCTTCCGCAAGGCTGGCGCCGCTCCGGTGGCCGCTGCTGAACCCGCCGTCGAAGAAGCTCCGGCTGCCGAAGCTCCGGCTGAAGGGGGCGAAGCCTAATGAAACTCGACGTCATCAATCTTGACGGCGGCAAGGCCGGCTCGGTCGAACTCTCCGACGCCATCTTCGGCATCGAAGAGATCCGGGGCGACATTCTGCAACGCGTCGTCACCTGGCAGCTGGCCAAGCGCCGCTCGGGCAACCACAAGATTCAAGTCCGCAACGAGGTCTCTCGTACGGGCAAGAAGATGTACAAGCAGAAGGGCACCGGCGGCGCTCGTCACGGCTCGCGTCGTGCGGCTCAGTTCGTCGGCGGCGCCAAGGCCCACGGTCCGGTCGTTCGCAGCCATGCGTTCGATCTGCCCAAGAAGGTCCGCGCCCTGGCTCTGAAGCACGCCCTGTCGTCGAAGGCCAAGACCGGTTCGATCGTCGTTCTCGACGCCGCGACCCTGTCGGAGCCGAAGACGGCCGCGCTGCGCGCCAACTTCGAAAAGATCGGCCTGAAGAACGCGCTGATCATCGCCGGTCCGGAAGTGGACGCGAACTTCAAGCTCGCCGCCCGCAACATCCCGAACGTCGATGTGCTGCCGAACGCCGGCCTGAACGTCTATGACGTCCTGCGTCGCAACACCCTGGTGCTGACCAAGTCGGCCGTGGAAGCGATCGGCGTCCGTTTTGAGGAGGCTGCGTAATGGCCGCCACCGCCCGTCACTACGACACGATCCTGTCGCCGGTGATCACCGAAAAGGCCACGCTGCTCTCTGAGCAGAACAAGGTGGTCTTCAAGGTGGCTTCCGACGCGTCCAAGGACGAAATCGCCGCCGCGGTTGAAGAGCTGTTCAAGGTCAAGGTCACCAAGGTCAACACCGTGGTCACCAAGGGCAAGACCAAGCGCTTCCGTGGCATCCTGGGTCGTCGCTCCGACGTCAAAAAAGCCATCGTGACTCTGGCCGAAGGCCAGTCGATCGACATCACCACGGGGCTCTAAGACATGGCTCTGAAGACATTCAATCCGACCTCGCCGGGTCGTCGCGCCCTCGTGCTGGTCGACCGTAGCGAGCTCCACAAGGGCAAGCCCGAGAAGTCCCTCGTCGAGGGTCTGACCAAGTCGGGCGGTCGTGGCGGCAACGGCCGTATCGCGGTCCGTTTCCGCGGCGGCGGCGCCAAGCGCCTGTACCGCATCGTGGACTTCAAGCGTCGCAAGTTCGACGTGCCGGCCACGGTTGAGCGCCTCGAGTACGACCCGAACCGTTCGGCCTTCATCGCTCTGGTGAAGTACGCTGACGGCGAGCTGGCCTACATCCTGGCTCCGCAACGCCTGAAGGCCGGTGATGAAATCATCGCCGCCGAGAAGGTCGACGTGAAGCCGGGCAACGCCTCGCCGCTGCGCTCGATGCCGATCGGCACGATCATCCACAACATCGAGCTGAAGCCCGCCAAGGGTGGCCAGATCGCTCGCTCGGCCGGCGCTTACGCCCAGCTGGTCGGTCGTGACGGCGGCTACGCCCAGATCCGTCTCGGCTCGGGTGAACTGCGGATGGTTCAAGACAGCTGCATGGCCACGGTCGGCGCGGTTTCGAACCAGGACCACATGAACCAGAACCTCGGCAAGGCCGGTCGTTCTCGTCATATGGGCCGTCGCCCGCACGTCCGCGGCGTCGCCATGAACCCGGTCGACCACCCGCACGGCGGTGGTGAAGGCCGCACCTCGGGCGGCCGTCACCCGGTCACTCCGTGGGGCGTCCCGACCAAGGGCCGCAAGACCCGCAAGAACAAGGCTACGGATAAGTTCATCATCCGCAGCCGTCACAAAGCTAAGAAGGCGCGCTAAGCGATGACCCGCTCCGTCTGGAAAGGCCCGTTTGTCGACGGGTACCTCCTGAAGAAGGCCGACGCCGCTCTGTCGTCTGGCCGCAAGGACGTGATCAAGACCTGGTCGCGCCGCTCCACGATCATGCCGCAGTTCGTCGGTCTGACGTTCGGCGTCTACAACGGCCAAAAGCACGTTCCCGTGCTCGTGTCGGAAGACATGGTCGGCATGAAGTTCGGTGAGTTCTCGCCCACGCGGAACTTCCCCGGCCACGCTGCCGACAAGAAGGCCAAGAGGAAGTAGGCCATGTCGAAGCAAGCTAAAGCCCGTCGGGTAAAGCCGACTGAAGCCATGGCGAAGGTCGTGAACCTGCGCACCAGCGCCCGGAAGCTGAACCTCGTGGCTCAGTCGATCCGCGGCCTGAAGGTGCAGCGCGCCCTCAACGAGCTCGAGTTCAGCCACAAGCGCATCGCCAAGGATGTGCGCAAGGCTCTGTACTCGGCCATCTCGAACGCCGAAAACAACCACAACCTCGACATCGACAGCCTGATCGTCGCCGAGGCCTTCGTGGGCAAGAACCTGGTCATGAAGCGTTTCTCGCCGCGTGCTCGCGGTCGCGCTTCGCGTATCGAAAAGCCGTTCTCCGAGATCACCATCGTGGTCCGCGAACTGGGTGAGGCCGCCTGATGGGTCAGAAAGTCAATCCGGTCGGGCTGCGGCTCGGCGTCAACCGTACCTGGGACAGCCGTTGGTTCGCCGACGGCGAGCAGTACGGCAAGCTGCTGCACCAAGACATCAAGGTGCGCCGCTTCCTGAAGGACCGCCTGAACGCCGCCGGCGTCTCGCGCATCCTGATCGAGCGTCCGCACAAGAAGTGCCGCGTCACCATCTACGCGGCTCGTCCTGGCGTGATCATCGGCAAGAAGGGCGCTGACATCGACAAGCTCCGCAAGGATCTGTCGGGTCTGACCGAAGGCGAAGTTCACCTGAACATCGTCGAAGTCCGCAAGCCCGAGACCGACGCCCAGCTGGTGGCCGAGAACATCGCCCAGCAGCTCGAGCGCCGCGTCGCCTTCCGTCGCGCGATGAAGCGTTCGATTCAGTCCGCCATGCGCCTCGGCGCCAAGGGCATCCGGATCAACGTCTCGGGCCGCCTCGGCGGCGCCGAAATCGCCCGCATGGAGTGGTACCGCGAAGGTCGCGTGCCGCTGCACACCCTGCGCGCGGACATCGACTACGGCTTCGCTGAAGCCAAGACCACTTACGGCATCATCGGCGTGAAGACCTGGATCTTCAAAGGCGAAGTGCTGGAACATGACCCGATGGCGCTGGACAAGCGTCTCGCCACTGAATCCGGCCCGGCCGGCGAAGGCGGCGGACGTGAGCGTGGCGATCGCCAAGACCGTGGCGACCGTCGTGACCGTCGCGAGCGCGCGTAAGGATTAGAGCGCCATGCTGTCACCGAAACGCACTACGTACCGCAAGCAGTTCAAGGGCCGTATCCACGGCAACACCAAGGGCGGCGCTGCGCTGAACTTCGGCGCCTACGGCCTGAAGGCCGTTGAGCCGGAGCGCATCACCGCTCGCCAGATCGAGGCTGCTCGTCGGGCGATCACTCGCCAGATGAAGCGTCAAGGCCGCGTCTGGATCCGTATCTTCCCGGACGTGCCGGTCACCGGCAAGCCCGCTGAAGTCCGGATGGGTAAGGGTAAGGGCGCCGTGGACCATTGGGCCGCGCGCGTCGCTCCCGGCCGCATCATGTTCGAAATCGACGGCGTGCCGGACGATATCGCTCGTGAGGCCCTGAAGCTCGGCGCCGCCAAGCTTCCGATCCGCACCCGCATCGTCACCCGGCTCGACGCCGGCATCGCGATGGAGGCCTAACTATGAAGATCGCCGACATCCGGGCCATGACGCCCGATCAACTGGCCGAAAACCTGCTGAACCTGAAGAAGGAGCAGTTCAACCTGCGCTTCCAGGCGGCTACCGGCCAGGTCGAAAAGACCCACCGCGTGGACGAGATCCGCAAGGATATCGCCCGCATCAAGACCGTGCTGCGCGCCAAGGCCGCGGCTTAAGGAGAACGATATGCCCAAGCGTATCCTCGAAGGGGTGGTCGTCTCCGACAAGGGCGACAAGACCATTGTAGTGAAGGTCGAACGGACCATCCTGCACCCGGTGCTCCGCAAGATCGTTCGTCGATCCAAGAAGTACCACGCCCACGACGAAGCCAACGCGTACAAGGCGGGCGAACTCGCCCGTATCATCGAGTGCGCGCCGAAGTCCAAGCTGAAGACCTGGGAAGTCCTTCCCAAGGCTTCCGCTTAAAGTCTGGAAGGTTAAGCCATGATCCAGATGCAAACTAACCTGGACGTCGCCGATAACTCGGGCGCACGCCGGGTCATGTGCATCAAGGTGCTGGGCGGCGCGAAGCGTCGTTACGCACACGTCGGGGACGTCATCGTCGTCTCCGTGAAGGAAGCGATTCCCCGCGGCCGCGTGAAGAAGGGCGACGTTCTGCGCGCCATCGTCGTGCGCACCAGCCAGGGCATCAAGCGCAAAGACGGTTCGATGATCCGCTTCGACAAGAACGCGGCCGTCATCGTCAACAAGCAGAGCGAGCCGGTCGGCACGCGGATCTTCGGCCCGGTTCCCCGTGAACTGCGCGCCAAGAACCACATGAAGATCATCTCCCTCGCCCCCGAGGTGCTGTAATGGCCGCGAAGATCAAGAAGGGTGACCGCGTCGTCGTGCTCACCGGCAAGGACAAGGGCAAGCAAGGCTCCGTCCTGGCCGTCTTCCCGAAGGAAGAGCGCGTTGTGGTCGAAGGCCTGAACATCGTTCAGCGCCACACCCGTCCGACCCAGGGCGATCCCCAGGGCGGCATCAAGAACAAGGAAGCTCCGCTGCACGTCTCGAACGTCGCGCTGGTGGACTCCAAGGGCAAGGCGACCCGCGTCGGCTTCCGCGTGGAAGGCGACAAGAAGGTCCGCGTGGCCAAGACCACGGGCGAGGTGATCAATGGCTGATCAAGCTTACGAGCCGCGGCTGAAGACGGTCTATCGCGAGCAAATCCGCTCCGCGCTGAAGACCAAGTTCAGCTACACGAATGAGATGCAGGTCCCCAAGCTCGACAAGATCGTGCTGAACATGGGCATCGGCGAGGCTGTCGCGGACTCCAAGAAGGTCCAGGCCGCCATGAAGGACCTGGCGGCCATCGCCGGTCAGAAGCCGGCTCCGACCCGCGCCCGCCAATCGATCGCCGGCTTCAAGCTGCGCGAGAACATGGTCATCGGCGCCAAGGTCACCCTGCGCAAGGAACGCATGTATGAGTTCCTGGACCGTCTGATCACGATCGCGCTGCCGCGCGTGAAGGATTTCCGTGGCCTGAAGGCGACGAGCTTCGACGGCCGTGGCAACTACGCCATGGGCCTGAAGGAGCACATCGTGTTCCCGGAAATCAACTACGACCAGATCGACCAGATGTGGGGCATGGACATCATCGTCTGCACGACCGCGAAGTCGGACGACGAGGCTCGCGAACTGCTTCGCGAATTCCAGTTCCCGTTCAATGACGGGAAGGACAACTGATATGGCCAAGAAAAGCGCCGTCAACCGCAACGAGATGGTCAAGGCCCTCGTCAAGCAACTCGCCGACAAGCGCGCCGCGCTGAAGGCGATCGCCAATGACGAAAGCCTGCCGCTGGAAGAACGCTTTGAAGCCCGCCTGAAGCTGGCGAAGCTGCCGCGCAACTCGTCCAAGACCCGCATCCGCAACCGGTGCGAAGTCACGGGCCGCCCGCGCGCCTACTATCGCAAGCTCAAGATGAGCCGCGTCAGCCTCCGCGAACTGGGTTCGCAGGGCCTGATCCCCGGCCTCGTCAAGTCGAGCTGGTGAGGACGATCAGATGTCGATGAACGATCCCCTGAGCGACATGATCGCTCGCATCAAGAACGCCGCGACCCGCAAGCGTTCGAAGGTGTCGACCCCGGCTTCGAAGCTGCGCGCCCGCGTGCTCGACGTCCTGGCCGACGAAGGCTACATCCGCGGCTACTCGCTGGTCGAGAAGCCGGGCGCCTTCCCGGAGTTCGAAATTGAGCTGAAGTACTTTGACGGCGAACCCGTCATCGTGGAGATCAGCCGTGTTTCGAAGCCCGGCCGCCGCGTCTACTCGTCGATCAAGGATCTCAAGCCGATCAAGAACGGCCTGGGCATCTCGATCCTGTCGACGCCGAAGGGCGTCATGTCAGAACTCCGCCGCCCGCGACGCTAATGTCGGCGGCGAAGTCCTCTGCCGCGTCTACTAAGCGGAGAGGGGAAAGACATGTCTCGTATTGGTAAGAAAGCCGTTGTGATCCCGTCGGGCGTGACCCTCACGCTCGCGGGCCAGACGGTCACGGTGAAGGGCCCCAAGGGCCAGCTGTCCTGGACGGTGTCGGAAGACGTCGAAATCAAGCAGGAAGGCAACGAGCTCAGCCTCACGCCGCGCGGCAACTCCAAGCGCGCTCGCGGCATGTGGGGTCTGTCCCGCACCCTGGTGAACAACATGGTCATCGGCGTGACCCAAGGCTTCGAGGAAACCCTCGAGCTGGTCGGCGTCGGTTATCGCGCTGCGATGAAGGGCCAGGCCCTCTCGATGCAGCTCGGCTTCAGCCACGACGTCGATATCCCGGCCCCGGCCGGCATCACGTTCGCGGTCCCGAAGCAGACCGAAGTGAAGATCACCGGCATCGACAAGCAGGCCGTTGGCGAAATCGCTGCGAAGATCCGCAAGATTCGCCCGCCGGAGCCCTACAAGGGCAAGGGCGTTCGCTATGCAGGCGAAAAGGTCCGTCGCAAAGAAGGCAAGAAGAAGTAAGCCATGGCGCTCTCTCCTCGCGAAAATGCCCTGCGTCGCGCTCAGCGCAACCGCACGCGGCTCAAGAAGCTGGCCAATGGCCGTCCTCGTCTGTCGGTCTTCCGCTCGGGCAAGAACATCTACGCCCAGGTCATCGATGACGCTCAAGGCGTCACCCTGGTCGCCGCGTCCTCGCTGGAAGGCGAAGGCAAGGCCAAGGGTTCCGACAAGGCCGCTGCGGCCACTGTCGGCAAGCTCGTCGCCGAGCGTGCGATTGAAAAGGGCGTCAAGGACGTCGTCTTCGATCGTGGCGGCTACATCTATCACGGCCGGGTCAAGGCCCTGGCTGACGCCGCGCGCGAAGCCGGCCTGAACTTCTGAGGATCTGATCATGGCTCGTCCGAACGAAGGCGGCCGCGACCGTCGTCCCCGCGAACGCGAGGAAGTCGAAAGCGACATCGTCGAGAAACTGGTCCACATCAACCGCGTCGCCGCCACCGTGAAGGGCGGCCGTCGCTTCAGCTTCGCCGCTCTGATGGTCGTTGGTGACCAAAAGGGCCGCGTGGGCTTCGGTCATGGCAAGGCGCGTGAAGTGCCGGAAGCCATCCGCAAGGCCACCGAAGAAGCCAAGAAGTCCATGATCCGCGTTCCCCTGCGGGAATCGCGCACCCTGCACCATGACGGCCAAGGCCGTTGGGGCGCCGGCAAGATCATGGTCCGCTCGGCTCCTCCGGGCACCGGCGTCATCGCCGGCGGTCCGATGCGCGCCGTGCTCGAAACCCTCGGCGTCCAGGACGTCGTGGGCAAGTCGACCGGTTCTTCCAACCCGTACAACATGGTCCGCGCGACGTTTGAAGCGCTGAAGGCCCAGGCTTCGCCCCGCCAGATCGCCGCCAAGCGCGGCAAGAAGGTTGGCGACATCCTCGGCCGTCGTGCCGACGGCGCCTCGGCCCCGGACTCGATCGAGGGCTAAACCATGGCTGCTAAGACTGTCACTGTTCGCCAGACGGCGAGCCCGATCCGCCGCACCAAGGACCAGCGCGCCACGCTCGCCGGTCTGGGCCTCAACAAGGTGGGCCGCACGTCCACCCTCGAGGACACCCCTTCGGTCCGTGGGATGATCGCAAAGGTCGCCCACATGGTTGAAGTGGTCGGCTAAGACCGCTACATCCGCCCACCCGCGCACGACGCAGGTGGGCGGATTAATTTTTTTCAAAGCCGAGTCGGGGCAGGGGTCCCGGCGCAGATCTCCAAGGAGAGGCACTATGACGAAGCTCAACGAACTCGCTCCTCGCGAAGGCTCCACCAAGAACCGCATGCGCGTCGGCCGCGGCCCGGGTTCGGGCAAGGGCAAGACCAGCGGTCGCGGCGTGAAGGGCCAGAAGTCCCGTACCGGCGTCGCCATCGCGGGCTTCGAAGGCGGCCAGATGCCGCTGCACATGCGCATGCCGAAGCGCGGCTTCAACAACCCGTTCGCCAAGGAGTTCGCTGAAGTGAACCTGTGGCGTCTGGAGCAGGCGGTCGCCGCCGGCAAGCTCGACGCCAAGAAGGCGATCGACGCCGACGCCCTGATCGCCGCCGGCGTCATCCGCCGCAAGAAGGATGGCGTGAAGCTGCTGGGCAAGGGCGAGCTGAAGGCCAAGCTCGACATCACCGTCTATGCGGCCACTCCGTCGGCCGTGAAGGCCGTCGAAGCCGCCGGCGGCAAGGTCAGCCAGACCCGCCCGGCTCCGGCCCAGGCGGAAGCCTAAGCCACACTTCGCCCGGCTTCGCGCCGGGCAGGTATTCTACAAGGGGGCGGCGGGTGACAACGCCCGCCGCCTTCCTTATGTGTCTCGCCACATAGTCGTGGGAATCTAGATGGCGTCAGCCGCAGAACAGCTCGCAGCGAACATGAACTTCGGGTCCTTCCAGAAGGCCTCGGAACTTCACAAGCGCATCTGGTTCACCATCCTCGCGATGGTGGTCTATCGTCTCGGCACGTACATCCCGATCCCGGGCATCAACTCGGGTGCGTTCGCGCAAGCGTTCGGCGGGCAGTCCCAGGGCATCCTGGGCATGTTCAACATGTTCTCGGGCGGCGCCGTCGAGCGGATGGCCATCTTCGCCCTGAACGTGATGCCCTATATCTCGGCGTCGATCATCGTGCAGCTGATGGGCACGGTGTATCCGCCATGGGAAAAGCTGCGCAAGGAAGGCGGGGAGGCGGGCCGCAAGACCCTCAACCAGTACACCCGCTACCTGACCGTCATCCTGGCCCTGTTCCAGTCGGGCTCGATCGCCATGGGTCTGCAAGCCAGCCCTGGCCTGGTGGACAATCCCGGCCTGTTCTTCGTGGTTTCGACCATCGTGGCCCTGACGGGCGGCACCATGTTCCTGATGTGGCTGGGTGAGCAGATCACCAGCCGCGGCGTGGGCAACGGCACCAGCCTGATCATCTTCGCCGGCATCGTGGCGGGCCTGCCCCGCGGCGTCTGGCAGATGTTCGAAATGACCCGCACGGGCGCGCTGTCGGCCTTCGCCATGTTCGCGATCATGGGCATCGCCGTGGCGGTCATCTTCGCCATCGTGTTCATGGAGCGCTCGCAGCGCCGCCTGCTGGTGCAATATCCCAAGCGCCAGGTGGGCAACCGCATGTTCGGCGGCGACACCTCGTTCCTGCCGCTGAAGATCAACACCGCCGGCGTCATCCCGCCGATCTTCGCCTCCAGCCTTCTGCTGCTGCCGGCGACGGTCATGGGCTTCTTGGCCACCGCCAACCTGCCGGCCTGGGCCCAGTGGGTGCCCGGCGTGGTGGGCCAGCTGCAGCACGGCCAGCCGGCCTTCATGGTCGCCTACGGCCTGATGATCGTCTTCTTCTGCTTCTTCTACACGTCGATCGTGTTCAATCCGGACGACACGGCCGAGAACCTGCGCAAGTACGGCGGGTTCCTGCCCGGCATCCGTCCCGGCAAGCGCACGGCCGAATATCTGGACTACGTGCTGACCCGTCTGACGGTGATCGGCGCGGCGTACATCACCCTGGTCTGCCTTCTGCCCGAAGCGCTGATCGGCTTCTACAACGCCCCGTTCTACCTGGGCGGCACCTCGATCCTCATCGTCGTGACCGTGACCATGGACACCGTGGCGCAGATCCAGTCCCATCTGCTGGCGCACCAGTATGAGGGCCTGATCAAGAAGTCGAAGTTGCGCGGCGGCGGTCGCGGACGCTAGTTGAAACTAGGGCCAGGAAACGGCGGGCGCTAAGACCCGTCCAGGATGTGCGAGGGGCACTTTAGATGAACTTGATCCTGTTTGGACCGCCGGCCGCCGGCAAGGGGACGCAGGCCAAGCGCCTGGTCGACGAGCATGGCATGGTCCAGCTGTCGACCGGGGACATGCTGCGGGCCGCCATCGCCTCGGGCTCCGAGCTGGGCCAGAAGGTGAAGGGCGTTCTCGACCGCGGCGAACTGGTCACGGATGAGATCGTCATCGCCCTGATCGAAGACCGCCTGCCGGAGGCTGAAGCCGCCGGCGGCGCCATCTTCGACGGCTTCCCGCGCACGGTCGCGCAAGCAGAGGCGCTCGACGCCATGCTCGCCAGCCGTGGCGCAAAGGTTGATGTCGTCCTTCGCTTGAAGGTAGACGAACCGGCCCTGATGGGTCGAATCGCCAAGCAATTCGCCGACCAGGGTCGTCCTGACGACAATCCCGAGGTCTTCGGCACCCGCCTGAAGGCCTACAACGACCAGACGGCTCCGCTGCTGCCTTACTACAAGGCGCAGGGGAAGCTGGTCGAACTGGACGGCATGGGTTCGGTGGAGGCTGTCGCGGCCGACATCGACGCCGCCCTCGGGACAGTTGTTAAATAAGCTTCGCGGAGCAGGGAATTTTCCCTGTTTCAAAGGTTGACGGAAGCGCGCCGATCCCTATAACGGTGCGCTTCCGCGAAAGGCGCGATGGCGCGCGTAGGCTCAACTCGATCGGGTTGCGGCCTCTGTGCCCTTCGCGCTTATTGGCGTGATCAGGAGATTTATAGACGTGGCCCGTATCGCAGGCGTCAACATTCCGACGAACAAGCGCGTTCTCATCGCGCTTCAGTACATCCATGGCATCGGCCAGAAGTCCGCTTCGGACATCATGCAGAAGGTCGGCCTGGACGCCGCGCGCCGCGTGAACGAGCTCACGGACGCCGAGGTTCTGCAAATCCGTGAAACCATCGACCGTGACTTCACGGTTGAGGGTGACCTGCGTCGCGAGACGGCGGTCAACATCAAGCGCCTGATGGATCTGGCCTGCTATCGTGGCCTGCGTCACCGTAAGGGCCTGCCGGTCCGCGGTCAGCGCACGCACACGAACGCCCGCACCCGCAAGGGTCCGGCCAAGCCGATCGCCGGCAAGAAGAAGTAAGAGAGCTAGATCGTGGCCAAGGAACCGGCGCGCGTTAAAAAGCGCGAACGCAAGAACATCACCTCGGGCGTGGCGCATGTGAACGCCTCGTTCAACAACACCATGATCACCATCACCGACGCGCAGGGGAACACCATCTCCTGGTCGAGCGCCGGCATGATGGGCTTCAAGGGTTCGCGCAAGTCGACCCCGTACGCCGCCCAGATGGCCGCCGAAGACGCCGGCCGCAAGGCTGCGGACCACGGCGTGAAGACCCTGGAAGTCAACGTCTCGGGTCCGGGTTCGGGCCGTGAGTCGGCGCTGCGCGCTCTGCAGTCGGTCGGCTTCACGATCACCACGATCCGCGACGTGACCCCGATTCCGCACAATGGTTGCCGGCCGCCCAAGCGCCGGCGCGTTTAAGGCCTGACCAACCTGACTTCCCTGCGCCGGCTGCGAGATTCGTGGCCGGCGAGCCGCGTTCAAGGGATCCGACTGTGATCGAAAGAAACTGGAACGAGCTGACCCGCCCCGAGAAGCCGCAGATCGAGACGGGCGCCGACGCCAGCCGCAAGGCTCGCATCGTCGCTGAACCGCTCGAGCGCGGCTTTGGCGTGACTCTCGGCAACGCGCTTCGGCGCGTTCTTCTGTCTTCGCTGCAAGGCGCCGCCGTGACCGCCGTCCAGATTGACGGTGTGGTTCACGAGTTCTCCTCGCTGGAAGGCGTCCGGGAAGATGTCGTCGACATCGTCCTGAACATCAAGCAACTGGCCGTTCGCATGCACAGCGAAGGCCCGAAGCGCATCACCCTGCGCGCCACGGGTCCTGGCCAGGTCACCGCCGGTCAGATCGAGACCCCGGCTGACGTGGAGATCCTGAACACCGACCACGTGCTCTGCACGCTGGACGAGGGCGCCCAAGTGCGCATGGAGTTCACGATCAACACCGGCAAGGGCTACGTCCCGGCCGAGCGCAACCGTCCGGAAGACGCGCCGATCGGCCTGATCGCCGTCAACTCGATCTACTCGCCGGTCAAGCGCGTCGCCTACAAGGTCGAGCCGACCCGTCAGGGCCAGTCGCTCGACTACGACAAGCTGATCCTGGAAGTTGAGACCAACGGCGCCGTCTCGCCGGTTGACGCGGTGGCCTACGCCGCCCGCATCCTGCAAGACCAGCTGCAGATCTTCATCACCTTCGACGAGCCCAAGGCCAAGGCCGCGGACAAGTCCAAGCCGGAGCTGCCGTTCAACCCGGCTCTGCTGAAGAAGGTCGACGAGCTGGAGCTGTCGGTCCGTTCGGCCAACTGCCTGAAGAACGACAACATCGTCTACATCGGCGACCTGATCCAGAAGACGGAAGCGGAAATGCTCCGCACTCCGAACTTCGGCCGCAAGTCCTTGAACGAAATCAAGGAAGTGCTGGCCGGCATGGGTCTGCACCTCGGCATGGACGTGCCGAACTGGCCGCCGGAAAACATCGAAGACCTGGCCAAGAAGTTCGAAGACCAGATCTAAGACGAAGACCGCGCTTAATCCGGACCGACCGCAAGGCCGGTCCGGGCCCTTTGAAGCCGCAACAGCGGTGGAGGGCCCCGGCGCTTAGCACTTACCCAGGCGGGATGAAGGCTGGGACTGGTGATGATCGGCGCTCTGCGCCAATGCGGGCCACGGCCCAGGAGAGACTTAAATGCGTCACGGTAAAGCTCACCGTAAACTGGGTCGTACGACCAGCCACCGCATCGCCATGTTCGCGAACATGTCGGCTTCGCTGATCAAGCACGAACAGATCGTCACCACCCTGCCGAAGGCGAAGGAACTGCGTCCGATCGTCGAGAAGCTGATCACCCTCGCCAAGCGCGGTGACCTGCACGCTCGCCGTCAGGCCATCAGCAAGGTCCGCGACGTCGAGCAGGTCGGCAAGCTCTTCGCCGTCCTCGGCCCGCGCTACAAGGCGCGTGAAGGCGGCTACATCCGCGTTCTGAAGGCCGGCTTCCGCTACGGCGACAACGCCCCGATGGCCGTGATCGAGTTCGTCGATCGTGACGTGTCGGAAAAGGGCAAGGACTCCGGTCCGGTCCACGTGGTCGACAGCGAAGACTAAGAAGCTCCGGCTTCCAAGAGTTCAAAGCCCCGGGGTTCGCTCCGGGGCTTTTTCTTTGGCCGCTGGCTGGGGTAGGTGAGGGGCATGACCGTCACCATCTTCCACAACCCCGCCTGCTCGACCTCCCGCAAGACGCTGGAGGCGCTCGAAGCCGCCGGCGCCAAGCCCGTGGTGGTCGAGTACCTGAAGGCCGGCTGGACCAAGCCGCAGTTGCAGGATCTGCTTAAGCAGCTTCAACTGACCCCGCGTGACATCCTGCGCACCAAGGGCGCGCTGGCGGGCGAACTGGGCCTGCTGGAGGACGGCGTGTCCGGCGACCGCATCCTGGACGCCATGGTCGAGCACCCGGTCCTGGTGGAGCGGCCCATCGTGGTCGGCCCCAAGGGCGCGGTCGTCGCCCGGCCGGTGGAGCGTTTCGCCGACGTTCTCTGACTTTGGAAAGCCGGTGTTCGTCGAAGCTTGCGCGATTAGTTTCCTTATGCGTTAAATATTTCTCTGAACGCTAAGGAGTGGCCCATGTCCGACAAACGTCCCGCGCTCACCTCCGCCCTTGTCTACAAAGACCCCCGCGCCGCCCTGGATTGGCTGGAGCGGGCCCTCGGCTTTGAAGTCGAGATGCTGATCGAGGCTCCGGACGGCGCCTTGCTGCATTCGGAAATGCGCTTCGGCAACTCCCTGATCATGGTCGGCCACGAATGGACGGTTGAGCACCGCAGCCCGTCCTCGATGGGCGGGCTGATGACGCAGACCGTCCACATCCACATAGAGACCGACATCGACGCCCATTGCGAACGCGCGCGTCAGGCGGGGGCGGTGATCGTCGCCGCGCCGGAGACGCAGTTCTACGGCGACCGCACCTATCGCTGCAAAGATCTGGAGGGACATATCTGGACCGTCGGGCAGACGGTGCAGACCATGACCCCTCAGGAATGGGACGCCGTGGCCGGGGTGGTCACCACCATGCGGTCATGAGCGCGGCGGTCGATCTGACCTTGGCCGCCCTGGCCGAGCCCAGCCGACGCAAGGTGGTCGAGGCCCTGCGCGAACAGCCTCGGGCGGCGGGTGAGTTGGCCAGGATCGTGGGCCTGTCGCCGCCCGCCCTGAGCCGACATCTGAAGACGCTGCGCGAGGCGGGCCTCGTTCATGAGAGCCATCCGGTGTTCGACGCGCGGGTGAGGATCTATGCGCTGAGGGCCGAGCCGATGCAGGAACTGTCGCGCTGGCTGGAGCAGACCGAGCAGATGTGGGGCGACCAGCTGATCATGTTCAAGGCGCACATCGAGGCCGAGCCGGAGCCGCTGAAATGACTTCGCGGGTGCTGGTCGCCCTGCGTGTGAAGGCGTCGCCTGAGCGGACCTTCGACGTCTTCGTGCGCGACATCGGCCAGTGGTGGAAGCCGAACCCGATCTTCGCCTTCACCCCGCGGTCGCCGGGCGTGCTGTCGTTCGAGGCGGGGCCGAACGGCCGCCTGATCGAGACCCTTCAGAACGGCAAGGTGTTCGAGATCGGCAGGATCCGCGCCTGGGAGCCGCCAGGGCGTCTGGTCTTCGGCTGGCGTCAGGCGACCTTCGCCGCCGGGCAGGACACCGAGGTGACCGTGACCTTCGAGGCCGTGGGGGACGAGACGCGCGTGACCGTCGAGCATCGCGGCTGGGACACCGTGCCGGCGGCGCACGTCGCCAAGCATGGCTTTCCCGAAACGCTGTTTCTTCAGCGGCACGCAGAGTGGTGGCGGGGGCTGCTGGCTTCGCTTAAGTCTGGAATGGACGCCGGGGAGGGCGCGCCGCAATGACCGAACAGACCCTAAGCGGGGGGCGGCGCAAGGCCGCCCTGGGCTTCATCTTCGCCACCGCCCTGATGGACGTGCTGTCCCTGGGGATCATGATCCCCGTGCTGCCCAATCTGGTGAAGGAGATGGCTGGCGGGGACACCGCCTCTGCGTCCTTGTGGGTCGGGTTGTTCGGCACGGTCTGGGCGCTGATGCAGTTCTTCTGCTCGCCGATCCTGGGCATGCTTTCGGATCGCTACGGCCGCCGGCCGGTGATCCTGATCTCCATCTTCGGCCTGGGCGTGGACTATCTGTTCATGGCCATGGCCCCGACCCTGGCGCTGCTGTTCGTCGGGCGGATCATCCATGGGATCACGGCGGCCAGCTTCGCCACCGCCGGGGCCTACATCGCCGACGTGACGCCGCCGGAGAAACGCGCCCAGAGCTTTGGCCTGATCGGCGCGGCCTGGGGCGTCGGTTTCGCGGTCGGGCCGGCCATGGGCGGCCTGCTGGGCGACATCGACCTGCGCCTGCCGTTCTATGTGGCGGCGGCCCTGGCCCTGACCAACTGGCTGTACGGCTTCTTCGTGCTGCCGGAATCCCTGCCGCCGGAGAAGCGGATCAAGGCCTTCGACTGGAGGAAGGCCAATCCCATCGGCTCGCTGAAGCTGCTGCGGTCGCATGGCGACCTGACCGGCCTGGCGCTGGTTTCCGGCTTCTTCCAGCTGGCGCACCACGTCCTGCCCAGCATCTTCGTGCTCTACACCGGCTATCGCTACGGCTGGTCGCCGCGCGACGTAGGCTTCATGCTGATGGCCACCGGCGTCGCCAACATCATCGTCCAGGCCCTGCTGGTCGGGCGTGTGGTGAAGGCGGCGGGCGAGCGCGGGGCGCTGCTGATCGGCCTGTTCTGCATGACGGCCGGCTTTGTGATCTACGGCCTGGCGCCGACGCAGGAGCTGTACTGGATCGGCCTGCCGGTCTTCGCCCTGTCCGGCCTGATCCAGCCCGGCCTGATGGGTCTGATGAGCCGTCGGGTCCAGGCTTGGGAGCAGGGGCAGCTGCAGGGCGCGAACTCCAGCATCATGGGCATCACCGGCCTGTTCGGCCCGGCGCTCTACACCACCGTTTTCGCCTGGTCGGTGCATCGCGATTCGGTGCTGCACATGCCGGGCCTGGCGGTGTTGATCGCCGGCGGCCTGACGGGCGCGGCGTTCCTGACCGCCCTCAAGGTCGCCAAGCCCGCGCCGCGCCTGGAACCTGAGCCGGTCCCGTCCGCTTAAGCGCCATCTTTGCGCCGAAAACCTCGGCTGTTGTCGTCTGCTGACTATCGGAGAATCGACGTCCCCATGCGTGCCTATCGCGTGCTCATTCCGGCCTTGGCCGTTCTCGCCGCCTGCTCGGATCCTGCTTCCAAGAGCACCGCCCAGCCCGTGCCGGGTCTGGCCCAGCCGACCCGCCACGCGCCCACCGACGCGCGGTCCATGAAGACGTCCTTCGCGCCCGTGGTGAAGCAGGTCGCGCCCGCCGTGGTGAACGTGTCCAGCCGCCGGGTGGTGCGTCAGCGCACCGATCCGTTCTGGGAGTTCTTCATGGGCGGCGGCGCGCCGCGCGAGCGGGTCGAAGGCTCGCTCGGCTCGGGCGCCATCGTCCGCTCCGACGGGGTGATCGTCACCAACCACCACAACATCGAAGGCATGAGCGAGGTCACGGTCCAGCTGGCCGACCGTCGCGAATTCCAGGCCAAGGTGCTGCTGGATGATCCGCGCTCGGATCTCGCCGTGCTGAAGATCGAAGCGCCGGGCGAGCAACTGCCGGTCCTGGCCATCGACGACCAGGAGCAGCTTGAGGTCGGCGATCTGGTGCTGGCGGTGGGCAACCCGTTCGGGGTGGGCCAAACCGTGACCAACGGCATCATCTCGGCCCTGGCGCGGACGGATGTCGGCCAGGCCGATTTCGGCTCCTACATCCAGACCGACGCGGCCATCAATCCGGGCAATTCCGGCGGGCCGTTGGTGGACATGGATGGCGACCTGGTCGGCATCAACACCTTCATCCTGTCGCGCACCGGCTCGTCGACCGGCGTCGGCTTCGCCATTCCCGCCGCCGTGGTGCGGCAGGTGGTCAGCGTCGCCCTGGGCGGCGGCCACGCCATCGTGCGGCCGTGGCTGGGCGCGCGGACCCAGACCGTGACCAGCGACATCGCCCGCAGCCTGGGCCTGCCCGGCCCGCGCGGCGTGCTGGTGGCCGAGGTGTGGCCCGGCGGCGCGGCGGATCGCGGCGGCCTGCGGCAGGGCGACGTGATCCTGTCAGTGGCCGGTCAGGCCGTGAACGACGACAACGGGGTCACCTACGCCTTTGGCACCCGCAGGACGGGCGAGACCGTTCCGATCGTCATCCGCCGCGAGGGGGCGGAGCGCACCCTGAGCGTGCGGGCCGACACCCCGCCGAACACGCCCGCACGGGACGAGCGCAAGCTGGCGGGCCGCAATCCCATTGATGGCGCGACGGTCGTCAACGTCTCGCCGGCGGCGGCGCAGGAGCTGGGCGTCGATCCGTTCACGCGCCGCGGCGTGCTGGTGATCAAGGTCGAGCCTGGGATCGCCCAGTCGGCGGGCCTGCGCGCCGGCGACATCGTGCGTCAGATCAACGGCCGCGAGATCACCAGCGTCCGCGACCTGCAGTCGGCGGTCTCGGCCAACGCCGGGGCCTGGCAGGTGACCATCGAACGCAACGGCCGCCTGATCACCGCCCAGATCCGGACCTGATGGTCAGGGCCTAGGCCTTTTTCGGCGAACCGATCGACCAGCGGACCCCGAACGGGTCGATCACCTGGCCGTATCGGTCGCCCCAGAACTGGTCCTCGATCGGCATGGCGATGGTCGCGCCGGCCTCGGTGGCGCGCCGCCACCAAGTGTCGGCGTCGTCCACCTGCAGGTGCAGGGTGTAGCCGGCCGGCGTCTGGGCGGCATGGCCGTATTCAGGGAAGGCGTCGCACATCAGCAGCGACGCGCCGTTGATGAGCAGGTGCAGGTGCATGTAGCGCTTGCCGTCCTCGGCCTTGTGGCCCATGGCCTCGGTCGCGCCGAACGCCTTGATGTAGAAGTCGCGCTGCGCGGACGCATCAGCGCTGATGAGGTACGGGGTCAGGCCGCCGGTCGGCCCCTGCTGGTTGTCAGCCATGTGCGTTCTCCCTCTGGATTTTGTACTCTGAACCCATGACAGACCTGTTCCAAGCCGCCGGCCTGACGCCCAGCACGCCGACGCCCCTGGCGGATCGCCTGAGACCGCAGAGCCTCGACGAGGTGGTGGGGCAGGAGCACCTGCTGGGCGAGACGGGGCCGATCCGACGGATGGTCGACAACGGCCGCCTGGGGTCGATGATCCTGTGGGGGCCGCCGGGCACCGGCAAGACCACCATCGCCCGCCTGCTGGCCAAGGCGGCGGGCTATGAGTTCATGCAGATCTCGGCCGTGTTCAGCGGCGTCGCCGACCTGAAGAAGGCGTTTGAGCAAGCGCGCGCCCGCCGCATGGCCGGCCAGAGCACCCTGTTGTTCGTGGACGAGATCCACCGCTTCAATCGCGCCCAGCAGGACGGTTTCCTGCCGTTCGTGGAGGAGGGGATCGTCACCCTGGTCGGGGCGACCACCGAGAATCCGTCCTTCGAGCTCAACGGCGCCTTGCTGTCGCGGGCGCAGGTCTATGTCCTGCGCCGCCTGGGCGAGGAAGCGCTGGAAAGCCTGCTGGCCAAGGCAGAGGCGTCGGAGGAGCAGCCGCTGCCCCTGGACGCGGCGGCGCGCGAGGCGCTGATCGCCATGGCCGATGGGGACGGCCGCTATCTGCTGACCCTGGCCGACACCCTGTTCGCCATCGGCGTGCCCAAGCCCATGACCCCGGCCGAGCTGGGCCAGATGCTGCAAAAGCGTAGCCCGGCCTACGACAAGGACCGTGAGGGCCACTACAACCTGATCTCGGCGCTGCATAAGTCCGTACGGGGTTCCGATCCGGACGCGGCGCTGTACTGGCTGGCGCGGATGCTGGAGGGCGGCGAGGACCCATTGTTCCTGGCCCGCCGCATCGTGCGCATGGCGGCCGAGGATATCGGCGAGGCCGATCCCATGTCCCTGGTCCTGGCGAACGCGGCCAAGGACACCTACGACTTCCTCGGCTCCCCCGAAGGGGAGCTGGCCCTGGCCCAGGCGGTCGTCCACCTGGCCTCGGCGCCCAAGTCGAACGCCGTCTATGTGGCCTACAAGGCGGCGCGTCGGGCGGCGAAGGAGACCGGCTCCCTGATGCCGCCGGCCCATATCCTGAACGCCCCGACCAAGCTCATGAAGAACCTGGGCTACGGCAAGGACTACAACTACGACCACGATGCCGAGGACGGCTTCAGCGGGCAGAACTACTTCCCCGACGGCATGGAGCGGCGGAAGTTCTATGATCCCAAACCCGTGGGGACCGAAGCCAGGATAAAGGAACGGCTGGACCACTGGGCCAAACTGCGTGCAGAGCGGGGTGGGGCTTAATCCAATATCTTTCGCCCCCTTCGGGGGGACAGGGTGACTGCTGCGCTGCCCAAACTCCGTCACCCTAGGCCTTGTGCCTAGGGACCAGAAACGGTTGAGATTCCTGGTGAAGTGCGGCGGTCATCGCCGCACCAATCCTGTCGCCACAGAGTCTCTGGGTCCTAGGCACAAGGCCTAGGAAGACGGATGTGGAGCGGGGAAATCAGCGACCTTATCCACCCCCTCCCAAACCCGCCGTAACCTCTCGTCGTCCCCATCACGGGAAGGGCGCTCGGCCAGCGCCGGTTGTGATGGAGATGTGATCGAGCGGGATTTAGGCGTGGAACCCCGGCGTCCACGCGGTCCGGGACCTCTCGCTGGAGGAGGCCCGCCCGTCAGGGCCTTCGCTCGGAGATTTGTAAGTCCTCTCGAGGAGCACCCAGACACGATCGCGCGGAGCGGAAAGACCTACGTCGAACCCGGCACTCCATAGTCCCATCGCCTGACGCAGGTCAGGCCGCTCCGCCGCCCTTCCAACCTTGCGGGTTCTCGCCCGTGGGGGTGCTGAATCACGCCTCCCTCTCCCTTGATGGGAGAGGGATCGAGGGTGAGGGTGACTGCTGCCGTTCCGCCGCGCCGAACCCAACCGCCGCATCACCCCCATCCCTGCCCTTCCCCCATCAAGGGGGAAGGGGTCTTCCTGTTATGAGGCGCCGAGGGTGATCACCTGAATTCGAAGATCCAGTAGATATTCGAATTGGGCTAATCCACCCCCCGCACTGAGGCGCTTAGTGGTCGATCTCCAACCAAAGAGATGACCGTGCTCGAATTTCTCAGCCTCGCTTCCCCTCTAGCTTCTCTCATCAACGCTTGCGCCAAGCTCGTCTGGGCGTGCAGGAGGAAGCCATGAAGCAACCCCGCCGCAAGCTGCAGCCCGCCAAGACCAAGGCCGTCGAGTCGCCGATCAGCCTGACCGAGGAGGAGATCGCCTTCACCCGGTCGCTGGTCCTGCGCGAGGACAGTTCGATCATCGTGCTGAACAAGCCGTCGGGCCTGTCCAGCCAGGGCGGGCGCATCCAGGCGCATACCCTGGACGACCTGCTGTGGGCCCTGGCCCGGCGGGGGCATCCGCGGCCGCGCCTGATCCACCGGCTGGACCGCGACACCTCCGGCGTCATCCTGACCGCCAAGACCAAGCCGGCGGCGGGGTTCCTGGGCAAGGCGCTGATGGGCAAGCGCTTCCGCAAGACCTACCTGGCCATCGTCGCCGGCGGCGCGCCGGAGCCGAAGGGCGGCGCGGTGGATGCGCCCCTGCGCCGGGAGTCCATCGGCCGCGAGGCCTATATGCGCGTGTGCGAGCCGGATCATCCGGACGCCGAGACCGCAAGGACCCGCTATCGCACCCTGGCGGCCAACGACCAGGCGGCGCTGATCGAATGCAGCCCGGAGACCGGCCGGATGCACCAGATCCGCGTCCACATGGCCTCCATCGGGCGGCCGCTGGCCGGCGATGTCCGCTATGGCGGGGCGCTGATGCTGGCAGGGCAGCCCGTGCCGCGGCTGATGCTGCACGCCTCGTCGCTGATCTTCCCGCATCCGGAAGGCGGGGAAACTAAGGTCAGCGCGCCGTTGCCCGACGATATGGCCAAGGTGCTGGAGAACTGCGGACTGGCGATTCCGGAACGCTGAGGCCGCGCTTCGCATTTCAAGGGTATGAAGCCGTTTCTCGCCCTTGCCGCCGTCCTCAGCCTGGCCGCCTGCACCACGCCGACCGTCTATGCGCCGGCGACTGGCCCCAAGGCTTCGGGTTTCTCCGAATACCGGCTGGAGAATGACCGCTGGCGCGTCACCTATCGCGGCGGCAGCGGCGCGCCGGCCATGCAGGTGGCCGACCTGGCCTTGCTGCGGGCGGGGGAGCTGGCCATTCAGACCGGCTATGACTGGTTCCGGGTGACCGATCGCTTCGACGAGATGCGGGGCGGCGGCGGGGGCGGTCCGCGCACCAGCCTGTCCGTGGGCGGCGGGTCCTCGAACTACGGCTGGGGCCGCAGCAGCGGCGTGGGCCTGGGCATCGGGACCAGTTTCGACCTGTCCGGCGGCCCGCAGATCAGCCGCACCATCGAGGTGGTGATGGGCAAGGGCCCCAAGCCCGCCAGCGTCGATGTCTATGACGCCCGCGCCGTGGTCCGGGAAATCCAGGCGCCGCGCGTCTAGGCTGTTCCCTTTGCCTATGGGCGCGCCCCGTCGCATAAGGGGCTCATGAACTACATCTTTGTCATGGCTGGCGGCGCCCTGGGTTCGGCGGCGCGCTACTTCGTCGGCCAACAGGCGGGGCGGCTGCTGGGGACCGGATGGCCCTACGGCACCTTCGCCGTCAACCTGATCGGTGGTCTCGCCATGGGCGCGCTGGTCGCCATGCTCGCCCTGCGCGGCGGGGCGGACCAGGATCGCTGGCGCGCCCTGCTGGGCGTCGGGGTCCTGGGCGGCTTCACGACCTTCTCGGCCTTTTCCCTGGAAAGCGCGCTCATGATCGAGCGCAAGGACTACGGTCTGGCCATTCTCTATGTGGTCGCTTCGGCGACGCTCTCCATCGCCGCGGTGTTCGCAGGCATGTTCATGACGCGAAAGGTGCTGGCGTGAAGGAAGTCCGGACTCTCTACGTGGATTCCGGCGAGGACGGCGTCCGCCTGGACCGCTGGTTCAAGCGCCGCTGGCCTCACCTGAACCATATCCAGCTCAACAAGCTGTTCCGCTCCGGCCAGGTGCGGGTCGACGGCTCGCGCGCCAAGGGCGACACGCGTCTGGCGGCTGGCTCGCAGGTCCGCGTCCCGCCGCTGCCGGACGCGCCCGATCCCGCCGAGAAGGGCAAGCTGAGCCAGCGCGACATCGCCTACGCCAAGTCGCTCGTTCTGTACGAGGACGAGGAAGTCCTGGCCCTCAACAAGCCGTCGGGCCTAGCGGTGCAGGGCGGGACCAAGACCACCAAGCACATCGACAAGCTGCTGAGCGCCTGGGGCGAGGGGCTGGAGCGTCCGCGCCTGGTCCACCGCCTGGACCGCGACACCTCCGGCGTGCTGCTGCTGGGCAAGACGCCCAGCGCGGCGGCGCGTCTATCGGGCGCCTTCGCCAAGCGCAAAGCGCAGAAGACCTACTGGGCCATCGTCGTCGGCAACCCGCACCCGGTGGAGGGCGTCATCGACGTGCCGCTGGCCAAGCGCGGCATCAATGACCGCGAGATCGTCATTCCGGTCGATCCGAAGGACCACGACGCCGAGCCGGCCGAGACCGAATACGTCTCGATCAGCCGCGCGGGTCCGCGCGTGACCTGGATGGCGCTGCGTCCGCACACCGGCCGTACGCACCAGCTGCGCGCCCACATGAAGGCCATCGGCCACCCGATCCTGGGCGACCCCAAGTACGGCGACGAGAAGTCCGAGCCGCTGTCCGAGGGACTGAAGCTGCAGCTTCACGCGCGCTCGATCCTGCTGCCGCACCCCAGCGCCGGCATGCTGCACGTCGAGGCCCCGCTGAGCCCTGAGATGAAGGCCGGCTTCCATCGCTTCGGTTTCTCCGAGGACGAGGCCGAGCAGGACCCGTTCGCCCGCCGGAGCAGCAAACGCCGGTGAACCTGCACCCCGCTCTCCAGCCGATCGCCGCCATGATGCAGGCGGGGCGGATCGCCGACGCCTGCGCGGCGCTGGCCGCCCTGGCGCCCAACGCGGCGCCGCTGGATCAGCGGATGCAGGCGACGGCGGAGGTGGCGCGTCACGCGGTCAACAACGGGCTCGCCGCCGAGGCCCTGGCGGCGACCGAGCCGCTGGCCGGACGCAGCAACGCCAGCCAAGGGGTGCTGGAAGCCCACGCCCAGGCCCTGAAGGCGCTGGGCCGCCGCGAGGACGCCCTGCCGTTCCTGGAGCGGGCCGCGAAGGTGAACCCGAAAAGCGCGGTGGCGGAGCACAACCTCGCCGCCGCCCTGGGCGACGAGCAGCATTTCGCCGAGGCGGAGGCCGCCATCCGCCGCGCTTTCGCCAAGGGCGGGGACGCGCCGGAGACCTGGCTGGTCCTGGCACGCGCCCTTCAGGGGCAGGATCGGTTCGACGAGTCCGAGGCCGCCTTCGCCGAGGTGGCGCGCCGGCGTCCCAACTACGGCGTCGCATTGCGCGAGTGGGCGCAGCTGATCTGGATGCGGACCGAGGACATGGCCGCCGCCACCGCGCCGATCGACCAGGCGCTGAAGGCCGCGCCCGGCGATTTCGGCCTGCTGTCCGCCCGCGCCAAGGTTCTGGAAAACGCCGGCGACGTGGCGGGGGCGCTGGAGATGCTGCGCGCGCCGGCGGCGCGTCAGGACGCCTCGGCGGAGCTGCTGGTCGGCGCCGCCCAGGCCGCCGCTTCATGCGATCCGATATCGGCCGTGGGCTATGCCGAGCGGGCGGTGACGCAGGTCGGGCTCGCCGCCGCCTCGACCTTGGCCGAGGCCTATCTGGCGGCCGGCCGGCCCGACGCCGCCGAGGAGGTGGCGCAGGCTATCGTCAACGCCAACCGTTTCGACCAGGGGGCCTGGGCCCTGCTGGCGACCGCGTGGCGGCTGCGCGGCGACGCCCGCTACAAGGCGCTGTACGACTACGCTGCCTTCGTCCGCCCGGCCCTGATCGACGTGCCGGATGGGTGGGAGAGCCGGGAAAGCTATGTGGCCGACCTGGGCGCGGCGCTGCGCGCGCTGCACGCCATGAAGACCCACCCCATCGGCCAGTCCCTGCGGCACGGCAGCCAGACGAGCCAGAGCCTGCAACGCTCCACCCAGCCGGCCATCAAGGCTTTCCGCCAGGCCGTGGATGGACCAATCCGCCGCTACATGGCGGCGGTGGGCGAGGGGGCCGACATCCTGCGCTCGCGCATGACCGGCGACTGGCGGTTCTCCGGCCTGTGGTCGGTGAAGCTGCGGCCGAACGGCTTCCACGTCGACCACACCCATCCGCAGGGCTGGCTGTCGTCAGCCTGCTATCTGGCGCTGCCGCAGGCGGTGGGGGCGGGCGGCAAGGAAGGCTGGATCAAGTTCGGCCAGCCCGGCGTGCCTACCGTCCCCAAGCTCGAGCCCGAGCACTACGTCCAGCCGCAGCCCGGCCTGCTGGCGCTGTTCCCGTCGTACATGTGGCACGGGACCGTGCCGTTCAGCGGCGCGGACGACCGCCTGACCATCGCCTTCGACGTGGTGCCCGCCTAGACGATCCCGGTCACCGGCCGCGCCGAGGCGCTGTCCGGGAACACCGTGGTCTCCAGCGCGCGCTGTTCGACGCCCAGGTGATCACGCAATACGCCCTTGAACAGTCCGCGCATGTCGAGCGTCGGGGTGGTGTCGCGGTTCTCGAACAGGGCGGTCTGCTGCAGGGTCGGCCAGTCGCCGATGATCCCGCCCTTCTTCAAGCCGCCGCCCAGGACGAGGGCGCTGGAGGCCGTGCCGTGGTCGGTGCCGCCGGTGCCGTTGACGCGTGCGGTCCGGCCGAATTCGGTGGCGGCGACGATGACCGTGTCGTTCCAGGCGGGACCAAGACCGCTGGTCAGGCCGCCGATCAGGGCGTCCATGTAGCTGAGGCGCGACTGCAGTTGCCCCACCTGTCCGGCATGGGTGTCGAAGCCGTCCAGTGAGATGGCGACGATCTGCGGGCCGCCGGCCTGGGTCATGAAGTTGGCGACGGTGACGCCCAGCTTCTCGGCGGCGGCCATGCCCTGGCGCTGGGCCGCCTGCTGGGCGACGGCGTTGGGTTTCGCCATCCCGTCCATCGGCTGGGCGGGCGCGGACAGGCCGGTCATGGCGATCTGGGCCATGGCCTCGGTCTGCAGGCCACGGGCGAAGGCCGGGCCGAGCAACGGGTCGTTCTTGTAGAGATCCTGCAGGATGGTGGGCAGGCGAGCGGTGGCGTCGGCGTTCCTGCCCGGCGACCAGGACGCGGCCTGCACCTGTCCGCGCAGGATCAGGGGCGCGACGGCCCCGACCGACAGGGCCTCGACCTTGCGGTCCGGCGACAGGCTTTGAAGCGTGCGGTTCAGCCAGCCGGAATTGGCGCCGTAGCGGGTGACGGCGCCGGTCTCCAGCACGTCCTGCGCCTCGAAGTGCGAGCGGGCGCGGTCGGGCGTGGCGATGGCGGGAGCGATACGCAGGTGACCCTTCTGGGCCAGGGCATGGGTGCGGACGAGGGCGGGGTGAAGGCCGAAGGTCCCGTCCAGCTTCAGCGCCTGTTCCGGCGCGTAGGCGATCGCGCCACGCAGGGCGGCGTAGTCGGGGTCGCCCACCGGCGGGGTGAAGGAGAGGCCGTCCAGCCCGCCGCGGCAGACCAGGACGATCAGCTTCTTGCCGCCGGTCTGGGCATGGGCGGCGCGGCCCATGAAGGTGACGGACGCGCCCAGGCCCAACGCCCCGAACAGGGCCTGACGACGGCTGAAGCCGTGGGTGTGATGGTGATCGGTCATCGGCGTTGGAACTCCGAACTCATCAGCAGGACGGCCAAGGCCTCCGGTCGGCTCTCGGCGCGGGCGACAGCCTTAGCTACGGGGTTGCTCAGTCGCGCGCCCAGGGCGCCGGCGGCGATGGCGTTGGGATCGACGCGATCGCCGACCCGTTGAGCGAACCCCTGGGCGAAGGCCATGCGCTTGATCAGCGCGTCCGGCGCGGCCCAGGCCGATGTCTCGTCCGGCCACCCCTCGGGCGAGGGCGGGCGGAAGGCCGGCTGGCCGAGGCCGTTGAGCGTGGGGCCGAGCTGGTTCAGGGCCTGAGGCTGGGTTCCGACGGCGCGCCAGGTCGAGATCAGGAACTCGTAGGGCGTCTTGAACTTGGCGGGGGCAGGCTCCCACGCCTCGGGCGCTTCGATGAGCGCGCGGGCCACGACGTCGAGCTGTCCGCCGCTGGTCAGCCAGGCCTTCTCCAGTCGTTGGACCAGCGCCGGAGGCGGCGTGTCGGCGACGAAGTAGGTCGCGATTTTGCGGGCGCAATGGCGGGCGGTGGCGGGACGCGTCGCCAGGTCGGCCATGATGGCGCGCGCCTGCCCGGCGCCGTCCTGGCCGTATTGGCGACCCATGATCGTCCGATCGCCCGGCTCGTGGGCCGCCGCGCGGAAGACAAAGGCGCCGTCGGCGCTTTCCTCGGCGTTGCGGGCGACGGTCCAGCCTGTCATGGCGCGGGCGAATTCGGTGACGTCGGCCTGGCTGTAGCCGCCGTTCACGCCGACGGTGTGCAGTTCCAGGATTTCGCGGGCCAGATTCTCGTTCAGGCCCTGGCGACGGCCGCGTTGCTGAGCGCGGGCCGCCTGGCGGCTTTCCGGTCCCACCGACTGGGACTGGTCCAGATAGGTGAGCATGGCCGGGTGGCTGCTGGAGGCGACCAGCATGTCCTCGAACCGGCCGAAGGCATGGGGACGGATGGCCTCCTGCTCGAACGGACCGGCGACCGATGCGGTGATCTGCTTGGTGGCCGAGACGGTGAAGTGGTTGGCCCAGAATAGGGCCCAGCGTTCGCGGAAACTGGCGTCGGTTGAAGCGCCGAGCTGGGCGCGGGCCAGGAAGTCCTGGTTCACGTCCTGGCGACGCTCGCGCTGAGCGGCCTTGAGCGCCTCCTGGTCGCCGGACTGACGCGCTGCACGGAGCGTGTCCTGCTGATGACGATATTCGGCGAGCCGCTGTGCGCCGTTCTGGAAGTCGGTCTTGGGCTGGTCAGCGCCGTCAGGCGTGATCTGGGCCTTGAGCCAACCACGCGGATCGCCGCGCGCGGCCTCGATCTCGCCCGGACGGGCGCCGAGGCCGAAGCGCGTGGCGGCGATGGCCGCCTGCATGTCCTTGCTGGGAAGCGCCAAAATGCAGGTCCTCCTTGCATCCGTCCGAAGTTCATACCACTTGGCCGCAACTGGAATGTTTCGCCGCAAGTCGGCTTTTTTGCGGAAGCGTCATTGGCTCGTAACAACGACACCCAGGAGCGGGTTCGCCGCTTCTACAAGCAGGCGGAGGCCGCGGCGGTCGAGGCCGGCTTCGCCGTGCACCTGGACGGGCGCACGCCCAAGAGCCCGGCGGGCAAGCCGCTGATCGTGCCGACGCACGCTCTGGCGGCCGCCATCGCGGCCGAATGGGCGGCGCAGGGCGAGCTGATCGACCCCGAATCCATGCCCATGACCCGGCTGGCCTATACGGTCATCGACCGCTTGGCCGCCGTGCATGAAGATGCCGCCAAGGAAGTGGCGCGGTTCGCGGCGACGGACCTGCTTTGCTATTTCGCCGACGGTCCCGTGGCCCTGGTCAGCGAGCAGGAGCGCGAATGGGGGGCGTTGCTGGACTGGGCCGAGGCCGAGCTTGGCCTGCGTCTGGTCCGGGTGGCCGGGATCATCCATCAGGACCAGCCGGCTGAAAGCATCGAACGCGCTGCCGAGCTGGCGCGGGGGCTGGATGATTTCGCCTTGGCGGGCCTGGGGTTCGCCGCGCCGCTGCTGGGGTCTGCGGTCCTGGCGTTCGCCGTGGCGCGCGGGCGTCTGACGGGTGAGCAGGCCTATGACCTGTCGCGTCTGGACGAGGCGTTCCAAGAGCGTCAGTGGGGCGTCGACGAGGAGGCCGCCGAGCGCGCGGCCCGCCAGCGGGAAGAGGCGGCGATGATCGATCGGTGGTTCAAGGCTCTCGCTGCGTAAATCTTGTCAGGGCCTGCGCCGGCCTTTACCCCTCGTTCCAAAGCCAAGAATACGAGGGACAGCGTGCAGGATATCCTTGAAGAGCTTGAGCGTCGCCGCGAGCAGGCGCGGGCCGGCGGCGGCGAGAAGCGTGTCGCGGCCCAGCACGCCAAGGGCAAGCTGACCGCGCGTGAGCGGATCGACCTGCTGCTGGATGAGGGTTCGTTCGAGGAGTTCGACATGTTCGTCGAGCACCGCGCGACCGAGTTCGGCATGGCCGAGCAGAAGATTCCCGGCGACGGCGTCGTCACCGGCTGGGGCACGATCAACGGCCGCACGGTGTTCGTGTTCTCCAAGGACTTCACGGTGTTCGGCGGCTCGCTCAGCGGCGCCCACGCCCAGAAGATCCTCAAGGTCCAGCGGCAGGCCATGAAGATGGGCGCGCCGATCATCGGCCTGTTCGACGCCGGCGGCGCCCGCATCCAGGAGGGCGTCGACAGCCTGGCCGGCTATGCCGACATCTTCCTCGAGAACACCCTGGCCTCGGGCGTCATCCCGCAGATCAGCGTGATCATGGGCCCGTGCGCCGGGGGCGACGTCTATTCGCCGGCGATCACCGACTTTATCTTCATGGTCAAGGACACGAGCTACATGTTCGTGACCGGCCCGGACGTGGTGAAGACCGTCACCAACGAGGTGGTCTCGGCCGAGGAGCTGGGCGGCGCACGGGTTCACGCGTCCAAGTCGGGCGTGGCGGAAGGCGCGTTCGAGAACGACCTGGAGGCCCTGACCCAGGTGCGCCGGCTGGTCGACTTCCTGCCGTCGTCCAACCGCGAGAAGGCGCCGATCCGCGAGAGCTTCGACGAGGCCGAGCGGATGGAGGACAGCCTGGACACCCTGGTCCCGGCCAATCCGAACAAGCCCTACGACATGAAGGAGCTGATCCTGAAGATGGTCGACGAGGCCGACTTCTTCGAGATCAGCAGCGAGTGGGCCAAGAACATCATCTGCGGCTTCGCGCGCATGGACGGCGAGACGGTGGGCATCGTCGCCAACCAGCCGCAGGTCTTGGCCGGTGTGCTGGACATCGACAGCTCGCGCAAGGCCGCGCGGTTCGTGCGCTTCTGCGACGCCTTCGACATTCCGGTCATCACCCTGGTGGACGTGCCGGGCTTCATGCCGGGGACCAAGCAGGAGTACGGCGGCCTCATCAAGCACGGGGCCAAGCTGCTGTTCGCCTATGCCGAGGCGACGGTCCCCAAGATCACGGTCATCACGCGCAAGGCCTATGGCGGCGCCTATGACGTGATGAGCTCAAAGCACCTGCGCGGCGACGTGAACTACGCCTGGCCAACCGCCGAGATCGCGGTCATGGGCGCCAAGGGGGCGGTGGAGATCATCTTCCGCACCGAGGCCAAGGACCCCGAGGCGCTGGCCGCCCGCGAGGCCGAGTACAAGGCGCGCTTCGCCAACCCGTTCGTCGCCGCCAGCCGCGGCTACATCGACGACGTGATCATGCCGCACAGCACCCGCAAGCGCATCACGCGGACGCTCAAGCACCTGCGCGGCAAGGAACTGTCGAACCCCTGGAAGAAGCACGGCAACATCCCGCTCTAATCTCCTCGCTCCCGTTTATGGGGGAGGGGATTAGCTCGTCGCCTGCATCCGCACCGTCGGCGTGCCGTCCGCGTTGCCCAGGCGCGCGGGTTCGCCGGCGAAGGCGCTGGCGTAGGCGGGGGCGAGCAGGGGCTGGAAGATCGACAGGGGCACGACGACCTCGTAGTCGCCCTCGGCATAGGGGCCGACCACGTACGGACCGATCAGCACGGCGAGGCCGCCCGCCTTGTCAGGCGTCTTCGACGGGACGAGGACCCAGGTGATCTCGTCCCAGGTCGGGCATTTCCACATGTCGCTGAGCGGGACCGAGCCCTCGCGGCGGGCCTTGGCGGATTTCACCCCCTCGCAGACCGCGTTCTGGATGGGCGTCATGTCGGCGCCGGCGCGGAAGATTTCGGCGGGCTGCACTTCCTTGTCCGTGGCGCTGTTCCACAACAGGCCGGCCGAGCCATGGTTCGGGTGCGCGCCGCCGGTGTAGTCGAAGAACTCACGACGCAGGGAGACCAGCGGCGCGGCGGCGGCGGCCAGGGTCCACTGGGCCTGGCTTTCGTAGGGGCGGGACGGGTTCTGCGCGGCGGCCTCGTCGGCGAACTTCTTCAGGCCGGCGGTCTCGTCGTCATAGAGGCGCGAATGCAGGACCGGGAAGCGGGCGATCTCGTCGGCCAGCTTCAGGCGAACCTTGGCCGCGGCGTTGGCCTGATCGAACTCCAGCGGCGTCTTCGGCGCGGCGGTCTCGCTCTTCACCGGGCCGGCGGGGGCTGGCGAGCCGCCGTCTTCCTTGGGCGAGCAGGCCAGGAGAAGCAGCGGGGCGACCGCCAGAACCAAGGACTTCGAAACGTTCATAACGAGACCTCCGTGATTGCCGGCGTCAGTGATCGGCTTTCACCTGACGCCCCCATCGCCTATGCAGAATGCATAACAAAGGGAAACGTGGCCTTGGACCAACTGATCACCACCGAAAAACGCGGCCACGTCGCGATCCTCACCTTCAACCGCCCGGACAGCCTGAACGCCCTGGGGGCGCCGGGAGACGGCGATCAGGTGGCCGCGGTGTGCGAGGCGGTGAATCGCGACCCCGACATCCGCTGCGTGGTGCTGACCGGCGCGGGCCGGGCGTTCTCGGCCGGCGGCGACGTCAAGGCGATGAAGGCCAAGGAAGGCGCGTTCGCCGGGGGCGGAATTTCCATCCGCGAGAACTATCGCACCAACATCCATCGCATCGTCCGCTCGATCTACGGGCTGGAGGTTCCGGCCATCGCGGCGGTGAACGGGCCGGCGGTCGGCCTGGGCTGTGACGTGGCCTGCATGGCCGACATCCGCATCGCCTCCGACCAGGCGCGCTTTGGCGTGACCTTCGTGAAGCTGGGCATCATTCCCGGTGACGGCGGCGCCTGGCTGCTGCCGCGCACGGTGGGCATGAGCCGGGCGGCGGAGCTGCTGTTCACCGGCGACATCGTCGACGCCAAGACGGCGGGCGACTGGGGCCTGGTCAGCAAGGTCGTGCCGCACGATACGCTGATGGACGAGGCCATGGCCCTGGCACAGCGGATCGCCGCCCAGCCGCCGCACGCCCTGCGCATGGCCAAGAGCCTGCTGAAGCAGGGGCAGAACGCGTCCTACGACACGATCATGGAAATGAGCGCCGCGGCCCAGGCCCTGTCGCACATGACCGAGGACCATATGGAAGGCGTCTCCGCCCTGCTGGAGAAGCGCGCGCCGAACTTCAGGGGCGCGTGACATGTCCCTGCGCGATTTCGGCCTGCTGGTGATCGTCTGCCTGGTCTGGGCGACGAACAACATCATCAGCAAGATCGTGGTCGCGCACTGGGGCGTGCCGCCGATGTTCTACGCGGCGGTGCGTTTCGCCATCGTCGCGCTGGCGACGCTGCCGTGGCTGCTGCCGGCGCCCAAGCCGGTATGGCGCATCGTGACCATCGGCCTGTTGATGGGGGCGGGGGGCTTCGCCCTGCTGTTCCTGGGCTTCAAGACCGCGTCGCCCTCGGCGGCCGCCATCGTCGTGCAGCTGGGCGTGCCGCTGACCACGCTGTTGTCGGTGATCATGCTGGGCGAGCGTATCCGCTGGCGGCGCGGCCTGGGCATCACCCTGACCTTCCTGGGCGCGATCGCGGTGATGTGGAGCCCGCATGGGCTGGAGCTGTCGCCGGGCCTGATGTTCGTCGCCGCATCGGCCCTGGCCGGATCGTTCGGCGCGGTGATGATGAAGCAGATGGAAGGGGTCAAGCCCCTGCGCTTCCAGGCCTGGGTCGGTGCGTCGTCCTTCCTGCCCCTGGCGGCCGCGTCCCTGGCGCTGGAGCAGAACCAGTGGGCGATCGCCACCAGCGTCGGCTGGCCGTTCTGGCTGGCGGTGGTGTTCAGCGCCCTGGTGGTCTCGGTGGTCGCCCACACGGTCTATTACTTCCTGATCGGGCGGTACGAGGCGAACCTGATCTCGCCGCTCACCCTGATGACGCCGCTTGCCACCATCGGGCTTGGCGTGCTCATCACCCACGACCACTTCGACCTGCGCATGGGGATCGGGGCGGCCTTGGCCTTGGTCGGCGTGCTGATCGTGGCCCTGAGGCGCAACCACGTCATGCCGCTGCTGCTGCTTGTCCGGAACCGTATCTGATGTCGCTGGAATTCATCGAGGCCCCGTCGCCCAACTTCGACGCGCGGCAGTCGCTGCCGGACATGATCGTCATGCACTACACCGGCATGAAGACGGGCGAGGCGGCGCTGGAGCAGCTGCGCACGCCGGAGAAGAAGGTGTCCTCGCACTACATGGTCGAGGAGGACGGCCGCATCTTCCGCCTGGTGCCGGAAGAGCGCCGGGCCTGGCACGCCGGCCGCTCGTTCTGGAAGGGCGAGACGGGGCTGAACCACGTCTCCATCGGCATCGAGATCGTCAATCCGGGCCACGAGTTCGGCTACCGCAGCTTTCCCAAGGCTCAGATCGACGCGGTGATCGCCCTGACCACCGACATCCGTACCCGCTGGGACGTGCCCAATGGGCGGATCATCGGTCATTCGGACATCGCGCCTGACCGCAAGGTCGATCCGGGCGAGCTGTTTCCGTGGAAGACCCTGGCCGAGGCCGGGCACGGCCTGTGGGTCGAGCCGCCGGCCGCCCCGGGCGCGCCGCTGGGCGAAGGGGACGAGGGGGCGGGGGTGTTCGCCCTGCAGGCCGGCCTGACCCGCCTGGGTTACGACTGCGCCCCGTCGGGCAAGTACGACGCCCACACCAAGCTGATCGTGGCGACGTTCCAGCGGCACTGGCTGCAGAACCGTTTCGACGGCATCGCCGACGGGGAGACCCGCTCGCGCCTGGTGCATCTGCTGCGCGCGTCTTGACCGCGGCGGCGTGACCCCTCACAGAAGCGCCAGGATCAGACGGCCGGGCGGTCGCGGCGCTTCGGCGTCGAGGAAAGTCCGGGCTCCACGGTGACAAGGCGGCGGGTAACGCCCGCCGGGCGCGAGCCTAGGGATAGCGCCACAGAAAGCAAACCGCCTGCGGCCTCGGCCGTCGGTAAGGGTGAAAGGGTGGGGTAAGAGCCCACCGCGGACGCAGTAATGCGGACGGCATGGCAAGCCCCGCCTGGAGCAAGACCAAATAGGAACGTCGCGCCCTTTCGGGGGTAGGGCCGTCGCCGGCCCGAGGCGTTCGGGTAGGTCGCGAGAACCGTCCAGCGATGGGCGGTCCAGAGGAATGATCGTCGCGCCCCGCAAGGGGTGGCACAGAACCCGGCTTATAGGCCGTCTGATCCTGCTTCCTTCCAGAATGGGCCCGAATGGGCCGAGATGACTCCGGTCGCGTAACAGCGGCGCCGGATTCACCATTCTACTATCCAGTTCTATGTATGTTCTGTGGATTATTTACTTGCGTTAACCATAACGGGCTGAACGGACGTTGTTTTCGTAGAGAATTGACGCTGAGTGTCATTGTATCCCATTTGATCCCATGTTAACCCAATTGAACCGGTCGTTAAGGTTGACGGCGGGTCTGTGTGGGCGGATCTGAGCGGGGCTGACGAGGGTGTTTCTCTCGACGTTCGACAAGCAGCTGGACGCGAAGCGGCGCATCGTGGTGCCGCAGGAGTTCCGCGCGGCTGTGTCGGGCCCCTTCGACGGCATCTTCTGCTTCCCCTCGATCGAGGCCGACTGCCTGGAGGCGGGCGGCAAGGCGCTGTTCGACCGCTACAACGGCGTGATCGAGGAGATGGCGTTCGGCGACCCGATCCGCACCGCGCTGGAGACCAGCGTGCTGGGCGGCATGGCCCGCCTGTCCTTCGACACGGCTGGCCGCATCACCCTGCCGGACAGCCTGTGCGAGATGTTTGGCCTGACGGACTGGGTGTCCGTTGTGGGCCTGGGCGACCGTTTCCAGATCTGGTCGCGCGACGCGTTCGCCGCCCATCGCGCCGAGCAGCGCGTGGCCGCCCGCGAGGGTCTGGCCGCCCTGCGCGCGCAGCAGCGCACGGCGCGCCTTGGCGGTGCGGCATGAGCGAAGCGCCCCACATCTCCGTCCTGCTCGACGAAGTGCTCGCCGCCCTGAGCGCCCAGCCGGGCGAGACGATCATCGACGGCACCTTCGGGGCGGGCGGCTACAGCCGCGCGATCCTGGCGACCGGCGCGAACGTGGTCGGCTTCGACCGCGATCCGACCGTCCTGCGCTTCGCCGAACCGCTGGCCGCCGAAAACAATCGTTTTCGCCTGATCCAGGACCGCTTCTCCCAGATGGAGAAGCATTTCGGTCCGGCCTCGGTCGACGGCGTGGTGCTCGATATCGGCGTGTCGTCCATGCAGCTGGATGAAGCCGATCGCGGCTTCTCCTTCATGCGCGACGGCCCGCTGGATATGCGCATGGCCGCCGACGGCCCGACCGCCGCCGACCTGGTCAACGAGCTGGAGAAGGAGGAGCTGGCCCGCATCCTCTACGTCTACGGCGAAGAGCGCGAGAGCCGCCGGGTGGCGTCGTTCATCATCCGCCGCCGCGAGGAGCAGCCGTTCAGCCGCACCCTGGATCTGGCGGAAGTGGTGGAGCGCGCCCTGGGCGGGCGTCGCGGCGCCAAGGCGCATCCGGCCACCAAGACCTTCCAGGCGCTGCGCATCGCGGTGAACGAGGAGCTGACCGAGCTGGAGCGGGCGCTGGACGCCGCCGAGCGCATCCTGAAGCCGGGCGGCCGACTGGCGGTGGTGACCTTCCACTCCCTGGAAGACCGCATCGTCAAAAGCTTCTTCATCGAGCGCGCCGGCAAGACGCCGGGCGGTTCGCGTCATGCGCCGCCGACCGAGCGTGGGCCGACGCCGACCTTCGAGCTGATCGGCAAGGCCGCCGCCCCGGGCGAGGCTGAGCTGGCGGCCAACCCGCGCGCCCGTTCAGCCAAGCTGCGCGCCGGCCTGCGGACCACCGCGCCGGCTTGGGACGAGGGGAGGGGCGCATGACCTCGATCTTCGCCCGGCGCTATCGCGGCTTCCGCGTCATCGAGATCTTCGCCCTGACCCTGCTGCTCCTGCTGGTGCTGGGCGTGTACCTGGCCAAGACGGTGGCGGGCGGCGAGCGGGCCGAGATCGCGCGCCTGGATCGTGAGATTTCCGACGAGCGCGTCCGCGCGCGTCTGTTGAAGGCCGAGGTGGCTTACCTGGAGCAGCCTCGCCGCCTGGAGCGGCTGGCGACGAACTATCTCGGTCTGGCGCCGATCAAGGCCGCCCAGGAGATCGAATCCGATAGACTGGCCGAGATCGCGGCGCGCCTGTCGCCGGCGCGACCCGCGCCTGCGCCGGCGATGCCGGAAAACAATGCTGCGGCCGCCTCCGACGAACCCACGCCGGAGACGCCTTTGGAGAACCTGCAATGAGCCTGGCGGACCTTTCGCCTCGCTTGCCCGCCTGGCGTTGGCTCATCGAGCGCGTCTGGAGCCTTGAGCACGCCTTCGAGCGCTCGAAGGCCGCTGGCCGGGCGCAGGACGACACCCGTCTGCGCATCTTCTTCGTCCTGGCGATCTTCGGGACGGTTTTCCTCGGTCTCGCCCTGGGCGCCGCCCGCTCCGCCGTTTTCTCAGACGCCGGCCGGGGCGGGGACTATGCGCCGCTGATCGGCGCCGCCCGCGCCGACCTGACCGACCGCAACGGCGAGTTGCTGGCCGCCGACCTGACGCACTACGGTCTCTATATCGACCCGTCGGACGTGTGGGACGCCGCCGAGACGCGCCGCGCCCTGCGCCGCACGGTCGCCGGGCTCGACCCCAAGCGCCTGAACAAGGCGCTGGAAGGCAATCGCCGCATTTTCGTTCACGGCGGCCTGACCCCGGAAGAGCGCAACGCGGTCCACGCATTGGGCCTGCCGGGCATCAGCTTTGAAGAGGAGGGGCGCCGCGTCTACCCGCTGGGCGGGACGGCGGCGCACTTCATCGGCTTCTCCGACAAGGGCGGAACAGGTCTGGCCGGCGCGGAGCGGGCGCTGGACGACGAGCTGCGCCAGATCGCGGCGCGGGGCGGCGGCTCGTTGCCGCTGTCCATCGACCTGCGCATCCAGGCGGCCCTGGACGACGAGCTGAACAAGGCGGCCCTGCACTTCACGCCCAAGGGCGCGGTGGGCATCGTCACCAACGTCCACACGGGCGAAATCCTCGGCATGTCGAGCTGGCCGACCTTCGATCCCAACAAGCCGAGCGCCTCGGACGACAGCGCGCGCCTGAACCGCGCCGCCGCGGCGGTCTATGAGATGGGCTCGACCTTCAAGGCGTTCACGGTGGCCATCGGCCTGGATACCGGCGTCGCCACGCCGAGCTCCACCTTCGACGCCACCCAGCCGTACAAGCTGGGCTACCGGACGATCCACGACTATCACGCCGCGCGGAAGGTCCTGACGCTGGTCGAGGTCTTCCAGCATTCGTCCAACATCGGCACCGCCAAGCTGGGCGTCGCCATCGGCCCGCGCCGGCTGGAGCAGTATTTCACCAAGCTGGGCCTGACCAAGCCGGCCAGCGTGGAGCTGCGCGAGTCCGCCCGCCCGCTGACCCCCAAGGTGTGGAACGACGACGCGGTGGCCTCCACCTCCTTTGGTCACGGCATGAACGTCAGTCCGCTGGCCCTGACCGAGGCCATGGGCTCGCTGCTGAACGGTGGGGTGCGCGTGCCCCTGACCATCCGCAAGCAGGACGCCAACTATCGTCCCAAGGGCGAGCGGGTGATCTCCGAGCAGAGCTCGCTGGAGATGCTGCAGATCATGCGCGCCAACGTCTCCGATCCGATCGGCAGCGGCGGCAAGGCCAACGCCCCCGGCCTGTCGGTCGGCGGCAAGACGGGGACGGGCGAGAAGTATGACCCGGCCATCCGCGGCTACAACCACAAGCGCCAGGTCTCGTCCTTCGCCGCCGTCTTCCCGACGGACGGCCCGGTCGAGGCTGACCGCTACTTCGTCCTGATCCTGATGGACGAGCCGAACGGCACCAAGGAAAGCTACGGCTTCTCCACGGGCGGCTGGGTCGGCGCGCCGCCGGCGGGCAAGGTGATCGACCGGATCGCCCCGTTCCTTGGCGTTCAACGCAAGTTCGACGTTCCCTATTCTGTCGCGTCGAACGGCGCGTTCGCCGCTTCTGGAGGCGGCCGATGACCATGCCCCTGTCCGATCTGGTCCAGCGCGACCTGCCCGTCGATCCCGTCATCACCGGCGTCACCGCCGACAGCCGCAAGGTGAAGGCCGGCACGCTGTTCGTCGCCCTGCCGGGGTCGAAGGTCGATGGCCGCAGTTTCATCCCCGCCGCGCTCGACGCCGGCGCGGCCGCCATCCTGGCGCCCGCCGACGTGACCGACCTGCCGGTGCCGGTGGTGCACGCCCAAGACCCGCGCCGCGCCTACGCCCTGGCGGCCGCCAGCTTCTGGGGCGCGCAGCCCAAGACCTGCGTGGCGGTGACGGGCACCAACGGCAAGACCTCGGTCGCCGTGTTCTGCCGCCAGATCTTCGCCGAGCTGGGCCACAAGGCCGCCAGCATGGGCACCCTGGGCGTCACCGTGTCGGAAAAGGGCAAGCCGGACGTCCAGCTGACCCCGCCCGGCCTGACGACCCCCGACGCCGCCGATGTCTCCGAGCTGCTGGCCAAGCTGGCCGCGGACGGTGTGACGCACATGGCGCTGGAGGCGTCGTCGCACGGCGTCGATCAGCGCCGCCTGGACGGCGTGCGCCTGACGGCCGGCGGCTTCACCAACTTCACCCAGGACCATCTGGACTATCACGGCACCATGGGCGTCTATCGCGCGGCCAAGCTGCGCCTGTTCGACACCCTGCTGCCGCGCTGGTCGACGGCGGTGCTGAACGCGGATTCCGACGCCTATCCGGCCTTCGCCGCGGCGGCGGTGAGCGCGGGCCTGACCCTGTCGTCGGTGGGGGAGAAGGGCCGGGGTCTGCGTCTGGTCAGCCGTGAGCTGCTGCCGGAAGGCCAGCGCCTGGTCATCGCCCACGGCGCGGACGAGCATGTCGTGAACCTGCCGCTGGCGGGCGCCTTCCAGGCCGACAACGTGCTGGTGGCCGCTGGTTTGTGCATCGCGGCGGGCGAGGAGCCGGCCGCCGTGCTGAAGGCGCTGGAGAGCCTGAAGGGCGCCGCAGGGCGTCTGCAGCGCGTCGGCACGGGGCCAAAGGGCGGCGAGGCCTATGTCGATTACGCCCATACGCCGGACGGTCTGGAGACGGTGCTGAAGGCTCTGCGTCCCCACACGCGCGGCAAGCTGATCGCCGTTTTCGGCGCCGGCGGCGACCGTGACCGTTCCAAGCGCCCGCAGATGGGCCAGATCGCCGCCCGCCTGGCGGACGTGGCCATCGTCACCGACGACAACCCGCGCTCGGAAGAGCCGGCCGTCATCCGCGCCGAGATCATGGCCGCCGCATCCGGCGCGCGTGAGATCGGCGACCGCCGCGAAGCCATCCGCGCCGCCGCCGCCCTGCTGGAGGACGGCGACGTTCTCGTCGTGGCCGGCAAGGGGCACGAGCAGGGGCAGATCATCGCCGGCGTCACCCATCCGTTCGACGACGTGGCCGAGACCGCGTCCGCCCTGGGGCTGACTGATGGCTGAATCCCTGTGGACCGCCGCGGAGATCGCGGCCGCCACCGGCGGCGCTCTTCATGGCGCGCCTTTTGAAGTTTCCGGCGTCTCCATCGATACGCGTTCCATCGAGCCGGGCGACCTGTTCGTGGCCCTGGCCGGGGTGCGCGACGCGCATGATTTCGTGTCCAGCGCCCTGGCGTCCGGCGCGGCCGGCTCGCTGACCACCCGCCCGGTGGAGGGGAGCTGCGTCGTCACAGGCGATACGCTCAAGGCTCTGGAATTACTGGGCGAAGCGGCGCGTGACCGCACGCCCGCCAAGCGCGGCGCGGTCACCGGCTCGGTCGGCAAGACCAGCGTCACCCGAGCGGTGGAGGCGGGCCTGCGGCTGGCCGGTCGCGGCCATGCATCGGTGAAGTCCTACAACAACCACATCGGCGTTCCGCTGACCCTGGCGCGCATGCCGCGCGACACCGAACGCGCGGTGTTCGAGGTCGGCATGAACCACGCCGACGAGATCACCCCCCTGTCGCGCATGGTCCGCCCGCACGCCGTGGCGATCACCACCGTGGGGCCGGTGCATACCGAGAACTTCCCGGACGGGGAGGAGGGCGTCGCCCGCGCCAAGGCCGAGATCTTCGCCGGGCTGGAGCCGAGCGGGATCGCCGTGCTCAACGCCGACAACAGGTGGTTCGACCTGCTGAAGGCCGAGGCCGAGAAGGTCGGGGCGACCGTCTGGAGCTTCGGCTCGGCTGCGGACTGCACCGCTTGCCTGGCCGCCTTCGACAGCCATGGCGACGGCGCCACGGTTCATGCGGTGATCCGCGGCCAGGCGATGAGCTTCCCGATCCTGCAGGCGGGGCATCACTGGGGCCTGAACAGCCTGTGCGTCCTGCTGATGCTGGAGGCGCTGGACGTGCCGCGCGCCACCGCCCTGGAGGCCCTGGCCCGGTTCGCGCCCATCGAGGGGCGGGGGGCCGAGAAGATCATCGCGGTCGAGGGTGGAAGCTTCACCCTGGTGGACGAGAGCTACAACGCCAATCCGATCTCCATGGCCGCGGCGTTGAAGAACCTGGGCGCCCGCAAGGTCGCGGGGCGACGCATCGTCGCGCTGACCGACATGCTGGAGCTTGGCCCGCAGGCGGCTGAGCACCACGCGGCGCTGGCGTCACTGGCCGAAGCGGCCGGGATCGACCTCGTCTTCTGCGCCGGCCCGCTGATGAAATCGCTGTGGGAGGCGCTTCCCCAACTCGCCGTGGGGGGTACGCCGAGAGTGCGGCTGAATTGACGCCGCTGGTCACTTCGTCCGTTCGGGGCGGCGACGTGATCATGGTGAAGGGGTCCAACGGTTCGAAAGCCGGGACGGTCGCGGCCGCCCTGGCTTTGCTCGGTTCAGGCTCTGGTACGGGTGGGGACCACTGATGCTGTATCTGCTGTATGAGCGCCTTAGCGATCTGCGCGAGCACATCCCGCTTCTCAACCTGCTGAAATATCTGACGTTCCGCACGGTCATGGCCGTGATGACCGCCCAGCTTGTGGTCATCCTGATGGGCTCGCGCTTCATCCGCTGGATGCGCGCCAAGCAAGGCAAGGGTCAGCCGATCCGCGCCGAGGGCATCCAGCGTCACGTGGTCGAAAAGGCCGGCACGCCCACCATGGGCGGGCTGATGATCCTGGCCGGCGTGTTCGTCGGCACCCTGCTGTGGGCGGACCTGTCCAATATCCACGTCTGGGTGGTGCTGTTCGTGACCGGGGCCTACGGCCTGCTGGGCTTCATGGACGACTACGCCAAGGTGACCAAGCAGACGACGGCGGGGCTTTCCAGCCGCCAGAAGCTGGTCGCGCAGGTGCTGGTGGCGGTGATCGCCTCCGTCCTGCTGATCGTCTTCTCGCCCAAGTCGCCGACGACGCCAGGCCTGGAGACCAGCCTGGTATTCCCGATCTTCAAGCAGTTCATCTTCAATCTCGGCTGGTTCTACGTGATCTTCGCCGCCGTCGTGCTGGTGGGGGCGTCGAACGCCGTGAACCTGACCGACGGGCTGGACGGCCTGGCGACGGTGCCGGTGATGATCGCGGCCTCGACCTTCGGCCTGATCGCGTACCTGGTCGGCAACTACGTCTTCGCCAACTACCTGCAGCTCCATTTCGCGCCGGGCGTGGGTGAACTGGCGGTGTTCTGCGGCTCCATCATCGGGGCCGGCATGGGCTTCCTCTGGTACAATGCGCCGCCGGCCAAGATCTTCATGGGCGACACCGGCTCGCTGGCCCTGGGCGGCGCCCTGGGCGCCGTGGCGGTCAGCTCCAAGCACGAGATCGTCCTCGCCATCGTCGGCGGCCTGTTCGTGGCCGAGGCGCTGTCGGTGATGATCCAGGTCGCCTACTTCAAGAAGACCGGCAAACGCATCTTCCTGATGGCGCCGATCCACCACCACTTCGAAAAGCTCGGCTGGGCGGAGTCCACCGTGGTGATCCGCTTCTGGATCGTGTCGCTGATGCTGGCCCTGGTCGGCCTCGCCACCCTGAAACTGCGCTAGGGAGGGCTGGTTCAGGTCATGATCCCGGTCCGCGGTTTCGAGGGTAAGACAGTCGCCGTCTTCGGCCTGGGTCGCACGGGCCTCACGGCGGCGCGCGCCCTGCTGGCGGGCAAAGCCAAGGTCATCGCCTGGGACGAGAAGGCTTCCGGCCGCGACGCCGCCCAGGCCGAAGGCCTGACCGTGAAGGACCTGTGGGCCGCCGACTGGTCGGGCATCTCCGCCCTGATGCTGTCGCCGGGCGTGCCGCTGACCCATCCCAAGCCGCACTGGGTGGTGGAGAAGGCGCAGGCCGCCGGGGTCGAGATCCTGGGCGACATCGAGCTGTTCGCCCGCACGGTGAACGCCGCGCCGGCGCACAAGCGCCCCAAGGTCGCCGCGATCACCGGCACCAACGGCAAGTCCACGACCACGGCCCTGCTGGGCCACATCTGCCGCAGCGCCGGCCGCGACACCCGCATCGGCGGCAATATCGGCTATGGCGTGCTGAGCCTGGACGACATGCACGGCGGGGCGGTCTACGTGCTGGAGACGTCGTCCTACCAGCTGGACCTGACCAGCAGCCTGAAGGCCGACGCGGCGGTCATCCTCAACATCTCGCCCGATCACCTGGACCGCCACGGCGGCATGGAAGGCTATATCGCCGCCAAGCGTCGCATCCTGCTGAACCAGGACAAGGGCGATACGGCGATCATCGGGGTCGACGATCCGTGGTGCCAGCAGATCTGCACCGAGATCACCGCCGCCAACCGCCGGACCATCTGGCCGATCAGCGCCGGGCGAGCCATGGGCCGTGGGGTCTATGCCCTGCAGGGCGTTCTGTACGACGCCACCGGCGATCGGGTGACCGAGGTGGCCGACCTGCTGCGGGCCCGCAGCCTGCCGGGCCGTCACAACTGGCAGAACGCCGCCGCCGCCTATGCCGCGGCGCGGGCGCTGGGCATATCGATGGCCGACGCGGCCGAGGGACTGCGCACCTTCCCGGGCCTGGCGCACCGCATGGAGACGGTGGCGACCCTCGGGCAGGTCCGTTTCGTCAACGACTCCAAGGCCACCAACGCCGACGCCGCGCGTCAGGCGATGTCGTCCTATCCGCGCTTCTACTGGATCGCCGGCGGCGTGCCGAAGGCAGGCGGCATAGACAGCCTGACCGACCTGTTCCCGCGCATCGCCAAGGCCTACCTGATCGGCGACGCCGCTCCGGCCTTCGGCGCGGCGCTGAAGGATCGCGCCCCGTCCAAGGAATGCGGCACGCTGGAGGCCGCGGTCATGGCCGCCTATGCCGACGCCAAGTCGTCGGGCGAGGATGCGGTCGTTCTGCTGTCGCCGGCCTGCGCGTCGTTCGATCAGTTCGCCGATTTCGAAGCCCGGGGCGAGGCGTTCCGCGCCGCTGTCCAAAGCCTGTCCAAGGCGCCCAAGGGGGCGACGGCTTGAGCGGTGAACGCAACAACGCCCACGCCTTCGCCCGCACGGACCAGTCGCGGTTCGGCGTGTGGTGGTGGACGACCGATCACTGGCTGCTGGGCGGTGTCGCCGCGCTGATCGTTGTCGGCGTTCTGCTGTCCTTCGCCTCCAGCCCGGCGGCGGCCCTGCGCATGGGCATCGACGATCCGTTTCATTTCGCCCTGCGTCAGTGCGTGTTCGCCGGCGCGGCCAGCGTCATCCTGATCGCCGCCTCCATGCTGACGCCGCGCGGCGTGCGGCGGACGGCGTTCTTCGTCTATATCGTGGCCATCCTGATCATGGCGGCGTTGCCGTTCATCGGGCACACCGCCAAGGGGGCCGCCCGCTGGGTGGCCATCGGCGGGTTCACCCTGCAGCCATCGGAATTCATGAAGCCGGCGCTGATCGTGCTGGTCTCGTGGATGTTCGCCGAGGGGCAGAAGGGCGAGGGGGTGCCGGGGGTGTCCATCGCCTTCGGGCTGTACGGCCTGGCGGTGGCGCTGCTGCTGATCCAGCCGGATGTGGGCCAGACGGTCCTGATCACCGTGGCGTTCGGCGCCGCCTTCTGGATGGCGGGCGTGCCGCTGTCCTGGATCATGGGGTTGGGCGCGCTGGCGCTGAGCGGACTGGTCAGCACCTATTTCATCTTCGACCACGTGCGGGCCCGGGTGACCAAGTTCCTCAGCCCCGAGCAGGCCGACACCCACCAGATCACCCGCGCGTCCGAGGCGATCAGCGCCGGGGGCCTGTTCGGCCGTGGACCGGGCGAGGGCGTCATGAAGCGCCACGTGCCCGACCTGCATACCGACTTCATCTATTCGGTGGCGGCCGAGGAATATGGCCTCGTCTTCTCGCTGGCCCTGATCAGCCTGTTCTCCTTCGTGGTGGTGCGGGGTCTGTACAAGGCGATGAAGCTGTCCGACCCGTTCGAGCAGGTGGCGGCGGCCGGTCTGTTCGTGCTGGTGGGCCAGCAGGCGATCATCAATGTCGCTGTGAACTTGAACCTGATCCCGACCAAGGGCATGACCTTGCCGTTCATCTCCTATGGCGGCTCTTCCATGCTCGCCATGGGGCTGACCCTGGGCATGGCGCTGGCGCTGACGCGTCGCCGTCCCGGGGCCTATTCGTCGACGGATGCGCTGGCTCGGGCCGGCGCCTTCGCCTGAGCTTGAGGGGTAAGTGCTCATGAGCGGCAAGGTCGCCGTTGTCGCCGCCGGTGGAACCGGCGGGCACATGTTCCCCGCCCAGGCGCTGGCGGAGACCCTGATCGCGCGCGGCTGGCGCGTGGTCCTGGCCACTGACGAGCGCGGCGAGGTCTATGCCGACAAGTTTCCGGCCGAGGAAAAGCTGTTCCTGTCGGCCGCGACCTTCAAGAAGGGCGACCCGGTCGGGATGATCCGCGCGGGCTTCGCGATCTTGGCCGGCGTGATGCAGGCCCGTAAGGCGTTCAAGCGCCTGAGCCCGGCGGTCGTCGTCGGCTTCGGCGGCTATCCGTCCCTGCCGGCCCTGATGGCGGCCACGGGCCAGAAGCGCCCGACCGTGATCCACGAGCAGAACGCGGTGCTAGGCCGCGTGAACCGCTACATGGCGCCGAAGGTCACGCAACTGGCCTGCGCGTTCCCGACGCTGGAGATGGCGTCGTCCGCCGCAAAGGCCCGCGCCCATGTGGTCGGCAATCCGGTCCGCCCGCCGATCCAGGCGCTCTACGACCAGCCCTATGAGGCCCCCGGCGAGGAAGGCCCGATCCGCTTGCTGATCACCGGTGGCAGCCAGGGCGCGCGCCTGCTGTCCGAGCTGGTGCCCGAGGCGGTGATCCGCCTGCCGGAAGACATCCGCATGCGGCTGGAGATCCAGCAGCAGACCCGGGCCGAGTCTATGGAGAACGCCCGCCGCATCTACGCCAACGCCCTGGTGAAGGCCGAGATCGCGCCGTTCTTCCGCGACATGGCCGGCCGCCTGGGCAAGGCGCATCTGGTGGTCGGTCGGGCAGGGGCTTCGACGGTCTGCGAACTGGCCGTGGCCGGACGTCCGTCCATCCTGGTGCCGCTGAAGATCGCCGCTGACGATCACCAGCGCTTCAACGCCCGCCTGCTGGAAGACGCCGGCGCGGCCGCCGTCGCCCTGGAAGACGAGCTGACCACCGACACCATGGCCGGCGCCCTGAACGCCCTGCTGCGGGACGGTGCGCGCCTGGCACGCATGGCGGCCTCGGCGCACGACGCCGGCACCCCCGACGCGGCCGCCAAGCTGGCGGACCTGGTCGAGGCGACCGCCCGCTAGTTCGGCTCCGCGCCGCTTTCGATCAGAGGGCGGCCGATCCTCACCGCTTCCTCCACCGACTCCGCCGTGCGCACGGCGGGGAAGGGCGCATGCCCGTCGCAGACCAGCTTGGCCGCCGCTTCCTCCATGCCGCCGCCCGGAATCGGCTCGGTCGGGGTCGGCGCGCCGCTGAGCGGGCCTTCGCGGCCGGTGGCGCGGATGCTGGCGTAGGCGTTCCGAACCAGGGTGCGGGCGTCGCAGTCGATGGTCAGGGCCTGCCAGCCGCCCCAATAGGCCTCGCCCGCGGCGATGAAGTCGGTCTCCACCACCTGCAGCACGCGAAGCTTCGCGGTCCGGCCGCTCCAGGTGATCCCAGCCTCATCCACGAAGGCGGCGTAGCGGCCGACATCGACAAGCTTGAGCGACAGCTTGGCCACATCTTGCGCATGCGCTGGGGCGGCGATCAGCAAAATCCCCGTCAGGAGGGCATTTCCGGCCCGTCGCAAATCATTTAATCCGGCTGACATGATCAAGCGTCGACGTCCTGTCCCCTTCGAACTCGGCCCCGTGCATTTCATCGGCATCGGCGGCATCGGCATGAGCGGCATCGCCGAGATCATGCTGCGTATCGGCTATACGGTTCAGGGATCGGACGCGAAAGCCAGCGCCAATACCGAGCGCCTGGCTCAGCTGGGCGCCAAGATCTTCATCGGCCATGACGCCGCCCACGTGGAGGGGGCCTCGGCCGTGGTCTATTCCACTGCTGTGAAGCCGGACAATCCGGAGATGGTCGCCGGCCGCAACGCGCGTCTGCCGCTGGTCCGCCGCGCCGAGATGCTGGCTGAACTGATGCGCCTGCAGTTCTCCGTCGGGGTTGCGGGCACGCACGGCAAGACCACCACCACCTCCATGGTCGCCGCCCTGCTGGACGCCGGCGGGCTGGATCCGACGGTGGTCAACGGCGGGATCATCAACGCCTATGGCACCAACGCCAAGGTGGGCGAGGGCGACTGGATCGTCGTCGAGGCGGACGAGAGCGACGGCAGCTTCCTGCGCCTGAAGTCGACCGTCGGCATCATCACCAACATCGACGCCGAGCACCTGGATCACTGGGGCGACTTCGAAGCCGTGAAGAAGGGCTTCCAGGACTTCGTCGAGAACATTCCCTTCTACGGCTTCTGCGCGGTCTGCACCGACCACCCGGAAGTTCAGGCCCTGACCTCACGGATCGAGAACCGCCGCCTGGTGACCTACGGGACCAACCCGCAGGCCGAGGTCCGCGTCCAGAACATCACCATGGGCCCGGACGGCGCCGGGTTCGACGTGATCATCTCGCCCCTGAACGGCGAGGAGCTTCGCTATGAAGGCCTGCACCTGCCCATGGCCGGTCTGCACAACGTCCTGAACGCCACCGCCGCCATCGCCGTGGCGCGCGAACTGGGCGTGGATGCGGAAGCGATCCGCAAGGGCCTGGCCGGCTTCGGCGGGGTGAAGCGCCGCTTCACCACCGTGGGCGTCGCCAACGGCGTTCGCGTCATCGACGACTATGGCCACCACCCGGTGGAGATCGCCAACGTCCTGAAGGCCGCCCGGGCGGTGACCGAGGGCCGGGTGATCGCCGTGGTGCAGCCCCACCGCTACACCCGCCTGCGCGACCTGATGGCGGAGTTCAGCTCCTGCTTCAATGACGCCGACGTGGTGATCGTGGCCGACGTCTATACGGCCGGCAAGTCGCCGATCGAGGGCGTTGACCGCGACGGCTTGGTGGAAGGCCTGCGTCGCTTCGGCCATCGCCGCGCCATTCCGCTGGAAAGCCCGGCGGCCCTGGCCGGCATCGTGGCGGAAGAGGCCAAGGCGGGCGATCTGGTGGTCTTGCTCGGCGCCGGCGACATCACCAGCTGGGCCTACGCCCTGCCGGCCCTGCTCGAGGCGCTTGCTCAGCAAGAGGGGGCTCAGTGAGCTGGCGCGACGCTCTTCCGGCGGTTCGCGGCAAGCTGCTGCGTGACGAGGCCCTGGCGCCGTTCACCTGGTTCCGTGTCGGCGGGCCGGCGGAGCTGATCTTCCTGCCCGAGGACGAGGATGATCTGGCCGATTTCCTCCGCGGCCTCGATCCCGCCGTGCCGGTCACGCCGATCGGCGTCGGCTCCAACACCCTGGTCCGCGACGGCGGGGTGGAGGGGGTGGTGATCCGCCTGGGCGGCAAGCCTTTCGCCAAGGTCGAGGCGCGCGGGAACAGCCGCATCTTCTCCGGCTCGGCCGTGCCGGACGCGATCCTGGCGCGCGAGGCCGCCAAGGCGGGGATCGCGGGGCTGGAGTTCTATCGCGGCGTGCCGGGCTCCATCGGCGGCGCCCTGATGATGAACGCCGGCTGCTACGGCTCCGAGACCAAGGACGTGCTGGTCGAGGCCTATGCGGTGACCCGTTCGGGCGAACGCGTGACCCTGTCCAACGCCGACCTCGGCTACACCTATCGCAAGTCCGCCCGCGCGGCGGCCGGCGACCTGATCTTCACTGGCGCCCTGTTCGAAGGGACCGCCGATGAACCCGCCGCCATCCAGGCGCGGATGGAGGAGATCACGGCTCGGCGTGAAACCACCCAGCCGATCCGCGAGAAGACCGGCGGCTCCACCTTCAAGAACCCGCCGGGGCATTCGTCCTGGAAGCTGGTCGACGAGGCGGGCTGGCGCGGCAAGCCGTTCGGCGGGGCGATGTTCTCGCCGCTGCACTCCAACTTCCTGATCAATACGGGCGAGGCGACGGCGGCCGACCTGGAAGGGCTGGGCGAGGCGGTGCGCGCCGACGTGAAGGCCAAGACCGGCGTCGAGCTGGAATGGGAGATCAAGCGGATCGGCAAGGCCTAACAGCCTGCTGACGGTTTACGACTCCAGCGGTTGGTATAGCTTCGCCGCTTCCATCTGTTGGGGTTGAGTCCATGATCCGCAAACTGCTCCTCGCCGCCGCTTCGACGGCGCTTCTCTCCACGGGCGCCTACGCCCAGGACATCGCCACGGCCGAGGCCCTGCGCGACAAGGCGCTGAAGAGCGACCTGGCCTGGGAGATCACCGAGGAGCTGACCGACATGGGCCCGCGCCTGGTCGGCTCGCCGGCCATGGAGCGCGCCAAGGACTGGGGCGTGGCCAAGCTGAAGGCCATGGGCTTCACCAACGTGGTCGCCGAAGAGTTCGCCAAGCCGTCCTGGACGCGGGGCGAAGAATGGGCCGAGATCACCGGGCCCTATCCGCAAAAGCTGTCGATCGTCGGCTTGGGCCGCACCATCTCGACCCCGGCCGCCGGGATCGAGGCCGAGGTCGTCCTGTTCAAGACCTATAACGAGCTGCTGGCCGCGCCGGCCGGCTCGCTGAAGGGCAAGATCGCCTTCGTCAACGAGCCGATGACCCGCGCCCAGAACGGCGCCGGCTACGGCCCGGCCGGCGCGCCGCGCCGCGGCGGTCCGGCGGAAGCCGCCAAGCGCGGGGCGCTGGCCCTGCTGATCCGTTCGGTGTCGACCTCGACATCCACGGTGCCGCACACGGGCACGACCGCTCACGGAACCGACGCGCCGAACGTGCCGGCTGCGGCCCTGGGCGTGCCGGACGCCGATCTGCTGCAGCGCCTGGCCCTGAAGGGCCCGGTGAAGGTGAAGCTGAAGCTCGCCAGCACCACCGACGCCAAGGACGTGGCCTGGAACATCGCCGGCGAGATCCGCGGCTCCGAGAAGCCGGACGAGGTCATCGTCATCGGCGGTCACATCGACAGCTGGGACGTTGGCACCGGGGCCCTGGACGACGCCACGGGCGTGGCCATCACCACGGCGGCGGCCAAGCTGATCGCCGAGCTGCCCAAGCGCCCCAAGCGCACCATCCGCGTCGTCATGTGGGGTTCGGAAGAAAGCGGCGGCTCGTCCGACGCCTATCTGGCCGCGCACCAGAACGAGCTGTCGAAGATCGTCCTGGCTGGCGAGAGCGACACCGGCGCCGACCGCATCTACGCCCTGGCCCTGCCCAAGGGCTCGGCGGAGCATCCGGCGATGAAGGAAGCCTCGCGCATCATGACGTCGCTGAAGATCTACACCGACCGCGCGCCGGCGGCGGGCGGCGGCGCCGACATCTCCGGCATCGAGCGGGCGGGCGTGCCGGTGATCAACCTGCACCAGGACGCCAGCCGCTATTTCGACTTCCACCACACGGCGGACGACACCCTGGACAAGGTCGATCCCGCGCAGCTGGCGCAGAACGTCGCCGCCTGGGCGAGCTTCATCTATCTGGTGGCAGACAGCGACATCGACTTCCGCGCCCTGGGCGCGGCGGCGAAGTAAGCGTTCTAGACGCGAACGTTGACGAGAGAACCGGGGGCGGTCTGGGCGGGAGCCTGGGCCGCCTTCGGCGTTTGAGCGCCGGCCAGCGCGCCGCCGAAAGTCACGGCGGGCGAGGCGGAGCCGCCGTTCACCGATTGCATGACGGACAGGGTCGCGGACTCGGGACGGGGCGCGCGCACGGCCTCGACGGGCCGGATTTCCCGGAAGCCGCCGTAGTGCTGAATGCCGCCAACGATGCGATTCACCGCGTCCATGAGGCCACAAATAAGCCAGGTGGGCTTAACAGGGAGTTGAGAGTCGTCCAGAACCGCCGTGCAACTTCAAAGGCTTGTCCATGACTCTCCCGCTCACTGGAAAACACGTCGCCGTCCTGCTGGGCGGTCCCTCGTCTGAGCGGGAAGTGAGCCTGGTTTCCGGCCGTGAATGCGCCGATGCGCTGGAGCGTCTGGGCGCCAAGGTCAGCCGCGTCGACGCCGGCCGTGATCTGGCCGCCGTGCTGGAGCGCCTGAAGCCGGACGTGGTGTTCAACGCCCTGCATGGCGAGTGGGGCGAGGACGGCTGCGTCCAGGGCATCCTGGAGACCTATGGCGCGCCCTATACCCATTCCGGCGTGCTGCCGTCGGCCCTGGCCATGGACAAGGCCAAGGCCAAGGCGGTGCTGGCCGCGGCCGGCGTCGTGGTGCCGGGTGGCGGCCTGTTCAATCGTCACGAGGTGGCGCGCGATCACGTCATGGCGCCGCCCTATGTGGTGAAGCCGAACGCCGAGGGCTCCTCGGTAGGCGTCTATCTGGTGTTCGAAGGCGCCAACAGCCCGCCGCAGCAACTGGCCGATCCCGCCTGGACCTATGGCGAAGAGGTGATGGTCGAGCCCTATATCGCCGGCAAGGAGCTGGCCGTGGCGGTCATGGGCCATGTGGACGGACCCAAGGCGCTGGCGGTCACCGACATCGTCTCCAGCACCGGCTTTTACGATTACGACGCCAAGTATTCCGAAGGCGGGTCGGTCCACGTCCTGCCGGCGCCGATCTCGGAAGACGCCCGTGACCGCGCCATGCGGATGGCGGAGCGGGCGCACGTCGCTCTTGGTTGCCGAGGCGTTACCCGAAGCGACTTTCGTTATGACGACATTAACGATCTTCTGGTCCTTTTGGAGGTCAACACCCAACCCGGCATGACACCGACCTCGCTCGCTCCAGAGCAGGCGGCGCATGAGGGAATCGGGTTCGACCAGTTGGTGCTTTGGATCACGGAGGACGCGTATGCCCGCGGCGCAGCGGGGGGCTCGGCAAAATAATGAAGCCAAGCCTCGGGTCAGAAAGCCCGCTAGTCCGGTAAACACGCGCGCGGCGAAGAAGCCTGCGCCGGGGGCGGCTCCCGCACGTCCGTCTCTTTCTCCCAAGATCCTGCTGGCCGCCGGCGGCGCCGTGCTGCTGCTGGGCGTCGTGGTCATGCTGGCCACGGGCGACCGCGCCCAGCGCATCGCCGAGGGCGTCTCCACCGGGGTCGACAATCGCTTCGCCGCCATGGGTTTCCGGCTGAAGGCCGTCCATGTGCAGGGCGCGTCGGCCATGGCGTCGCCCGACATCCTGCGGGCCTCGGGGCTCTACAGGGATCAGCCGCTGCTGGGCCTGGACCTGGAGCAGGTCCGCCAGCGCGTGCAGTCGGTGGGCTGGGTCAAGGAAGTGAAGGTCGTTCGCCTTCTGCCGGACACCCTCGTCCTGGCCGTCAAGGAACGTCGTCCCACCGCGGTCTGGCAGCACGCCGGCCGCACCGTGGTCATCGACGGGGAGGGCGGTGCGATCACCGAGGCTGATCCAGGCCGCTTCCCGCAGTTGCCGCTGATCGTCGGCGCCGGCGCGGACATCGCCGCCCCGGCCATCCTGCCGGCGGTGGCGCAGCGTCAGCGGCTCACCGACCGCCTGGAGGCCATGGTCCGTGTGGACCAGCGCCGCTGGGACCTTCGCCTGAAGGACGGCTCGCTCGTCCAACTTCCGGCGATCGACGAGGAATCCGCCCTGATTCAGCTCGACCAGCTGGATCAGCGGCAAAGAATTTTGGACCTCGGGTTCGCGCGCATCGATCTGCGTGATCCCGAAATGATTGCGGTGCGTCCGAAGGATGCTCCGGCTGTCGGCCAAATGGTGGCCGGTGGCGCTTAGAAGGCAGAAAGCTGGGTTGGGGAACTCGATGTCGAGGATTGAAGAAAGGCGAGAGGCCCGGGACGGCCTGAAGGCGGCGCTCCAACGTCAGCCGGTCATCGCCACGGTTGATCTTGGCGCGTCCAAGGTCAGCTGCTTCATCATGAAGGGTGACGGGATCAAGCGCGAGGAACGCGCTTTGACCACGGCCGGTGTAGGCTATGTGCAGTCGCGCGGCGTACGCGGCGGCGCGATCGTCAATCTCGACGAGGCGGCCCAGGCGATCGCCCAGGCTGTCGAGCGCGCGGAAACCGTGGCCGGCGTGTCCGTTCAGGGCGTCACCGTCTCGACCGCCGGCGGCCAGCTGGCCAGCCATCGCGTCCGCGCCCAGGTCTCGCTCGGCGCCCGCCCCATCGGCGACGCGGACCTGTCGCGCGCCATCGGCTCGGCCCTGTCCCAGGTCAAGCTGCCCGGCCGCAAGCCGATCCACATGCTGCCCATGGCCTGGTCGGTCGATGGCCAGAAGGGCGTGAAGGATCCTCGCGCCATGTTCGGCCGCGCCCTGGGCCTGGAGCTGCTGGTCGTCTCGATCAACGAGAACGTCTTCCACACCCTCAGCCACTGCATCGAACGCGCCCACCTGTCCTTCGAGGGCGTGGTCGCCGCGCCCTTCGCCTCGGCCCTGGCGGCCCTGGAAGAAGACGAGATGGACCTCGGCGCCGTGTGCATCGACATGGGCGGCGGCTCGACCTCGGTCGCCGTGTTCAATGACGGCGCGCTGGTCCACGTCGACAGTCTGCCCGTCGGCGGCGGCCACGTGACCCAGGACATCGCCCGCGGCCTGTCGACCTCGCTGGTCGGCGCCGAGCGCATCAAGAACCTGCACGGCTCGGCCATCGCCTCCTCGAACGAGGACCGCGAGATGATCGAGGCCCCGCCGCGCGGCGATGATCCGGGCGCCGGTCCGGTGGTGGCTCCGCGCTCCATGCTGAAGGGCATCATCGCGCCGCGCGTCGAGGAGACGCTGGAGCTGCTGCGCGAACGCCTGAAGGCTTCCGGCGCGCCGGTCGAGCCGGGCGCGGGCATCGTCCTGACGGGCGGCGCCAGCCAACTGGCCGGCGTTCGTGAAGTGGCCGTGCGCGTGTTCGACCGTCCGGTGCGCCTGGGCCGTCCGCGTCGTCTGCCGCACCTGGCGGATGCGGCTTCGGGGCCGGCCTTCTGCGCCTCGGCCGGCGTGCTGCAACGCGCCGCCTTTGGCCCCCGTGAGGTTGTCTCGGCCAAGCAGCTGATGGGCCAGAAGGTTCGCCGCGAGCCGGTGGACCCGGCGGCCGGCGCGCTGGCCCGCGCCGCGGCCTGGCTGCGGGACAATCTCTAGGGAATCGGGGAGGGGATTCGCTGGCCCCGGATGGGCGGCGAATCCAACTCGTGGTTAATACGCCGCAGCCTGGTTAACGCCTCGAACTGTCCACAGAGAACCCCGGTCCGACTCGGGATTTCCTTGAGGCAACAAGGAAAATTCGGTTTTCCGCCTCTTTGACGCCTTCCAACTCAGCGTATGCAGTTAACTGCCAATTAACGATGGTGGTTCAACTGTTAACCGAACCGTCGTCGACGGGCGGGCGAGCGGGGTCGCCTTAACCCTCGATGACTTCGGCGAAGGACTTGGGGTCCAAAAAGATGGCTATTTCTCTCTCGGCGCCGCGGACGACTGAACTGAAGCCGCGGATCGTCGTCTTCGGGGTCGGCGGCGCGGGGGGCAACGCCGTCAACAACATGATCGAGGCGGGCCTCGAAGGCGTGGAGTTCGTGGTCGGCAACACCGACGCGCAACAGCTCCAGTTCGCCAAGACCGACCGCCGCATCCAGCTCGGCGTTCAGGTGACGCAAGGCCTCGGCGCCGGCGCCCATCCTGAAGTCGGCATGAGCGCCGCTGAAGAGAGCTTCCCGGAGATCGGCGAGCACCTCGACGGCGCCCACATGGTCTTCATCACCGCCGGCATGGGCGGCGGCACCGGCACCGGCGCCGCGCCGATCATCGCCAAGGCGGCCCGCGAGCGTGGCATCCTGACCGTCGGCGTGGTGACCAAGCCCTTCCATTTCGAAGGCCGTCACCGCATGCGGCTGGCCGACGCCGGCATCGCCGAACTGCAACGCTACGTCGACACCCTGATCGTCATTCCGAACCAGAACCTGTTCCGTCTCGCCAACGAGCGGACCACCTTCGCCGAAGCCTTCGGCATGGCTGACCAGGTCCTGCACTCGGGCGTGCGCTCCATCACCGACCTGATGGTTCTGCCGGGCCTGATCAACCTCGACTTCGCCGACGTCCGCACGGTCATGACCGAAATGGGCAAGGCGATGATGGGCACTGGCGAGGCGACCGGCGAAGACCGCGCCCTGATGGCCGCCCAGAACGCCATCCAGAATCCGCTGCTGGACGAAGTCTCGCTGAAGGGCGCCAAGGCCGTGCTGGTCAACGTGACCGGCGGCCTGGACATGACCCTGCTGGAAGTGGACGAGGCGGCCAACGCCATCTCCGACCAGGTGGACCCGGAAGCCAACATCATCTTCGGCGCGGCCTTCGATCCGTCGCTGGACGGCGTCATCCGCGTGTCGGTGGTCGCCACCGGCATGGACGGCGCCTCGATGATCGCCGCCGAGCCGCGCTCCACCCGCACGCTGAACACCGGCGCCGCGCCGCTGATCGTCGAGAAGACCGCGCCGATCGCTGCTCCCGCCGCTCCGGTCGCCGCCGCGCCCGAGCCGATCGCCGCGCCGGAGCCGACCTATGTCGAGCCGGTCGCCGAGATCGAGCCGGAAATCGCTCAAGCCGATCTGTACGCCGCCGAGCCGGTCGCCGAGTACGCGCCCGAACCCGTCGTGCAGCAGCCGGTGGCCCGCATCGTCGATCCGTCGGTGGATGACGTCACCGCGGAAGAGCCTATGTTCGTGGACAGCCGCTACGCCGACGAGCCTCGCCAGAAGAGCGGCTTCTTCAGCCTGTTCGGCGGTCGTCAGCGTTACGACGCAGCGCCGCCGCCCGCGCCGGCCCGCGCCGTGGCTGGCGGGGGCTCGGCCCGCCCGATGGCTCAGCCCATCGAGCAGGAACTGAACGAGGAAGGCGAGGACCTCGAAATCCCGTCGTTCCTGCGCCGTCTGGCGAACTAAGAAATAAGGCCAAAATCTGGCTTTGAGCACGCCCCGCCTAGCGCGGGGCGTGTTTTATTTTCGCCATATTTTTCAATGTACTGCACGCGAAACAATCCGAAACAGGACTTGTTTTGCGGTGCAGCAACGCCCCCCTTAAACGAAAGCTGGGGCGTGAAACCGTCTGCGTCTTTGACGGTTATGTTTGTTTCGAAGGATCGCTCGTGTCTGCAGCAACGCATTTTCAGCACACCGTAGCAGGGCCGGCGATCTTCGCCGGCGTGGGCCTGCACACCGGTGCGCGCGTTCGGGTGGCCATCCGCCCCGCTGCCATCGAGACCGGCGTCATCTTCGTCCGCACCGATGTGACCGATCGCGACAATGTGGTCCCGGCGACCGCGCAGTCGGTGGGCAAGACCCAGCTCGGCACGGTGATCAACAATTCCGCCGGCGTCTCGGTCTCGACCATCGAGCACCTGATGGCCGCCCTGGCCGCCCTGAACATCGACAACGCCATCGTCGAGCTCGACGGCCCGGAAGTGCCGATCATGGACGGCTCGGCCGAGCCCTTCGTCCAGATGCTGGACCGCGCCGGCCGTCGTCGTCAGGAAGCGCCGCGCCGCTATATCGAGATCCTGCGTCCCATCGAGGTGGTGGACGGCGACAAGCGCGCCGTTCTGTCTCCGTCGGAGAGCTTTGAGGTCGCCTTCGAGATCGCTTTCGGCAGCAAGGCCATCGGCCGTCAGCGCGTCGATCTGGTCATGGACGAGCAGGCCTTCCGCGAAGAGCTTTCGGACTGCCGCACCTTCGGCTTCGTGCATGAGGTCGAGGCCCTGCGCGCCATCGGCCTGGCTCGCGGCGGCTCCATGGAAAACGCCGTGGTCATCGACGGCGACCGGGTGCTGAACCCCGAGGGCCTGCGTCGTCCGGACGAGTTCGTGCGTCACAAGGCGCTGGACGCCATCGGCGACCTCTATGTGCTCGGCTCGCCCATTCTTGGCCGCTTCGAAGGCGTGCTGGCCGGCCACGGGCTGAACAACGCCCTGGCCCGCGCCGTGGTCGCCAATCCGTCGGCCTGGCGCATCCGCACCTACGCCGCCGATCTCGCCGAAGCGGTCTGAACTTTCTCTGCGTTTGCGCCCGCTCATGGGTGGTGTAGAAGCGCTGACGGCGCGGGGGCGCGCGTTTGTTCTGCCAGGTGAGGATTCGTGCTTCGTAACCCTGTGAGCCGTACGGTCGTTGTCAGCGCCGCGCTTGTCGCAGCCCTCGCTGTGTCGGGCTGCGCCGGCAACAAGAAGAAGCCGACGATTCAATACGAGGAGCGCCCGGTCGAGCTGCTCTACGCCACCGGCGCGGACCGTCTGGACCGCCGCGAGTGGGACGACGCGGTCAACTACTTCCGGGAAGTGGAGCGTCAGCACCCGTATTCGGAATGGTCGCGCCGGTCGATTCTGATGACCGCCTACGCCCACTATCAGGGCAACGACTACGCCGAGGCCATCGGCGACGCCGAGCGATTCATCTCGCTGTACCCCGGCAACCCGTCGACCGTTTACGCCTACTACCTGAAGGCCATCTGCTACTTCGAGCAGATCGTCGATGTCGAACGCGACCAGGCCTACACCGAGCAAGCGCTCGCCGCCCTGCGCGAGGTCGTCCAGCGCTACCCGAACACCGAGTACGCCCAGGACGCGCGCCTGAAGATCGACATGGTCAACGACCAACTGGCGGGCAAGGAGATGACCATCGGTCGTCACTACCTGCGCAATGGCAACGCCCTGGCCGCCATCGGCCGGTTCCGCACCGTCGTCGACCGCTACCAGACCACCACCCACACGCCGGAAGCCCTGTACCGTCTGGTCGAGAGCTATCTGACCGTCGGCCTGATCGACGAGGCGACCAAGAACGGCGCGGTGCTGGGCTACAACTATACCAACGACATCTGGTACCGCGATGCGTACCGGCTGCTGAACGACCGCGGCCTGCGCCCGCCGATCGAGCCGCGCACGCCCGGCGCCAAGCGCAGCTATCTCGAGCGTCTGACGGGCACGGGCAAGAACCGCACCCTGCCGCCGCCGACCGAGCAGAGCCCGAACGCGACCGGTGAGCGCAAGGCTCCGGCCGCCGAGGCGACCTCGACCCCGGCCGTGAAGGAACAGCCCAAGGCCAAGAAGAGCCTCCTGAAGCGCCTCTGGCCTCTTTGATCTGAGAAGATTCGCGGCGATCTTGGGCCCATGCTCATCGGCCTCGGCATCCGTGACGTCGTCCTGATCGAAAGCCTGGACCTGTCCATCGGCGAAGGCCTCACCGTGCTTACGGGCGAGACCGGGGCCGGCAAGTCGATCATCCTGGATTCTCTGGGCCTGGCGACGGGCATGCGCGCCGACGCGGGCCTGGTCCGCCGCGGCGCGTCCCAGGCGTCGGCCACGGCGTTGTTCGCCCTGACCCCCGATCATCCGGCCTGGGCCTATCTCGACGAGAAGGGCCTGGACTACGACCGCGGCGAGGACCTGGTCCTGCGGCGCCTGTTGGGCGCTGACGGCCGTTCGCGCGCCTTCGTCAACGATCAGGCGACCAGCGTCGGGGTCCTGAAAGACCTGGGCGGCATGCTGCTGGAGGTCCACGGCCAGCACGAGACGGTCGGCCTGCTGGATTCCAAGACCCACCGCCCGCTGCTCGACGCCTATGGCGCGGTCAGCGTCTCGGCCGTCGCCTCGGCATGGAGCGCCTGGCGCGCCGCTCGCGAGGTTCTGGAAGGCCTGCGCGCCCAGGCCGCCAACGCCGAAGCCGAGATCGAGGAACTGACCCTACGCCTGGGCGAGCTCGATCGTCTCGATCCCCGGGAAGGGGAGGAGACGGAGCTGGCCGAGGAGCGGGCCCTGCTCGGCGCCGCAGAGAAGGCGCTGGCGGATATCGCCTCGGCCCAGGAGCAGCTTTCCGGCGACGGCCTGTCCAACCGCCTGGCCCAGGCCTTCCGCGCCCTGGAGCGGGCCCGTGACCGCGCCCTGCAGGCCGGCGCCGCGCCGGACGGCCCGGCGGTGTCGCGCCTGATAGCGGCCTGCGAATCCGTGGACCGCGCCCTGGTCGAGGCGCAGGAAGCCTCGGCCGCCGTGGACGCGGCCGCCGACGCCTTCGATTTCGAGCCCGATCGTCTGGAGAAGACCGAGGAGCGGCTGTTCGCCCTGCGCGGCATGGCCCGCAAGCTGAATGTCTCCGTCGAGGAGCTGCCGCTGGTTCGCGCCGAGTACGCGCAGCGCCTGCAATCGGTGGAGAGCGTGGGGGAAAGCCTGGTGACCGCCGAACGCGAGGCCGCCGAGGCGCGCGAGGCCTATCTGTTCGCCGCCGAGACCCTGACCGCCGAGCGCAAGGCCGCCGGCGACCGGCTGGCGGCCGCGGTGGAAGCCGAACTCGTGCCATTGAAGTTGGAAAAGGCCCGCTTCCGCGTCGCCGTCGAGGCGCTGGGCGAGGACAAGGCCGGTCCGTCCGGCATGGACCGCATCACCTTCCAGGTGGCGACCAACCCCGGCAGTCCGTTCGGCGAGATCGGCGCGATCGCGTCCGGCGGCGAACTGGCCCGTTTCGCCCTGTCGCTGAAGGCGGCCCTGGCCGGCCGCGCCGAGGGCGCGCAGCCGCTGATGATCTTCGACGAGGTGGACCAGGGCGTCGGCGGAGCCGTGGCGGACGCCGTGGGCCTGCGCCTGCGCCGTCTGGCCGGCGACGCCCAGGTGATGGTCGTCACCCACAGCCCACAGGTCGCCGCGCGCGGCCACGCCCACTGGCGCATCGCCAAGGCCGGCGACGGCGAGGGCCTGCGCACCAAGGTCGAAATCCTGTCCCCCGCCGCGCGGGAGGAGGAGACCGCCCGCATGCTGGCCGGCGCCGAGATCACCGAGGCGGCCCGAGCCGCCGCCCGAGCCCTGATCAGCGGTTGAGGCTGTAGGCCGGAACGGTCTCGGCCATCGGGTCGGTCCGCACCGACATGGCGACCGCCCCCGCCGCGATCAGCAGTAGCAGGCAGGTCGGCAGCACCCAGACCGGCTTGCCGACGCCCTGGATCAGCGGCCACGATAGCAGGGCGACCAGCAGCAGGGTCAGGACCATGGCGGCGGGCATGTCCGCGCCGACGCCTTCGAAGGCCAGGTGGGAAATTCCCAGCAGATAGGCGCAACCGAGGGCGGCGCCCACCGCCAATACCGCCAGGCCCAGCACCCAGCGTTGGCCCAGCAAGGTCGTTCCCGCGGCCATAACCCCCGCCAGCAGCAGCGGCCAGGCGTAGAGGGCTCCGCCGGTGGGATAGAGCGCCTGCATGACGGCCCCGATGATGAACACCACGGTCGCCAGCCCGAACCATCCGCCCCAGGTTCCGGGCTTCAGCGCGGCCACGGCCGGGATCAGCAAGGTCGCGACGACAGCCATCACCAGCAGCGGTACGGGCGCAGCGCCCAAGGCGAGGCCAGCCGCCGCGAACAGCAAGGGCGGGCACATCTGCAGCCACTTTCGGCCGGTGGGCTGGACAGCCGCCGCCAGCAGGACCGCCAGGACGACGAGCCCGGCCTGGATCTCCAGCCGGGGGATGGCGGCCAGACGGTCGTAATAGTTCGGCTTGCCCGGCGCGAAGGACAGCTGGTTGAACACCGTCAGCAGCAGCGCCGCATTGGCGACGAGCGCGACGGCCAGGACGACGCCGCCAGCCAGGCTGGCCCAGGGTAGAACGCCGGCTCGCCGCACCTGCCAGCCCGCGTACAGCATCAGTCCGCCGCCGACGGCCAGCACCAGCCAGCCGACCACGGGCGGGTAGGCGATGACGAAAAGGCCGAACAGGTCGCTGAAGGTCTTGTCCCCGCCCTTGGGCGGCAGGGCGGGCGCGGCGGCGAGCGCGCGGGTCAGGTCCAGGGCCTGGGAGCCCATGTGCTGCAGCGAACCCTTGTTGAGGTTCGCGGGCGTCGCCAGGGGGGAGTGGTAGAGCTGCGGATCGCCGATGAAGGCGATGTTGAAGCCCGGCACGCCACGCTTCTTGGCGTTGGTGTAGTCGGTGCTGTTGGGCATCAGGTCGTAGATCAGGACCGACAGCGAGTTGGTCATCGGCTGGCGCACGGCCTTGGCGTACAGGTCCATCATCGCGCCGTTGCCGGAGCCGGTCTCGAACATGCTGGCCCGGCCGCCGCCGCCGCGGGTCTCCAGGTTGACCACCACGCCCACATGCTTGGCCATGGGATGGTCGCGGAAGAACGCCTCGGCGCCTTCCAAGCCGATCTCCTCGGCGTCGGACAGCAGCACCATCACGTCGCGCGCCAGCGGTCCTTCGGCCTTCAAGGCGCGCAGGGTCTCCAGAATGGCGGCCACGCCGGCCGTGTCGTCGGCGGCGCCGGGAGAATCCCAGACCGTGTCGTGGTGCGCCATCAGCAGCACCGCAGGCTGGGTGCGGTCGCGGCCCGGCAGCAGGCCGATCAGATTGATCCCCTGGTCGGGAACCGGCTCCTTGCTGAACTTGGCCAACGCCTCTCGGGTCGGCTTGGACACGGCGAACGCCTGGACCCGCACTTCCAGGCCAAGGTCGGTCATCCGCTCGGCTAGATAGCCGCGGACGCGGGTGTTCTCCAGCGACCCGGTGGGGTGGGGCGCGCGGGCGATCTCCTCCACATCGGTCATGGCCCGGGCGGCCGAGAAGGATTTGACGGGCGCGTCGGCGCCCAGGGGCTTGGGCGGTTGGGCCGCCAGGAACGCGATCACCAGCGCTCCGACGAAGGCGGCGAGCGCCGCTATGATCCTGCCCATGAAACTCACCCCTTTATTGCGCCCATCCAAGCAGGAAGGACGTCTGGCGGAAAGCCGCTTTGGCTGCCAAAAATGCCGACGTGAAGCCGATTGAGTCCCTGACCGAAGCCGAAGCCGCCGACGAGCTGACCCAGCTCGCCGATACGCTCGCCGCGCATGACATCGCCTATTACCAGGATGAAGAGCCAACCGTCTCCGACGCCGAGTATGACGAACTGCGCCGTCGCAACACAGCGCTGGAGCAGGCCTTTCCGCATTTGGTGCGGGACAACTCGCCCTCGATGCGGGTCGGCGCGGCGCGGGCCGCGGCCTTCAGTCCGGTGCAGCACGGCGTGCCGATGCTGTCGTTGGACAACGCCTTCTCCGACGAGGAGGTGGCCGATTTCGTCGCCCGCATCCGCCGCTTCCTGAAGCTGCCGTCCGACGAGCCGGTGGAGTTCGCGGCCGAACCCAAGATCGACGGCCTGTCGGCCTCTCTGCGCTATGAGAACGGCGTGCTGGTGCGCGGCGCCACGCGGGGCGACGGCAAGACGGGCGAGGATGTCACCGCCAACCTGAAGCAGATCGCCGAGATCCCCCGCCGCCTGACCGGCGACGTGCCGGCCGTGATCGAGGTGCGGGGCGAGGTCTATGCGCCCTTGGCCGGCTTCGAGGCCTTCAACAAGGCGGCGGAGGAGGCGCGGACCCGCACCTACGCCAACCCGCGCAACTTCGCCTCCGGCTCCCTGCGCCAGATCAATTCCAGCATCACGGCCAAGCGGCCGCTGCGCTTCTTCGCCTATGCCTGGGGGGAGGTGAGCGAGCCGTTCTCCGACACCCAGCACGGGGCGCTGGAGAAGCTGAAGGCCTGGGGCTTCGTGGTCAACGACCGCTCGGTCCGCGTGCGGGACGCCGAGGGACTGCTGGAGGTCTATCGCCAGATCGGCGAGGCGCGGTCGCGGCTCGACTACGATATCGACGGCGTCGTCTATAAGGTCGACCGCCTGGACTGGCAGCAGCGGCTGGGCTTCGTCGCCCGTTCGCCCCGCTGGGCCATCGCCCATAAGTTTCCCGCCCAACAGGCGACGACGGTGCTGGAAGGCATCGACATCCAGGTCGGCCGCACCGGCTCTCTGACCCCGGTGGCGCGTCTGCATCCGGTGACGGTGGGCGGCGTGGTGGTGCGCAACGCCACCCTGCACAACGAAGACGAGATCGAGCGCCTGGGCGTCCGCATCGGCGACACGGTGCGGCTGCAACGGGCCGGCGATGTGATCCCGCAGATCCTCGGCTTCGTTCCCGAGCTGCGGCCCGCCGACACCCAGCCTTATATCTTCCCGGATCAGTGCCCCGTCTGCGGCTCGGAAGCCGTGCGTGAGGGTGACGAGGTCAAGCGCCGCTGCACCGGAGGTCTGATCTGCGACGCCCAGATCGTCGAGCGGCTGAAGCACTTCGTCAGCCGCCGCGCTTTCGACATCGAGGGTCTGGGCGAGAAGCAACTGATCGCCTTCCACCAGCGCGGCTGGATCAAGGAGCCCGCCGACATCTTCCGCCTGGCGCGGGATGAGGAGAAGCTGGCGGAGCTGCAGGCCGAGGACGGCTATGGCGAGACCAGCATCCGCAATCTGGTCGCCGGCATCGACGCCCGCCGCCGCATCGCGCTGGACCGCTTCCTGTTCGGCCTGGGCGTGCGGGATATCGGGGAGCAGACCTCGATCGTCCTTGCGCGCGCCTTCGAAAGCTGGGTCGCGCTGAAGGCGGCGGCTCTGGACGCCGCGCGCGGTTTGCCTAGCGACGCCTGGCGCGAGCTGGCCGCGACCCCGGCCGTCTCGCCCCGCGTGCTGACCCAGATGGCCGAGGCGACCCTGGCCGAGGCCGATCCCTGGCCGGAAGCCACGCTGGACATGAAGATCAGCCAGGCCTTCCCGGGTCTGGCCGCGCCCGCCCGCCGCGCGCTGGCGAGCCTGGCGGACGACTGGGCGGGCCTGCACCGACTGGCGGAAGCCGCCCGGCAGGGCCCGTCGGAGATGCTGAACCAGATCGCCGGCGTCAGCGGCGTCGGTCCGGTCGCGGCCGAGGCCCTGGCCCACTTCTTCCACGAGCCGCACAACCTGGCGGTCGTGGAGGCGCTGGAAGGCGAGATGACCGAGATCATCGACGCGGAGCGGCCCAAGGCCGACACGGCGGTGGCCGGCAAGACGGTGGTCTTCACCGGCTCGCTGGAGAAGATGACCCGCGACGAGGCCAAGGCGAAGGCCGAGAGCCTGGGGGCCAAGGTGTCCGGGTCGGTCTCCAAGAAGACCGACCTGGTGGTGGCCGGCCCCGGCGCCGGCTCCAAGCTGAAGGACGCCGAGAAGCACGGGGTCGAGGTGATCACCGAGGATGAGTGGTTGGCCCTGATCGGCGGGTAGGGCGGAGGTAGAGATAAATCCTCCCCCAGAGGGGGAGGATTTTAGTCCGTCAGAAGTAGTCCTTCAGGACCAGGTTCACCGTCTCGCCCGTGCCGAGGGTGAGGGCCAGGGTTTCACCCGCGGCGCCGGTGCGCAGCCTGGTCAGGCCGGCGACAGCCAGGTCCTTTGCCGACTGGCCGTTCACCGCGGTGATCTTCTGACCGGCCTTGAGACCAGCGGCCTCGGCGGGAGAGCCGGGGGCCACGAAGCTGAGGTTGAAGACGCCGTCGTTGAGCCTGGCGCCCAGGCCCGAGCGGTCCTTGGTGAAGGGCTGGCCGACCGCGTCGGGGCGCGGCTTCAGCAGGATGCGGTGACGCGAATAGTCGGTGGTCAGGTCAAACCGGCTGAGGATCGGCATGCCGATGTTGCCCAGGGTCTGGGTGGTGTCGAGGGCGCTGCCGTCCTCTTCCCCGAAGTTGGCGGGGATGTCCTTCAGCACCACGCCGCCCAGGGTCAGGGTGCGGATGGTGGCGACGTTGCGCGGCTTCATACCGCCGATGGCGCCGGCCAGGGCCTTGGAGCTGGGCCGATCCGCCAGCAGGTTGCGCGGCTTCCAGTAGCCGGGGAAGACCAGCAGCGGCGAGCCGTTGCCAAGGTCGAAGTCGAACAGCACCGGCTCGGCGCCCTCGATGGAGGCGGGGATGGCGTGCAGGCCGTTGGAGTTGGTCACCGGCACAGCCACGGCGCCCGGCTTGGGCGTGAAGCGGGCGGGGTCGTGGAAGCCGATAGTCTGGCCGGCGAAGTCCAGATCGACCACCACCTCGTTGAACATCTCCTTGCCCAGGACTACGGGCAGGGGGCGGCCGATGGCCGTGGCGATCGGCGACAGGTCCATCAGGGCGACGGTGAGATCGCGCAGCTCCATGTCGCCGATGCGCAGGGTGACGCCCGTGGCCAGTTCGCTCAGCTCACGGCCGCCGGTGCCGACCGCGGTCACCACGGCCGACGGCTTGATGCCCAGGCTCTCGGCGAAGGCCTTGTCGAGGACGGTGGTCTCCGCGCCGCTGTCCAGCATGCCGCGCGTGTCCGTGCCGTTCACCGTCACCGGCATGTAGATGCGTGAGCCGAGATAGAATTCAAAGGCGACCGGGGCGGCCGCGGTCTTGCCGCCCGTGAAGGCGTACACCTTGCGCGCCGTCGGCTGTACGAACGCCTTGTCGTCCCGCTTGGGATCGATGTCCGCTCCGGTGAGGGTCACGGTCATTCCGATCGGGTCGCCGATCACCTGCTGCTGCTGGCGGAACGGGATGCGCACGCCCTCGACCATCCGCCAGTCGCTATAGCGGGTCTCGGTCGTGTCGCTGTCCTGGACCAGCCGGTCGGCGACCAGCGCGCCGGTGGCGGGGTCGAGCAGCAGGTCGTAGCGGTCCTTGCCGCCCAGGGTGACGCGCAGGACCTGCACCGTCTTGCCGTCGAAGGTCTCGTCGGCCTGCAGGGCCGCGGTCTTCAGGGCATCGTCGAAGGTGACGCGCCGGCGATCCTCGGCCTGCTGCGCGGCGATGGCGTTCAGGGGCTCGACCTGGCCGCTGAGGGTGACCGACCAGCCGCCCTTGCCGATAAACGCCCGGTGGGTGGCGAGGCCGCCCATGTTGAATTTCTCGACCGTGCGGCCGGGTTCGATGCGGCGCTCAAGCGGCCCCTTGAAGGTTCCGTTGTCGGCCTCGCCGCGCAGCAGCAGGCCGTCGGCCTTCTGGAAGGCCGCGCCGCCGCGCCAGGCGACATAGCGGGCCACGGCGTCCGAGGTCGCGTCGGCGTGGGCGAACGCAGGCAAGGCGAGGGCGCAGACCGCCGAGGCGGCCATCAGGATCGATTTCATATGGATCATGCTCCGGAGGACGGATGGTTGAGTTCGGCGAGGCCCGGCGGGCTCACCGCGAACAGCGTGGGTTTGAAGGAAAGCTTCTGGTCGCGGGCCTGGGCGCCGAGGACCATCTCGGCCGCGAGACCGCTGTGATAGAGGCAGGCGAGATAGGTGCTGTCGCTCCACATGCCGTGCAGGCACCGCTCGCTGTCTCGGGAGAGCAGGGAGACGAGATACTCCCGGCCGTCGGGGATGATGGTCACCTGCAGGCCGGGCCAGGTCGCCAGCTGCGTGGGCGAGGCCTGGGTCAGGACGGTCTCCAGCCGCGTGTCGGCGGGGGCGTAGATCTGGCCCAGCACCTTCACGCCGCGGTCAGCGGCCTGCAGCAGATCATCCTCCAGCGCCGCGAAGGGCTCGGGGAAGAGATCGAAGAGCAGCACCTGCTTGGCCTGAGCGATCATGGCGCGGGCGCGGGCCAGCACCTGGGCGGGCGTCTTCAGGGTGTAGAGCCGCGCCTCCGCCTCCGGCGCCTCCAGGGTGGAGAGGGCGTCGAGCGCCTCCCGGCTCTTCTGCTGGAAGCCGGCCTGCAGGGTCGCGATCAGTTCCGCCGCCGGGGCCGCGCGCCAGGTCTTGGCGTCGGTGTCGTCGACCAGCACCGCGCCTTTGCGCGAAAGGCTCTCCAGCGCCTGATAGGTATTGGCCGCCGCCTTGCCCACCGCTTTGGACAGGCGATAGCCGGTGGCCGGACCCAGGCGGGTCAGCTCGCAGAACAGCCGGGCTTCGGTCTCGGTGAAGCCCAGGGCCAGCAGGGCGCTTTCTGGGTTATTAGTTGTCATGACTACTAACATTGCCGCGACGCTGACGCTTGTCGAATTAAACCTCCGTAAGGCGCGCCTTCCTCTCGCCGCTCTGTCGCGTTACGCCTTGCACAGGAGGAAGTTCATGACCCTGAAGACCATCGCTCTCGCCGCCGCCTTCGCCAGCCTCGCCGCGGCCCCGGCCTTCGCCGACATCACCGGCGTGTGGCGCACCCCGACCGCCAACGGCAAGGTCGAGATCAGCAAGTGCGGCGCGGAACTCTGCGGCCGCCTGATCGGCTCCGACAACATCGACAAGAACCCGGCCCTCAAGGACGGGCGCAACAAGGACGAGTCCCAGCGCGGCCGGCCCCTGAAGGGCCTGCAGATGCTGTACGGGTTCAAGGGCGGCCCCGAGAAGTGGACCGGCGGCAAGGTCTACAACCCCGAGGACGGCGGCACCTATTCGGGCACGATCGAACAGACCGGGCCGGACAGCCTGAAGCTCAAGGGCTGCATCGTCGCGCCGCTCTGCAAGACGCAGACCTGGACGCGCTGGAAGTAGCCGGGTGTGCTGCGCGCCTAGAGCGGCGCGCAGGCCTTCTCCAGCCAGGCCTTCACGTCGCCTTCGACGCGGGGGCCGATCTCCTTCCAGACACGCGCATGATAGGCGTCGATCTGGGCGACCTCCTGGATCGACAGCAGGCTCTTGTCGAGCAGGCGGCGGTCGTAGGGCGCCAGGGTCAGGGCGTGGAAGCCGTGCATCGGCCGGTCGCCGTCGCCGGCTTGCGTGGCGGGCGTGACGACTTCCAAGTTCTCGATGCGGATGCCGTACTCGCCGTCCTTGTAGTAGCCGGGCTCGTTGGAGACGATCATCCCCGGCTGCAGGGCGATGGTGTTGGGCGCCTTCGAGATGCGCTGCGGCCCTTCGTGGACGCCCAGATAGACCCCGACGCCGTGGCCGGTGCCGTGGTCGTAGTCCAACCCCTCGGCCCACAGGTGGGCGCGGGCGAAGGCGTCGATGGCCGAGCCGGTGGTGCCGGCCGGGAAGCGCAGGCGGGCGATAGCCAGGTGGCCCTTCATCACCAGGGTGTTGCGGCGGACCATTTCGGTCGTCGGCTCGCCGATGGCGACCGTGCGGGTAACGTCGGTGGTGCCGTCCATGTACTGGGCGCCGCTGTCGACCAGCAGCAGGGAGCCCTGCTTGGCCCGCTCATTGGTGCGCTCGGACGGGCGGTAATGCGGCAGGGCGCCGTGGCCGTTGGCCGCGCCGATGGTGTCGAAGCTGAGATCCTTCAGCATGCCGGTGGCCTCGCGCAGGCCTTCCAGCTTGGTGACGGTCTCCTTCTCGTCCGGCGGGCTGACCTGGGCGTCGGTGGCCAGCCAGTGCAGGAATTGGGCGAGCACGGCGCCGTCGCGGCGGTGCGCCTCGCTGGTCCCGGCGATCTCGACGCTGTTCTTGCAGGCGCGGGGCAGGGCGCAGGGATCCATGCCGCGGACCACGGTCGCGCCCGCGTCGGCCAGGGTGTCGAAGTACCAGGCCGAGGACTGCGCCGGATCGACTAGCACCTTCTTGCCCTTCAACTCCGCCAGAGCGCCCGGCAGGGCGTCAGGCGTCTCCAGGCTGACCTGGTTGCCGAGCCAGGCGGGCAGTTCCTCGGTCACCTTGACCGGATCGAGGAACAGGCGAGCCGTGCCGTCGGCGCGAACGATGGCCTGGGCCAGCGGCAGGGGCGAGCGGATGACGTCGCCGCCGCGGATGTTGAACAGCCAGGCGATGGAGGAGGGGGCGGTGATCACCGCCGCGTCCGCGCCGAGCGCCGCGCCGACGCGGGCGCGCTTGTCGGCGGAGTCCTCACCCGAGAATTCCAGAGGCTGCGGCACGACCGGCGCGGTCGGCTGCGGCGGGCGCGACTGGCCCCAGGCTTCGTCCAGCGGGTTGGCGGAGACCGGCTTCAGGCTGGCGCCGGCCTTCTCGGCGGCGGCGCGCAGGGAGGCCAGGGCGTCCGGGCTGTGCAGGCGCGGATCGTAGCCGATGACGTAGCCCTTGGGCGCGGCGGCCAGATAGGCGGGCACGCCGCCTTCGACCAGATCGCGAATCTCGAACACGCCCTGATCCACCTGCTCGCGGACCTGCAGGGTGTAGCGGCCATCGACGAATACGGCGGCCTTGTCCTTGAGGATCACCCCGGCTCCGGCCGAGCCGGTGAAGCCGCTGGCCCAGGCCAGGCGGTCATTGGCGGCGGGCAGGTATTCGTTCTGGTGCTCGTCCTCATGCGGCACGAGGAAGCCGTCCAGCCCTTGAGCCGCCATGGCCTGGCGGATCAGCGGGACGTGCTTGGGGCCGAAGGAGGGATCGGTGGATTCATCGAAGGTCTGGCGCATGGCCCTGATTTAGGCCTGTCGCGCGCCGGACGCCAGCAGGGCCTTAGCGGTCCCTTGGCGGTCCCATAGGCTCGGACACGGTCGCGGAGACGTCGGTTGCGGCGTGATCGGCGCTGAGCGCGCTGTGATCCGCCGTCGCCTGGGCTTCGCGCGCGGCGGCTTCGGCCTTGGCGGTGTTGGCGTCCGTCGCGGCTTCCGTGGCGTCGGCGGCGGCGCTCATGCCGGCTTGCGCGCCACGAGTTCATGCCCTCCGCCAGACCTTGCTCGCGGCTTTGTTCGATGGCGGCGGTGATCCGGCTGTCGTCGGCCTGCGGCGCGCGGGCGGTGGCGATGAAGGCGACGGCGACGATGGCCACCACGGCGACGATGCCGGCGATCGCCCAGCCGAAAGTCGCCCCGCGATCACGCGGCGGCGGTGTGGTGGGGTGCTGGATGCGGGGTTTTGGTTCGGCCACGGACGCGCCTCCTCGGCTGCCCCCGAAAACGAACGTGGCCGCAGGCCGGTGGTTCCGCCGTCAGGCGCGTTGCATCACCAGCGTGGCCCAGGCGTCGCGGTGGATGCGGCGGCGCACCTTGAAGCCGCGCGACAGATAGGCGGCTTTCACGAAGCGTTCCTGGGTGCGCAGCAGGCCCGACAGGATCACCGTGCCGCCCGGCTTCAGGGCGCCCTTGATGTCTTGGGCCAGCGAGACGAGGGGGCGGGCCAGGATGTTGGCGAACACCAGGTCGTAGGGCGCGGAATCGCGGACCAAGCGATGGCCCAGGCCGCTGGCGTGGACGAAGCGCGCGTCGGCGCGGTTCAGCTTGGCGTTCTCCTTGGAGATCCGCACGCTGGGCTTGTCGATGTCGGTGCCGACGGCGACGCGCGTGCCGGTGCGGGCCGCGGCGATGGCCAGCAGGCCGGTGCCGGCGCCGACGTCCAGAACCCGCTCGAAGCCCTTGGCCTTCAGCAGGGCGTCATAGGCCTGCAGGCAGCCCACGGTGGTGCCGTGATGGCCGGTGCCGAACGCCGCGCCGGCTTCGATCCGCAGGTTGACGTTGTTGGGCGAGGTGCGGCCCTTGTCGTGAACGCCATAGACGAAGAAGCGGCCGGCTCGCACGGGCGGCAGGCCCGACAGCGCCATGGCCAGCCAGTCGGCGTCGGCCAGAGCATCGACGGTAGTCTTGAGGGTCGGGAATTCGGCGAGCTGTGTCTTCAGCGCCTCGACTTCCTCGTCGGAGGTAGGGAAGGCGTCGATCCGCCAGATGCCGCGGTCTTCGTCCTCTTCCAGGATCGAATAGGTCGCGCCTTCGAGGGCGATGTTGGCGTCGATGGCGTCGGCGGCGGCCTCGGCGTCGGCGCGAGGGCCCCGGGCGATGATCTGGAAGGCTTGCTGGCTCATGCCGCCCGCATAGTCGAGACGGCGGTGAAAAGCGAGACTCAGGCGGGGTCGATGATCGGAATCACGGCGATGACCTCGCTCGCCTTCGGCGCATCGATGATGCCGCCGCCCTGGCTGGGATAGCGCGGCTCGGCCATCTCCGGCGCGGAGGCGGGCTCCATCGGCTCGGCGGGCTGGTCGCTGGCCGCCATCTCATAGGGTTCGGCGTCGCCCATATAGGCCTCGACCACCACGGGCTCCGAGGCGCGCAGATAGTCGGTGCCGATCACCCACGGTCCAGTGGACGAATAGCTGGGGCCAGCGTCGGCCTGGTCGATGACGAGGCTGGACATCATGCCCGGCGGCGATGAGGTGATGTCGTTGGTGAACGCCTGCAGCGCGGGCTTCAATGCCGCGCCCATGGCCACGCCGCTGAACGCGGCCAGTGCGATTCCGTAAAACAGCGCCTTCATCACCCGCTCCTTGCGCCAGTGGAGCGCTTGAGCGGGTGAAAGGTTCAGTCGTCCTAGGCCGGATTTTCGGCCAGGCGCTTGTCGAGGTAGTTGCTGACCGATTTTTCCACGTCGGGCAGGTTCTCGGCCCAGAAGTGGCTGGCGCCGTCGACGACCTCGTGATCGATCACGATGCCCTTCTGGGTGCGCAGCTTGGACACCACGCGCTCGACTTCCACCGGGGGCACCACGGTGTCCGAGCCGCCGTGCAGGATCAGGCCGGAGGCCGGGCAGGGGGCCAGGAAGCTGAAGTCGTACATGTTGGTCGGCGGCGAGACGCTGATGAAGCCGTCCGTCTCGGGGCGACGCATCAAAAGCTGCATGCCGATATAGGCGCCGAAGCTGTAGCCGGCGACCCAGGTCTGCGAGGCGGCGGGGTTGTTGGCCTGCAGCCAGTCCAGCGCCGTGGCCGCGTCGGCCAGTTCGCCGATGCCGCTGTCGAACTCGCCCTGGCTGCGGCCGACGCCGCGGAAGTTGAAGCGCAGGGTCGAGAAACCGCGCTTCATGAACAGGTGATACAGCTGGACGGCCACCGGGTGGTTCATGTGACCGCCGGCCTTGGGATGCGGCGACAGGATCAGGGCGATCGGCGCGTTCTCGGCCTTACCGGGCGAGTACTGCCCTTCGATCCGCCCCGCGGCGCCGGTCAGAGTCACTCCAGGCATGGTCGCCCCTCGCTGCTTCAGCGCGCGTAATACTTGACCGCTGCGCTTGGTCTTCCTACATCGCGCATGTCAGCGCCGCCTGTTCGGCAGCAGCGGTCCGCGCGAAGTCGCGGCTTGTAGCACAGGCGGGCATTGATGCGCGGGAAATCTGCAAGGGGCGGAGACTAGGCATGCGCCTGAGCACCAAGGGCCGATACGCCGTGATGGCGATGACCGATCTGGCCGGCCGACAGGGGCTGCCGGACGACACGCGCGCCATCTCGCTGGCGGAGATCGCCGCCAGCCAGGAGATTTCGCTCTCCTATCTGGAGCAGCTCTTCGCTCGCCTGCGCCGCCATGGTCTGGTGAAAAGCGCCCGTGGTCCCGGCGGCGGCTATCGCTTGGCCCGTACCGCGGCCGATACCCGCATTTCCGAAATCATCCTGGCGGTGGACGAGCCGCTGCGGGCCACGCGTTGCGGCGGCCGTGGCGGTCCCAAGGGCTGCATGTCCAAGGGCGCGCGCTGCGTCACCCACGACCTGTGGGAAGAGATGGGCCGCCAGATCCACGACTACCTGGCCTCGGTCACCCTGGCCGACGTGCTGGACGGCAAGCTGCGCCGCGAGGTGATGGTCGCGGCATGACCTACCTGGACTACAACGCGACGGCGAAGGTGCGGCCTGAAGCGGCTGCTGCGGTCGCGCGCGCCCTGGAGGTCGGGGGCAATCCCTCGTCCGTCCATGCCGGCGGCCGCGCGGCGCGCGCCGCGGTCGAGGACGCCCGGGCGTCGGTCGCCGCTTTGGTTGGCGTCGTGCCGGGTTCGGTCACCTTCGTCAGCGGCGGCACCGAGGCCAACGCCCTGGCTATCGAGAGCGCGAAGGCGGCCAAGGTCGAGCGCATCATCATCAGCGCCGGCGAGCACGACGCGGTGGTGGAGAACGCCAGGCACAGCGGCTTGCCGGTCGAGGTGCTGCCCATCGATGCGAACGGCGTCGCCGACCTGGCGTGGTTGGCCGCCGAGTTGGTCAAGCCGGGCAAGGCCATGGTCTGCCTGATGCTGGCCAACAATGAGACGGGCGTGATCCAGCCGGTGGCCGACGCCTCCGTCCTGATGCGCGCCGCCGACGGCTGGCTGCACGTGGACGCGGTGCAGGCGGCCGGCAAGATCGCCATCGACTTCACCGCCCTGGGCGCGGACACCATGGCGCTGTCCAGCCACAAGATCGGCGGCCCGCAAGGGATCGGCGCCCTGGTCGCCGGGACCCGCGCGGTTCTGGCGCGTCGGCTGCACGGCGGCGGGCAGGAGCGGGGCCGTCGCGGCGGCACCGAGAACGTCCCCGGCATCGCCGGCTTCGGCGCGGCGGCGGCCGTGGCGGTCACCGAGATCGACGCGTTCGAGGCCCAGGCGGCCTGGCGCGACGCCTGCGCCGCGCGCGTGAAGGCGGCGGGCGCGGTCGTTCTGGGCGAGGGGGCGGCGCGTCTGCCCCAGACCCTTTGTTTCGCCGGCGAGGGTTTCTCGTCGGAACTGCAGGTCATGACCCTGGATCTTTCCGGGGTGATGGTCAGCGCGGGCGCGGCCTGCTCTTCCGGCAAGGTCAAGGCGAGCCGCGTGGTCGAGGCCATGGGACGGGACGATCTCGCCCCCTACGCCATCCGCGTCAGCGGGGGCTGGGCCACGACCGAAGAGGATTGGATCAAGTGCGGCGACGCCTGGCTTCAGGCCTGGGAGCGCTTCGGCGCCCGTCGTCGGGAGGTTGCGTAATGGTCGCCGTCAAGCAGACCGTCGAACATGTCGAGTCCCTGGAAGCCTACAAGCACGGCTTCATCACCGATATCGACCAGGAGTTCGCGCCCAAGGGTCTGAACGCCGACATCGTTCGCTTCATCTCGGCCAAGAAGGACGAGCCGGAGTGGATGCTGCAATGGCGTCTGGAGGCGTTCGAGCGCTGGCTGGCCATGGAAGAGCCGACCTGGGCGAAGGTGAACTTCCCCCGGATCGACTACCAGGACGCCTATTACTACGCCGCGCCGAAGACCAAGGACGGTCCGAAGAGCCTGGACGAGGTCGATCCGGAGCTGCTGGCCACCTACGCCAAGCTGGGCATCCCGCTGAAGGAGCAGGAAGTCCTGGCCGGCGTGCAGGGCGCGCCGAAGTACGCCGTGGACGCGGTGTTCGACAGCGTCTCGGTGGTGACCACCTTCAAGAAGGAGCTGGCCGCCGTCGGCGTGATCTTCTGCTCGATGAGCGAGGCGATCCGCGAACATCCGGAGCTGGTGAAAAAGTACCTGGGCTCGGTGGTGCCGACCTCGGACAACTATTTCGCCTGCTTGAACAGCGCGGTATTTTCCGACGGCTCGTTCGTCTATGTGCCGCCGGGCGTGCGCTGCCCCATGGAGCTATCGACCTATTTCCGCATCAATGCGGCGGAGAGCGGCCAGTTCGAGCGCACCCTGATCATCGTCGACAAGGGCGCCTACGTCTCCTACCTGGAAGGCTGCACGGCCCCGATGCGGGACGAGAACCAGCTGCACGCCGCCGTGGTCGAGCTGGTCGCCCTGGAAGACGCGGAGATCAAGTACTCCACCGTCCAGAACTGGTATCCGGGCGACCCGAAGACCGGGAAGGGCGGCATCTACAACTTCGTCACCAAGCGCGCCGACTGCCGCGGCGACCGCTCCAAGGTGTCGTGGACCCAGGTCGAGACCGGCTCGGCCGTGACCTGGAAGTATCCGTCCTGCGTCCTGCGCGGCAACGACAGCTCGGGCGAGTTCTACTCGATCGCCGTGACCAACGGCTTCCAGCAGGCCGACACCGGCACCAAGATGATCCATCTGGGCGCCAACACGAAGTCGCGCATCATCTCCAAGGGGATCAGCGCGGGTAAGTCGTCCAACACCTATCGCGGACTGGTCTCGGCCCATCCCAAGGCCAAGGGCGCACGTAACTTCACCCAGTGCGACAGTCTGCTGATCGGCAAGGATTGCGCGGCCCATACCGTGCCGTATGTCGAGGCGCGCAACGGCCAGACGGTCTTCGAGCACGAGGCGACCACCACCCGCCTGTCCGAGGACCAGCTTTTCTACGTCATGCAGCGCGGGCTGAACCAGGAAGAGGCCGTGGCCCTGCTGGTCAACGGCTTCGTCAAGGACGTGCTGCAGCAACTGCCCATGGAGTTCGCCGTCGAAGCCCAGAAGCTCGTCGCGATCTCCCTCGAAGGATCTGTCGGTTAATTATGCTTTCGATCAACAATCTCCGCGCCTCGGTCGAGGACAAGGAAATCCTCAAGGGCCTGACGCTCGACGTTCCGGCGGGCGAAGTGCACGCCATCATGGGGCCGAACGGCGCGGGCAAGTCGACCCTGTCCTACGTGCTGTCCGGCCGTGGCGGCTATGAGGTGACCGACGGTTCGGCGAGCCTGAACGGCGAGGACCTGCTGGCCCTGGAGCCTGACGAGCGGGCGGCCAAGGGTGTGTTCCTGTCCTTCCAGTATCCGCTTGAAATACCTGGTGTTCCGGCTCTGACCTTCCTGCGCACGGCGCTCAACGCCCAGCGCAAGGCGCGCGACGAGGACGAGGTCGCGGCGCCGGCGTTCCTGAAGCTGGTGCGCGAGAAGGCCGCCGAGCTGAAGATCGATTTCGAGATGCTCAAGCGCTCGCTCAACGTCGGTTTCTCCGGCGGCGAGAAGAAGCGCATGGAGATCCTGCAGATGGCGATCCTGCAGCCCAAGCTGCTGATCCTGGACGAGACGGACTCCGGTCTCGACATCGACGCGCTGCGCATCGTCTCCGAAGGCGTGAACGCCATGCGCGCGCCCGACCGCGCCATGCTGGTCATCACCCACTACCAGCGCCTGCTGGACCACATCAAACCCGACCGGGTGCATGTGCTGTCGGCCGGCCGCATCGTCGCTTCCGGCGGCCCCGAGCTGGCCCTTCAGCTCGAGGCCGAGGGTTACGACAAGTACGCGAGCGCCGCGTGAGCGTCTCACAAGCCATAGCGGCCGGCGACGTCGCCCTGCTGCCGTCGCGGCGGGACGAGGACTGGCGCTGGACCGATCTGCGCGGTCTGATCCGCGCCATGCCGCCGGTCTCGCCGGCCAGCGACCGCCAGTTTGAAACCGGCGCCTTCGGCGACGGCGACGTTCTGCTGGTCAACGGCGTGGTCCGCGGCGACGTGAAGGCCCTGGTCGTTCCAGCGGGCGAGCGGCGGACCGTGCGCCTGCGCGTCATCGCCGACACCAGCCAGACCGCCCACGGCGCCGACCTGAGCATCTGGGTGGGCGAGGGCGGCGAGCTGACCCTGCTGGAGACCTACGAAGGTCTCGGCGAGGGTTATCTGACCGAGACACGCCTGAACCTCAGCGTCGAAGCCGGCGCGCGGCTTGAGCGGATCGTGCTGGCGGCCGACGCGGCTGACGCCGTGGCGGTGAGCACCGCCACCGTCGTTCTGGCCGAAGGCGCTCGTTTCGAGCAGACGACCCTGACCACCGGAGCCCGTCGCCAGCGCCTGGAGACCCGCATCGCCCACCCGGGCCACGGCGCGACCGTCCGCATGGACGGCGGCTACCTGCTGGACGGCCAGCGTCACGCCGACCTGACCACGGCGGTCGCTCACGAAGGTGTCGGCGGCGAAACCAGCCAACTGACCAAGGGCATTGTCCGCGACCAGGCGCGCGGCGTGTTCCAAGGCCGCATCGTGGTGGAGAAGGGCGCGGACAAGACTGACGCCCGCATGGGCCACCACGCCCTGATCCTTTCGGAAAAGGCCGAGATCGACGCCAAACCGGAGCTGCTGATCTTCGCCGACGATGTCTCCTGCGCGCACGGCAATACGGTCGGCGCCTTGGACGAGGACGCCCTGTTCTACGCCCGCCAGCGCGGCATCCCGGACGCCCAGGCCCGCGCCATGCTGGCCGAGGCCTTCGTCGGCGAGGTGGTCGACCGCATCGCCAACGACGAAGCCCGCGAAGTGGCCCGCCATTGGGTCGCCGCGCATCTGGGAGCCGTCTGATGTCCTTCGACGCCGAGGCGATCCGCGCCGAGTTCCCGATCCTGTCGCGCCAGGTCAACGGCAAGCCGCTGGTCTATCTGGACAGCGCCGCCAGCGCCCAGAAGCCGCGCGCCGTGATCGAGGCGATGACCCGGGCGATGGAGTATTCCTACGCCAACGTGCATCGCGGCCTGCACACCCTGGCCAACGAGACGACCGACGCCTACGAGGCGGCGCGGGCCAGCGTCACGCGCTTCATCAACGCCGAAAGCGCCGACAACATCGTCTTCACCAAGGGCGGGACCGAGGCGATCAACCTCGTGGCCTCTGGCCTTGGCGCGACCATCCAGGCCGGCGACGAGATCATCATCTCCCAGGCCGAGCACCACGCGAACATCGTGCCCTGGCACTTCCTGCGTGAACGGCAGGGTGCCGTGCTGCGCTGGATCCCGGTGCTGGACGACGGCACGCTGGACATGGAGGCCTACAAGGGCCTGCTGAACAGCAAGACCAAGGTCGTCGCCGTCGGCCATATGTCCAACGTCACGGGCGTGATCAATCCGGTGGCGGAGATCGTCCGCCTTGCCCGCGAGGCCGGCGCGGTCACGGTCATCGACGGTTGCCAGGGCGTGGTTCACCTGCCCGTGGACGTGCAGGCGATCGGCGCGGATTTCTACGCCTTTTCGGCGCACAAGCTCTATGGCCCCACGGGCATCGGCGCGCTTTACGGGCGCACCGAGGCGCTGGCGTCCCTGCGGCCCTACCAGGGCGGCGGCGAGATGATCGGCGTCGTGTCGATGGACCGCATCACCTACGCCGAGCCGCCGCATCGGTTCGAGGCCGGCACCCCGCCCATCATTGAGGCCATCGGCTTCGGCGCGGCGGTGGATTGGATGAGCCGGTTCGACCGGGCCGAGATCGCCGCCTACGAGCGCAGGCTGTACGACCGCGCGGTCGAGCGGCTGGCCGGCCACAACTGGCTGCGCATCATCGGCGGCGCCGAGGAGAAGGGGGCCATCATGGCCTTTACCGTCGAGGGCGCGCACGCCCATGACGTGGCCCAGATCCTCGACCGGCACGGCGTCGCCGTGCGCGCCGGCACCCACTGCGCCGAGCCTCTGATGGCCCGTTTCGGGGTCACTTCGAGCGCTCGCGCTTCCTTCGCCCTATATAACACCGAGGCCGAGGCCGACGTCTTCGTCGACGCCCTGGTCAAGGCCCACAGTTTGTTCGGTTAGACGACCCATGGACGACGCAGCACCCGCCACCACCGCCTTGCCCCAGGCTGAACTCGACCGGCTCACCGATCAGCTGATCGAGAAGCTGAAGACGGTGTTCGACCCGGAAATCCCGGTCGACATCTATGAACTCGGCCTGATCTACAAGGTCGACGTTTCCGACGACAAGGACGTCAAGATCGACATGACCCTGACCGCGCCGGGCTGCCCGGTGGCCGGCGAAATGCCGGGCTGGGTCCAGGACGCGGTGATGGAGATCCCGGGCCTGAAGTCGTGCCATGTCGAACTGGTGTTCGAGCCGCCGTGGGACCAGTCGCGCATGTCGGACGAAGCCAAACTCCAGCTGAACATGTTCTAAGGCCATGGAACTCGCAGCCCGCCCCCGTCGCCCCCGTCCCAAGGTCGTCACCCTGAGCGACCGCGCCGCCGCGCGCGTCCAGGAGATCATGGCCAAGGCCGAGAAGCCCTATGCGGGCCTGCGCGTCGGCGTGAAGAACGGCGGCTGCGCCGGCCAGGAATACATCTTCGAATACGCCGAGGATCGCGCCCCGCTGGACGAAGTGGTTGAGGACAAGGGCGTCACCATCCTGATCGACGCCAAGGCGGTGCTGTTCCTGGTGGGCACGGAGATCGACTACGAGACGACCAAGCTGTCGTCCAAGTTCGTCTTCCACAATCCGAACGAGACCGACGCCTGCGGTTGCGGCGAGAGCGTCACCATCATCCCGCAGTCCGTCGAAGAACAGGCATGACCGCCCCGTATTTCGGCTCCTGCCACTGCGGGGCCGTGAAGTTTCGCGTGGACGTCGAGCCGGACGAGCTGACCACCTGCGACTGCTCGATCTGCATCAAGAAGAACGCCCTGATGACCAAGGTGCATGAAAGCGCCCTGACCATCCTGGAGGGCGAGGACAAGCTGTCCCTGTACCAGTGGAACACCAAGCGGGCGCAGCATCGTTTCTGTTCGGTGTGCGGCATCTACACCTTCCATCGGAAGCGGTCGGCGCCGGATCACTACGGGATCAACATCTTCTGCCTGGACGACTTCGATCCCTCGACCCTGCCGGTGCGAGCCACCGAGGGGGAGAACATGACGGTCGAAAGCACCGATCCCCGCCCTGAGTGGCCCGGGCCGCGGGTGTGACCTCGATCCTCGTCTATTCGATGGGGGAGGTGATCGGCGACGGGCTGATCAAGCTGCCCTTCATCGCCGGTCTTCGGGCCGCCTTTCCCGACGCGCGGATCACCTGGGCCGCGGCCAAGGGCGACACGGTCTATGCCGGGCCGCTGAAGGCGGTGGTGCAGGGCTATATCGACGAGATTCTGACCGACGGCCCGACCGGCGATGCGCCAGGCGACATCCTGCCGTGGGTGAAGCCGTTCGGCGGCCGCAAGTTCGACCTGGTCATCGACACCCAGGAGAACCTGCGTCGCAGCCTCGTCGCCCGCCGGACCGGCCGCCGCTATGTGGGCAAGCCGTCGAAGGGCTGGCCCGAGGCGGTGACCGCGCGCCTGGGCGTCCTGCTGTCCATGGCCACGAACGGGCAGGGGGCGCCGCGCCCCATCACCCTGACCAATCCCGACGCCCTGGCCGCCGCCCAGATTCTGCTGCCCTTCGGCCCGACCTATGTGGGCTTCGCCCCCGGCGCCGGCGGGCAGGAGAAGCGCTGGCCGCTGGAGCGCTATCTGTCCCTGGCGATCCAGCAGCAGCAGGCCGGGCGGACCCCTGTCTTCTTCTTCGGCCCCGACGAGGCGACCGACGCCAAGGCCGCGCGCCTGGCCGTGCCCGACGCCCTGTTCCCGGAAGCCGACCGCAAGGACGTGTTGACCCATGTGAAGGGGCCGCTGCTGGTCATCGCCCTGGCGTCGCGCCTGGCCGCGGCCGTGGCCAACGACGCGGGCCCGGGGCACATGCTGGCGGCCGGCGGCGCGCCGCTGCTCAGCCTCCAGAAGGATCGCCGCAAGGCGGTGAAGTTCCGGCCCGCCGCCCGCGCGCTTGAAGTTCTGGTCGCCGAAGACTACGGGCAGGACATGGCCGCCTTGCCGCTCGACGCTGCGTCGGCGGCGCTTGAGGCGCTTCTGTCGAAAGGTTCCTGATGGCGATCATGGCCCCGATCTCGGCCGGCGAGCTGGTGGACAAGATCACCATCCTGCGCGTGAAGGCCGAGCGGATCGGCGACCCCGCCAAGGAGGCCAACGTCCGCAAGGAACTGGCCATGCTGGAGGCGATCGCGGCCCAGGCCCTGACGGATGCGTCGGCGCTGGCGGACCTGACCGCCCAGCTGCAGGCCGTGAACGCGGCGCTGTGGGACATCGAGGACGGCAAGCGCGACTGCGAGCGCCGTCAGGATTTCGGCCCGCAGTTCGTCAGTCTCGCTCGCTCGGTCTACATCGAGAACGACCGCCGGGCGGCCATCAAGCGGTCGATCAACGCCGCCGCCGGCTCCGACATCGTCGAAGAGAAGAGCTACAAGCCGTACCTCGCGGGATAGCAGACGGCGCTGGGATGCGCCCTATGCGTGTATCACCGTTCATCGAACGCTTCCCGGTCGCCCTTAACCCGTCGTTTGCCCTCTGGAGTTAAGTTGGAGGGAGAGGTCGTGCGCCCCGCGCCCGGCCGACGACGGTTCTTGAGGGAAGTGGCGAGATATGTCGGCTGAGGTTGAAGCCAAACTGCGCGGCCCCGAGGCCATCAAGCTCGCTCGCCGCGCCTTGGAGCTGATGGAATCCCATCACATCTGGCCGACGCCGCTCAACTACGAAGTCTGCATCAACTACGTGGCCGATCCGCAGAGCGATCTGGCCCGCGACTTCGAGGTCCTGCTGGCTTCGGGCGAGACGGTCACGGATATCGCCATCGAGACTCTGGCCAGCAAGCATCTGGCCAAGGCGCGCCTGAACGAACAGATCCGCGACGCTGGCGACCTGCTCGGCCGTGAACTGGAACTGGTCGCCAAGGCGATCAAGCAGGCCCGCCGTTCCACCGCCGCCTACGGCGAGACCCTTGAAGGGGCCAGCAAGCACCTTGGCGAGCATACGGACGGCGCCACCCTGCGCCTGCTGGTCGATCAACTGGCCACCGCCACGCGCCGGGCGCGCAGCGAGACCGAGGCGCTGGAAAACCGTCTGACCGAATCCACGGCCGAGGTCGAGCGTCTGAAGGAGCACCTGGAGCAGGTGCGCCGCGACGCCACGACGGACGGTCTGACCAACCTGGCCAATCGCAAGGCCTTCGACGAAGAGCTGGAGCGCGCCTGCGCCGAGGCCAAGGAGGCGGGCACGACCCTGTCCCTGGCCCTGCTCGACATCGACCATTTCAAGGGGTTCAACGACACCTGGGGTCACCAGACGGGCGATCAGGTGCTGCGATATGTCGCCAGCGTCATCGGCCGCGTCGGCGCCCCGCCGCGCTTCGCCGCCCGTTACGGCGGCGAGGAGTTCGCCATGATCTTCCCGCGCGAGGACGCGGCGACGGTGACGGCGACCCTGGAGGAGATCCGCCTGGAGATCTCGTCGCGGATGCTGAAGCGTCGCTCGACCAACGAGGACCTGGGCACGATCACCATCTCGGCAGGCCTGGCCGAGCTGCAGGCCGAAGAGCCGTCGCACAGCCTGATGGAACGCGCCGACTCCGGTCTCTATGCGTCCAAGCGCGCCGGCCGCAACCGCGTGACCAACGCCGAAAACCTGTCGGCCGCCGCCTGATTTTTCCTCTGGCGTTACGCTAGGGCCGGTTTCTAACGTCCTCTCCAAAAGGGAGGACGACCCATGACGGACGCAAGCACCAAGGTCAGATTCGAGCTCGTCGACGGGGTGGCGGTGATCACCCTGACTGATCCCGCGACCCTGAACGCCGCCAGCATGGAGATGGCCGAACAACTATCGGCCGCCCTGAACCAGGCGTCGGAGACGGCGCGCGCGGCGCTGCTGACCGGCGAGGGCAGGGGGTTCTGCTCCGGCGCCAATCTGTCGGGCGGCGGGACTGCCGGGCGGCCCATCGACGACGACGGCAAACCCGACGTCGGGGCGTCCTTGGAGAAGGTCTACAACCCGCTCGTCACCCAGTTCCGCGACCTGCCCATCCCCATCGTCACGGCGGTGAACGGCGCGGCGGCGGGTATCGGCTGCTCGCTAGCCCTGTTGGGTGACATCATCGTGGCGGCGGAAGGGGCGTACTTCCTGCAGGCGTTCCGGCGCATCGGCCTGGTGCCCGACGGCGGCTCGACCTATCTGCTGCCCCGCCTGGTGGGCAAGGCGCGGGCCATGGAGATGGCCCTGCTGGGCGACAAGATCCCGGCGAAGACGGCGTTGGAGTGGGGCCTGATCAACCGCTGCGTGGCCGACGCCGAGCTGATGCCGACGGCCATGGCCCTGGCGATCGAACTGGCCAACGGTCCTGCCGCCCTGGGTCATATCCGCAAGCTGATGTGGGACAGTCTCGACGCCGACTGGAACGACCAGCTGGACGCCGAGCGCAGAACGCAAAAAGCCGCCGGCAAGACCGACGACTTTCTGGAAGGCGTGGCCGCATTCTTGTCGAAGCGGCTCGCCAGTTTCAAGGGCCGCTAGGGCCTAGTCTTCGGCATCCACGGCCGCCGCGCGGGGCGGGGCGCGCATCAGGAAGGCGGGAACGTCGGCGCCGAAGCCGACCACGCGGCGGTCATCGTCGTCGCGCGGCAGCCGCGGGGCCTTCACGCCGCCACGGCTGGAGCGCGGACCTTCCGCTTCCGGCTGCGGGCGGGCGTCGCGACGGTTGTCGGCGCGGCCGCCACGGTCGCGTTCGGGACGTTCGCTGCGCTCGGGGCGTTCAGCACCCTCGGCGCGTTCCGGCGCCTCGACCCGTTCCGGGCGATTGCGGCTGCGCTCGCGGCGCGGCTTGGGTGCGCTTTCGGCGGCGTTGACGGTGTCCACGACCTCGGTCGCCTCGACGGCTTCCACCGGAGCGGCGTTCTCGCTCGAACGGCTGCGGCCACGGCCGCCGCGCTCGCCACGGTCACGATCACGACCGCCGCGTTCGCGGCCACGGCCGGACTTTTCGCTAGGACGACGGTCGTCCTTGGCTTGGCTCCAGTCGAGCTCGACCACGGCTTCGTTCGGGGTCTTGCCGATCAGCTTCAGGACCTTGTCCAGGCCCTTGTCGTCCGACGGCGTGACGATCATGAACGCCTCGCCGGTGCGGCCGGCGCGGCCGGTACGACCGATGCGGTGCACGTAGTCGTCGGCGTGGTGCGGCACGTCGTAGTTGAAGACATGGCTGACTTCGGGAATGTCCAGGCCGCGCGCGGCGACGTCAGAGGCCACCAGCAGCTTCAGATTGCCGGCGCGGAAGTCGGCCAGGGTCTTCATGCGCTGCGACTGGTCCAGGTCGCCGTGGATCGGCGCGGCGTCCAGGCCGTGGACCTTCAGCGACTTGGCGACGATGTCGACTTCGGTCTTGCGGTTGCAGAACACGATGCCGTTCTTCACCTCGGACCGGCTGATCAGCTCGCGCAGGGTCATGCGCTTGGCCTTCGGGTCCGACAGCGGGATGCGCGCCAGGTACTGGGTGATGTTGTCGTTCGTGGTCGCGGGCTTGGCGACTTCGATACGGGTCGGGTTGTTCAGGAATTGCTTGGTCAGCCGGGTGATTTCCGGCGGCATGGTGGCCGAGAAGAACAGCGTCTGCTTCTTCGGCGGCGTCATCTTGAAGATGCGCTCGATGTCCGGGATGAAGCCCATGTCCAGCATGCGGTCGGCTTCGTCGACGACCATGATTTGCACGCCGGTCATCAGCAGCTTGCCGCGCTCGAAGTGGTCGAGCAGGCGGCCCGGGGTGGCGATCAAAACGTCCACGCCGCGGTCCAGCTTCTTTTCCTGGTCGCCGAACGACACGCCGCCGATCAGCAGGGCCCAGGACAGCTTGGTGCCCTTGGCGTACTTCTCGAAGCTGGCGGCCACCTGGTCGGCCAGTTCGCGGGTCGGGGCGATGACCAGGGCGCGCGGCATGCGGGCCTTGGCGCGCCCGGCGGCCAGCCGGTCGATCAGCGGAAGGGTGAAGGCGGCGGTCTTGCCGGTGCCAGTCTGGGCGATGCCGAGGACGTCGCCGCCGGCAAGGGCCACGGGAATGGCTTGGGCTTGAATGGGTGTAGCGGTGGTATAGCCGGTGTCGGCGACCGCTTGCAGGGTCGTGGGGCTCAGCCCCAGGTCAGAAAATTCTGTCATGTCTCGCTAGGTCTGGGTTCGAAACCGCCCGTGCTTGGGCGAGCGGGCGGCGCGGATTCGCCAGACCTGTCTCGAACTGATCGCCGCATATAAGAAACCCTGCGACGAAGTCAAGTAATCGCTTTGATTGCTTGACCTCGCCGCATGCACGCAGAATCACGCGGCGGGCGCGATCCGGGCCTTGGGTTCGAGACCCGCCAGGGCTTCGACGAAGCTTTCCCGCCAGGCGATGACGTCGTCGCGCCGCACGCCCTCGATCAGGCTTTTCCAGCGGCGGATGCGTTCCTCGCGCGGCATGGCCAGGGCCCTGCGGATCGCGTCGGCCACGTCCTCGCGGCTGAACGGATTGACGATCAGGGCGTCCTTCATCTGCGCCGCGGCCCCGGCGAAACGGGACAGGATCAGCACGCCGGGATCTTCCGGGTCCTGGGCGGCCACGTACTCCTTGGCCACCAGGTTCATCCCGTCGCGCAGGGGCGTCACCAGGCCCACATGGGCGGCGCGGTAGATGCCGGCCAGCTCGTCTCGCCGGTAAGGGCTGTTCACATAACGTAGGGGCACCCAGTCGAAGGTCGCGAACTGGCCGTTCACCCGGCCCGACACCGCATCCAGTCGGTTGCGCAGGTCCTGATACGCCTCGACCCCGCCGCGGCTGACGGTGGCGATCTGCAGCAGGAAGACCTTCTCGCGCGCCTCCGGCGTATCGGCCAGGAACCGCTCATAGGACAGGAAGCGCTCTTCCAGCCCCTTGGAGTAGTCCAGTCGATCGACGCCGATGATCATCTGGCGGCCGGCCAGGCTTTCGCGCATGCGCTCGAAGCTCTCCTGGGCGGCGGTGCTGCCGGCCGCGTCCTCGAAGTCGCCCACGTCGATGCCGATGGGGAAGACGCCCAGGCGCGTGTGCTTGCCGAAGGCGAAGGCGTCGCCGTTGGGCATCACCTCGCCGTCGGCCTCGTTGATGATGTAGCCCGCCAGCGCCGCCTGGAACGCCTGGGCATGGGTGCCGACCAGGTCATAGTCGAACAGCGACGCCACCAGCTCCGGATGGCGGGGCAGGGTGGCCAGCAGCTGCCGGGCCGGCCACGGGATGTGAAGGAAGAAGCCGATCCGGTTCTTCACGCCCAGGCGGCGCAGCTCCCGCCCCAGCGGGATCAGGTGATAGTCGTGGACCCAGATGATGTCGTCCGGCTGGATCAGCGGGCGGAGCGCCTCGGCGAAGCGGGCGTTCACCCGGCGATAGCCTTCGCCGAACGGACGCTCATAGGCCGTCAGGTCGATGCGGTCGTGGAACAGCGGCCACAGGGTCTTGTTGGCGTAGCCGTTGTAGTACTCCTCGATGTCCTGCGGCTCGAGATCGACCTTGGCGACGGTGACGCCGTCGATGCGGTCCAGTTGCAGGTGGCCGGTGTACTTCTCGGTGGTCTGGCCGCTCCAGCCGAACCACACGCCCTGATGCTCGCGCAGGGACGCACCGATGGCCATGGCCAGGCCGCCTGTGGCGCTGGCCCCGGTCTCGCTGGAGAACTGGACGCGGTTGGAGACGACGATCAGGCGGCTCATGCGGCGGCTCCCTGATGGTCCAGAAGGCTGTCTTCCAGCCAGCGCAGCACGGCGTCGGGACCCGACAGGCCGAACGACGCGCGAGTGGGGCGGCTCTCGCCGACCAGGATGCCGAAGCCGCCCTGGTCGACGGCTTCGCGGAAGCCGTCCTCGTCGGTCAGGTCATCGCCTACGAACACCGGCGTCGCGCCCAGGAAGGGGCTGCGGGCCATGAAGGCGGCGACGGCGTCGCCCTTGGTCGCGCCGGGCGTACGCAGCTCGACGACCAGATGACCGTCCTGGACCTTCAGGCCATAGGCCGCGCCCACGCGCTCGGCGAGGTCGAGGCAGGCTTCCCGCGTCTCGGGGGCCAGGCGGTAGTGCAGAGCGACGCCCAGGGCTTTCGGCTCCACCAGCAGACCCTTCTGGGTCTGGGCGAAGGCGTCGAAGGCCTCGATGGCGTCCGCCAGCGAAGGGTGCGCCTCGGCCATGCGGGTTTCGCCGCCGTGGCGGAACTCCAGGCCGTGGGTGCCGGCCAGGCAGGGTGTGCAGTCCTCGAGAATGCGGTCGAGATCGGCCATGGCGCGGCCGCTGACCACCGCGAGGCGACCGTCCAGGCGCCCGCACAGGCGGCGCAGCAGGTCGTTGCGATAGAGGTTGGGGCCGACGTCCGTCGGCTTCGGTTCGAAATGGGCGAGCGTGCCGTCCAGATCGAGGAAAAGCGCCGTCCTCGAAAGTTCGAGGGGCGCGGGATGCATATCGGTCAAAACAATCTCTGGCTTTTCAGCGGCCATGGCGTCCCCTGGGCGATGGTTGCTGCACGCGCCGGACTTACCGGCTTGGTGAACGCCCTAGATGGGGATTGGAGCCCTGCGACCCAAATAAACGTAATGTGAGGGCATATGAGCGGAACCATACATCCGCTGATGAGTTGCCGCTCAATCCAGCGATCTTGAAGATCGCTCTATGTCGCCGGATATATTGACGAACTTCGTCTCCACCGAACGATAGTCTGAAAAACGAAAGCGCCGCAACTCGATGTGAGCGCGGCGCTATCTGCGTAAGATTTAATCGATGTTCTGACGCCTAGACGTCCAGGTCATCGGCCGCGAACTCGGCGTTCTCCTGAATGAATCGGAAGCGCAGCTCCGGCTTGCGACCCATCAGGGTCTCCACCAGCGACTCCACCGACTCTTCCGAACGGGGCAGGGTGACGCGCGCGAGCGTGCGCACCGCCGGGTCCATGGTGGTTTCCTTGAGCTGGGCGGCCATCATCTCGCCCAGGCCCTTGAAGCGGCCGATCTCGGGCTTCTTGTTCTTGAAGTCCGTGGCCAGCAGCTCGTCCTTGTGGGCGTCGTCGCGGGCATAGACCGTCTTGCCGCCGTGGCTGATGCGATAGAGCGGCGGCAGGGCCATGTAGAGCTTACCCTGCCGGATCATGTCCGGCATGGTCCGGTAGAAGAAGGTGATCAGCAGGGATGCGATGTGGGCGCCATCGACGTCGGCGTCCGTCATGATGATGATGCGCTCGTAGCGCAGGTCTTCCTCGCGGTACTTGTTCCCGCCCTGGGCGCCCAGGGCCAGCATCAGGTCCGACAGTTCCTTGTTGGCGACCAGCTTGTCGCCCGTGGCGCTGGCCACGTTCAGGATCTTTCCGCGCAGGGGAAGGATCGCCTGGGTCTTGCGGTTGCGGGCCTGCTTGGCGGAGCCGCCGGCCGAGTCACCCTCGACGATGAACAGCTCCGCGCCGTCCACGGCCGTGCCGGAGCAGTCGGCCAGCTTGCCCGGCAGGCGCAGCTTGCGCGTGGCGCTGGCCCGCTGGACTTCCTTGTCCTTGCGGCGCTTCAGGCGTTCCTCGGCGCGCTCGACCACGAAGTCCAGCAGGGCGCGGGCGGCCTTGGGGCTGCCGGTCAGCCAGTGGTCGAACGGGTCGCGCAGGGCGTTCTCGACCAGACGCTGGGCGTCGCTGGACGACAGCTTTTCCTTGGTCTGGCCCTGGAACTCCGGATTGCGGATGAACACGCTGATCAGCGTGCCCGCCTGGGCGATCACGTCGTCGGCGGTCAGGATGCCGCCGCGCTTCTCGCCGATCAGTTCGGCATAGGCCTTCAGGCCGCGCACCAGCACCGCGCGCAGGCCGGACTCGTGGGTGCCGCCCTCGGGGGTCGGCACGGTGTTGCAGTACGACTGGATGAAGCCGTCAGCCTCGCCGAACCCGCGCGGGGTCCAGGCGATGGCCCATTCCACGGCGCCGGCTTCCCCCTGGCGCTCGATGCGGCCGGCGAAGGGCTCGGGCGTGACTGTTTCCAGCCCCTTGGTCCGTTCCGCCAGGAAGTCGGCCAGGCCGTTGGGGAAGTGGAACGTCGCCTCGGCGGGGGTCTGGTCGTGGATGCGCGACGGGTCGCACTTCCATTTGATCTGCACGCCGCGGAACAGATAGGCCTTGGAGCGGGCCATGCGGTACAGGCGCACCGGCTTGAAGATCGCGCCTTCGCCGAAGATCTCGGCGTCGGGCAGGAATTTCACCGCCGTGCCGCGCTTCTTGGACGGGGCGACCTGCTGCAGCGGGCCGACGGGCTTGCCGCGCGAGAATTCCTGGCGGTGCTCGAAACCGTCGCGCCAGACGGTGACCTCGAGGATTTCCGACAGGGCGTTGACGACCGACGCGCCGACCCCGTGCAGACCGCCGGAGGTCTCGTACGCCTTGCCGCTGAACTTACCGCCCGCGTGCAGGACGGTCATGATCACTTCCAGCGCCGACTTGCCGGGGTGCTTGGGGTGCGGGTCCACGGGCATGCCGCGGCCGTCATCCTTCACCGTCAGGGCGCCGTCGGCGTCGAGGATCACCTCGATCAGCTTGGCGTGGCCGGCGACCGCTTCGTCCATCGAGTTGTCGAGGACTTCGGCGAACAGGTGGTGCAGGGCGCGCTCATCGGTGCCGCCAATGTACATGCCGGGACGCTTGCGGACCGGCTCCAGGCCTTCCAGCACCTCGATGTCGGCCGCCGAATAGCCGCTGCTGGGCGCGGGGGCGCTGGCGGCGGGAGCGGGGGCTGGAGACGGGGCGGGAGCCGCGGCGGCGGGCGCTGGCGCTTGCGCGGGCGCGGGCTCGCGGGCCGGCAGCGGGTTGGCTGGCGGCGGGCTCAGGGCGTCGTCGAACAGAGAGCTTTGGGGAGACTGGGACATTTGGATGGAAGTCTAGGCGATTCGAGCCGGCTTCCTTAGGCGCTGCATGACGTATGGGGCAAGCGCCGCCGTTTTTCTCCTGCCCCGCTTGCGGGGAGGGGGACCATGCGAAGCATGGTGGAGGGGGCGCTAGCTGAGGTTCAGCAGGACGCCCCCTCCGTCTCGTCACTATCGTGCCGATCCACCTCCCCCGCACGCTTCGCTACGGGGAAGGAGAAGAGCCCTAGTAGGCGCGGGGATAGGCCCCGGCCGGTCGGGCGTAGCGGTCACGCAGCTTCAGGCCGCGATATTCCGTCGGCTGCTGCTGGCCGCCCACGAAGACGGCGGTCGGCCAGGTGGTGGTCTCCAGCGGATCGCCGTTCCAGACGACGACGTCAGCGGTCTTGCCGACTTCCAGCGTGCCGACCGAGGACATGCCCCAGATCTTGGCCGGAACGGCCGTCACCGAAGCCAGGGCCGCCTGGTAGGGCATGCCGTTGGCCACCGCGAGGCCAGCGTTCAGACGCTGCAGACGCAGGTTGTTGAAGTCGCGCGAGCCGGTGATGGCGACGGCGACCCCGGCGGCCTGCAGCCGGGCGGCGTTGTCCAGGCGCGAAGCCAGGGTCTCGAAGCTGTCGGGCAGGTCGGCCTGGGTGTCGATGATCACCGGCACGCCGGCCTTGGCGATGTCGGCGGCCGCGATCCAGCCCTCTTCAGCGCCTTCGAGGATGATCTTCACCTTCTCCTCGGCCGCCAGCTTGAGCACCTGGCGGATGTCGGAGGCGCGGCGGACGCGGACCAGCAGCGGGGTCTTGCCCTCGATCACCGGGATCAGCGCTTCGAGGTCGATGCGCGACAGACCGAAGTCACGGGTCGCCCCCTTTTCGAAGGCCGAACGGTTGCGGGCGAAGGCGCGGGCGTCCTCGAACGCCGACTTCACCAGCACGATCGCCGCCCCGCGAGAGCCGCCGGCCGCGCGGGCCCCGGCCTGGCCGAGGTCGAGCGCCACGGCCACCTTGGCCTTGGTGACGATGTCGGTGTCGCCGGCCGCCAGGCGGATCAGGGCGGCCTGCCCCGCGAACAGGCGCGGATCGCCGTCGCCGGCGCGGCCCGCGGTGTAGTTCTGCAGGGCTTCCAGTTCAGCGTCGCCGTCGTCGCGGTGCGCGCCGCCGCCACCGCCCGAAAGGGTGGGGGTGATGGCCGCGCCGGTGACGCCGCCGTCACGCGCCAGGGCGATGACCGGCGAGTCCGGGTTGATGCTGTAGGCGATGTCGAAGCCGGCCGACATCTCGGTTCCCGACCCATCGTCCCGCGTTTCGCGGACGCCGCCGATTTCCGAGGCGCCCAGGTTGCTGGACGGCGCGATCAGGCCGGGGGTCACGACCCCGCCCTTGGCGTCGATGACGCGGGCGCCCGAGGGGACCGACACGTTCGCGCCCACGGCGGTGATCTTGCCGTCGGTCAGGACGATGACGCCCGACGCGATGGTCCCGGCCGCCGCCACCGTTTCGATCTTGGCGTTGGTGATGGCCACGGTCTCGGCCGAGGCCGCCGTGGTCAGGGCGAGGGCGCAGGCGCCCCCGAAAAGCATGGTGCGGATCATTGGTGGAACGCCCCTTCACCCGGCTGGCCGAGTTCGAAATCAGACTTGGGCTGATACTGCGGATCGTTGCGATCGTAGGCGAGGCCGCCGTCAATGAAGACCTTCTCGGCCTTGGCGTAGACGCTGAACGGGTCGCTGCTCCACAGGACCACGTCGGCGGCCTTGCCGGCGACCAGGCTGCCGGTCTTGTCGCCGATGCCCAGGGCCTTGGCCGGGTTGGCGGTGATCCAGGCGATGGCTTCGGCGCGGTTGATGTTCATGCCGATGCGGTTGCCCGCCGCCATGGCCAGGGCCGCCTCCTGATTGAGGCGCTGGGTCATGATCGGATCGTCCGAGTGGATGACGGTGCAGGCGCCGGCCTTGTAGGCGATGGCCGCGTTGGCGTCGATGCCGTCCAGGCTCTCCATCTTGAAGCCCTGCCACGACGCCCAGGTGGCGAAGCAGACGTCTTCCTTGGCGAGCAGGTCGCCGACCTTGTAGGCCTCCACCGCGTGGTGGAACATGGTCGTGCGGTAGCCGAATTCCTTGCCGATATCGATCATCACGGCCATCTCGTCGCCGCGATAGCAGTGGTTCTGCACCAGGATCTCGCCGTTCAGCACGCCCATCAGGGTGTCGAGCTGCAGGTCGCGCTTGGGCGCGTCGGCCTTCTCGCCCTTTTCGACCTTGGCGCGGTAGTCGTCCCACTTGCGCTTGTAGTCGGCGGCGTTGATCCACGCCGCGCGATAGCCGGCCACGTTGCCCATGGCCGTCGACGGCGCGCGGCTGCGGCCGCCGTAGACCCGCTTGGGGTTCTCGCCGCAGGCCATCTTCACGCCGTAGGGCGCGCCGGGAAACTTCATCCCCTGCATGGTGTGCGAGGGCACGTTCTTCAGCGTCACCGAGCGGCCGCCGAACAGGTTGGCCGAGCCCGGGAGGATCTGCAGGGTGGTCACCCCGCCGGCGCGGGCGCGGTTGAAGCCCGGATCATGCGGCCAGACCGAGTGCTCGGCCCACACCTGTGCGGTGTTGGGGTCGGTGACTTCGTTGCCGTCCGAACGGGCCTGCACGCCGGGCGAGGAATAGACGCCCAGGTGGCTGTGGGCGTCGATGACGCCGGGGGTCACCCACTTTCCCTTGCCGTCGATCACGGCGACGTCCGCCGGGACCGCGGTGCCGGCGCCGCCGACCGAAACGATCTTGCCGCCGGAGAAGAAGACGACGCCGTTCTCGATCTGCTGGCCGGTGGCCGTCAGCACCGTCGCGCCGACGATGGCCGTGGCCCGGCCGGGCAGGGGCTTGTAGGTCGAGGCGAAGGGCGCTGCGCCCGCCGACGGATCAAGGCCGGCCGGCAGCGGCTTAGTCACCACCTTTTCGGCGGGCTTGGCCGCGGGCTTCGCCGCCTGCGCGTAGGCGCTGGACGCGCCGGCGAACGCCAGCCCCGTCAGCATGGTCGCGGCCAGCGCCGCCCTCATAAAGCTACTCAATGTCGCCCCCTCCAGGAAAAGGTGGGGCGAAATCGAGACCAGTTTCCGTATACGATCAAGCGATATCGCTGTTTCGCGGACGCTAAAGCGACGGTTTGTCCCCAACATTGCGAAAGCTTCATGTCGGCCCTCATTCCCGGATCTGGGATCGCATGATACCTTGCAAGACAAGATGACTTACGAAGCAAAATCCGAAGCCGCCGAAACCCGGCGTGCGCAACTGCTCAAGGGGCTGGCTGAGCTGGCCTTGCTGAGCGTGCTGAAGGCGCGCGCGCACTACGGCCTGGAAATCCTGGACCGGCTCAGGGGCGAGGCTGGGCTGAACCTGGCGGAGGGGACGATCTACCCGCTGCTGCACCGCCTGGAGAAGGCGGGCCTGACCAGGGCCGAGTGGCGGATCGAGGAGGGCGGCGCCCGTCCTCGGAAATACTACGCGCTGACCGAAATAGGGCGCGCCGAACTTGTCGAACAACAGGCCGAGTGGACGCGTGTCAGCGCCAGTCTCGGCGGCTTTCTGGAAAGGGGTGGGGAATGACTTACGCCAACAGCAATCCCGAGGTGGAAGCGTGGCTTCGCAAGCTGGGCTGGGCGCTGGCGCGGATGCCGTCGCCGGAGCGCGAAGGGATCATCGATGAGACCCGCACCCATATGTACGAGCGCCTGGCGAGGGGTCTGACGCCCGTCCAGGCGGTGGAGGGGTTCGGCACGCCTGACGCCTATGCTCGCAAATTCATGGACGAGATGGACCTGTCCGGCGCCCTGGGCTCACAGCGCGGCGGCGACCTGCTGGGCGCTATCGCCCGCCGGGTGCATCGCAGCCTGATCGCCCTGGTCGCCTTCGTGGCGGTCTTGTGCCTGTTCTGTCTGGCCGCTGGTGGGGCCGTGGCCATGGTCATGGAGGTGGTCGATCCCGTCCACACCGGCCTGTGGGTCGGCGAGGCCGGCTTCTTCATCGGCACGAACGACGACCCGAGCCGGGCCAAGGACATCGCGGGCGACAAGATTTACGTGGTGGGCGCGGCGCTGATCGCCGCCTCCTACGTCTTCGGCCGGCTGATCCTGCTGGGCGCGGTCCGGGCCCTGGCCCGCCGCTGACGAAAAAGGCCCGCGGATCGCTCCGCGGGCCTTCTGTCTTCCGGCTAAGCGGTTGTGCTTAGCACTTGTAGTACATGTCGAATTCGACCGGGTGCGGGTGCAATTGCAGGCGCATCACTTCTTCCATCTTCAGCTCGATGTAGCTGTCGATGAAGTCGTCATCCATGACGCCGCCCTTCTTGAGGAAGGCGCGGTCCTTGTCGAGGGCTTCCAGAGCCTCGCGGAGCGAGCCGCAGACTTCCGGGATCTTCTTCTGCTCGCGGGGCGGCAGGTCGTACAGGTTCTTGTCGGCGGGCGCGCCCGGATCGATCTTGTTCTCGATCCCGTCGAGGCCGGCCATCAGCAGTGCCACGAAGGTCAGGTAGGGGTTGCCCATCGGGTCGGGGAAGCGGGCTTCCAGACGCTTGGCCTTCGGGCTGTCCACGTGCGGGATGCGGATCGACGCCGAGCGGTTGCGCGACGAATAGGCCAGCTTCACCGGGGCTTCGTAGCCCGGCACCAGGCGCTTGTACGAGTTCGTCGTGGAGTTCGAGAACGCGTTGATCGCCTTGGCGTGCTTGATGATGCCGCCGATGTACCACAGGCACAGGTCCGACAGGCCGGCGTACTTGTCGCCGGCGAACAGCGGCTTGCCGTTGCCCCAGATCGACTGGTGGACGTGCATGCCCGAACCGTTGTCGCCGAACATCGGCTTGGCCATGAAGGTGGCCGTCTTGCCGTAGGCGTGGGCCACGTTGTGGATCACGTACTTATAGAGCTGCAGGCGGTCGGCCATGGTGACCATGGTGTCGAACTTCAGGCCGAGCTCGTGCTGGGCGGGCGCCACTTCGTGGTGGTGCTTTTCCGGCTTCATGCCCAGCTCGCCCATGACCGCCAGCATTTCGCCGCGCAGGTCCTGGCCGCTGTCGATCGGGTTCACCGGGAAGTAGCCGCCCTTGGGCCCCGGGCGGTGGCCCATATTGCCTTCCGGATAGGCGCGGCCCGTGTTGGTCGGCAGTTCGACCGAGTTATAGGAGTAGCCGGTGTTGTGGGGCGAGGTGTCCCACTTCACGTCGTCGAAGATGAAGAACTCGGCTTCCGGGCCGAAGTAGACGGTGTCGCCCACGCCCGACGACTTCACGTAGCTCAGCGCCTTCTTGGCGATGGAGCGCGGGTCGCGGTTGTACGGCTCGTTGGTGTCGGGGTTCAGCACGTCGCAGAACAGGCACAGCGTGGTCTGCTGGTAGAACGGGTCGATGTAAGCGCTTTCCAGGTCCGGACGCAGCTTCATGTCGGACTCGTTGATCGCCTTCCAACCGGCGATGGACGAGCCGTCGAACATCGTGCCGTCGTTGAGGAAGTCCTCGTCGACCAGGTCGATGTCGAAGGTGACGTGCTGCATCTTGCCGCGAACGTCGGTGAAGCGGACGTCAACGTATTTGACTTCCTTTTCCTTGATCTCGGAAAGGATCTTCTGGGCCGTGCTCATGCGTTATCCCCTTTGAGCTCTTAGTGCAGTGGGCCGTCGTCAGACGGCGGCCGCGCCGTTTTCTCCCGTTCGGATGCGGATCACGTCCACGATGTCCGAAACGAAAATCTTGCCGTCGCCGATGCGCCCGGTGCGGGCGGCGCCGATGACGGCCTCGATGGCGGCGGACGCCTGGGCGTCCTCGACCACCACCTCGATCTTGATCTTGGGCAGGAAGTCCACGACGTACTCGGCGCCGCGATAGAGCTCGGTATGGCCCTTCTGGCGGCCGTAGCCCTTGGCTTCCAGCACCGTCATGCCTTGAACGCCCATCTCCTGGAGCGCTTCCTTCACCTCATCGAGCTTGAAGGGTTTGATGACGGCTTCGATCTTCTTCATGGAAACTCGGCCGGAGAGGGCCGCCTTTCATTACATGGGCGCGACGGAGCACAGGGCGGGGCGCGGCCACAAGGGCCCAGGCTTACGAATCCTTACCGCCTGCCTCAGAAGCTTCATATGCATGAAAATGAGGCAGCGCGAGCCCGCCTTTTGTGCATGCCGAAATCCGCCTTGTGAACGGCCGTTCGGCCCCTAGGATCGAGGTCAGACAGGGGCGGAAGGGTAGTCAGGATGCTGGAAGACACGCCGGTTCTTATCGGTTCGGGCCAATTCACGCATCGCGGCTCGGCGGCGGATTCACCATCACCGCTCGAACTGCTGAAGATTGCGGCGAAATCAGCCGCCTCCGACGCCGGCCTTTCGGAGGCTGATCTTGCCGGGATCGACGCTTTGGCGGTCGTCGGTTTCTCGATCGATGCGCCGGGCGGCCTCTCGCGCCTGCCGGTTCCGCGTCTGCTTAACCCTCCGGCCAGTCTGGCGCGTGCTCTCGGCGCGGCGCCTGCTGTCCATATGTACACATATACCGGCGGCAATACGCCTCAGATGCTGGTCAATCAGTTCGCCGAACGGATCAGCCGCGGCGAGGTTGAACTGGGCCTGGTCGCCGGGGCGGAGTTCCTCGGCTCGCTGATGAAGCGGCTTAAGGGCGGGCTGGGCTTTGGGCCGGACTGGAGCGACGACGTCGCCGAAGCCCCGAACATGGTCGGCGATCCCCGGCCTGGCGCGACTGAGCACGAGGAAGCGCACGGTCTGGCCTTTCCCACCAACACCTATCCGCTGTTCGAGAACGCGTTGCGAGCCAGGGACGGACGCTCGATCCCAGAGCACCAGCAGCGGATCGGCGAGCTGTTCGCGCCCTTCACCCGCGTGGCCGCGGGCAATCCCAACGCCTGGTTCCCGGTCGAACGCTCCGCCGAAGAGCTGATGACCGTGACGCCGGCCAATCGTCTCGTCGGCTTTCCCTATCCGAAATACGTCAACTCGATCCTGGAGGTGGACCAGTCCGCCGCCGTCCTGATCGCCAGCGTCCGCAAGGCGCGCGAGCTGGGCGTGCCCGAGGATCGCTGGGTCTTCCTGCACGGCTGCGCTGATGCGGCGGATCTGTGGAACCTGCTGGACCGGCAGGACTACCATTCCAGCCCGGCCATCCGCCTGACGGGGGAGCGGGCGCTGGGCATGGCCGGGATCGACCTGGCCGACATCGACCTGTTCGACATCTATTCCTGCTTCCCGTCCGCCGTGCAGATCGCGGCGGAGGAGTTGGGCCTGTCCATCAACGATCCGCGCGGCCTGACGGTGACTGGCGGCCTGCCGTACTTCGGCGGCCCCGGGAACAACTACGCCATGCACGGGATCGCGGAGATGATGAGCCGTCTGCGCGCGCGGCCGGGCGCCTATGGCCTCTGCACCGCCAACGGCTGGCACCTGACCAAGCAGTCGGTCGGCGTCTATTCGACCCGGCCGGTCGAGGGGGCCTGGAAGCGGGAAGATCCGAAGGTCATCCAGGCCCAGGTAGACGCCCTGCCGCATCCGCCTGTTGTTGAACGGCCGCAGGGGCGGGCTGCGATCGAGACCTACACCGTCATCCACTCACGCGAAGGCTATCGTATGGGCATCGTCATCGGCCGGGACGAGAAAGGGCGTCGCTTCGTCGCCAACACCCCCGAGGACGAGGCGACCCTGCGCGGGCTGGAGGCGGTGGAGTCCGTCGGCCGCTCCGGGACCGTCGGCCCGCATCCCGACGGCGTGCGCAACCTCTTCGTTCCGGACTGACCCCATGATCCGCATGATCCGACACGGCAAGCCGGCCTCCACCTGGGGCGGAGCGGATGACGATCCGGGCCTGGACGAGGTCGGGCAGGCGCAGGCGCGGGCCGCCGCCGAGGCGTTGATGGCCTTGTCGCCAGCCGAGCGGCCGACCCGCGTGATCAGCTCGCCGCTGCGCCGCTGCCGCGAGACGGCCCAACCCTTCGCCGACGCTTTGGGCATGGCGATGGAGATCGATCCGCGCGTTGGCGAAATCCCGACGCCGAAGGCGCTGACTGGCGAGGAGCGTCCCGGCTGGTTGCGCGCCGCCTTCGGCGCCCGCTGGGGCGAAATCGAGGGGGATCTGGACTACGCCGACTGGGCCGCGGGCGTCGCCGCGGCGGTCGCAGAGTACGAGGGCTGCGCGGTCTTCAGTCATTTCGTGGCCCTGAACGCGGCGGTGGGCACGGCGATCGGCGATGATCGCGCCGTGGTCTTCCGCCCCGATCACGCCTCGATCACCGTGTTCGAGATCAAAGACGGACGGCTTCGCCTGGTTGAACAGGGAGCGGAGGCGTCCACTCAGGTATTGTGACCGTCATGGCCGACATGCTCCGCAACGATCCCGACCTCTGGCTGCCGCTCTTTCCGTGGCCGCCCGCCGATGCGCACAAGCACGCCCGGGGGCGAATGGTCGTTGTCAGCGGCGACGCCTGGAGCACCGGAGCCCCGCGGCTGGCGGCGCGGGCGGGCCTGCGGATCGGGGCGGGCGTAGTGACCATGCTGTCGCCGACCGAGGCCCTGGCTTCGCACGCCGCTCACCTGGAGGCGGTCATGCTGCGCGGCTTCGAAGAGCCGGGTCAGTTGGCGGAACTGGCCGAAAGCGCCGACGCTGCGGTGATCGGCCCGGCGGCGGGGGTAGGGGAGCGCACGACGCTCAACCTCTTCGCCCTGACGGCCACCGGCGTGGCCCTGGTCATCGACGCCGACGCCCTGACCAGTTTCCAGGAAGATCCAGACAACCTGTTCTCAGTCCTTGACCGCGACGACGTGCTGACGCCGCATCCGGGTGAGTTCGGGCGGCTGTTTCCGGGCCTGCTGGAAGAGAAGGGCCGGGAAGAGGCGGCGCGTGAGGCGGCTGCACGGGCCGGCGCGGTGGTGATACTCAAGGGGCCAGAGACGGTGATCGCGGCGCCCGACGGGCGGGCGGCCGTAAACCCGAACGGTTCGCCCTGGCTGGCGACGGCGGGAACGGGCGACGTGCTAGCCGGCTTCTGCGCCGGCCTGATCGCTCAGGGCATGCCCAGCTTCGAGGCGGCCTGCGCGGCGGTCTGGCTGCATGCTCAATGCGCAGGCGCCTTTGGTCCGGGTTTGATCTCCGAGGACCTTCCGAACCTGGTTCCTGCCGCCCTGAATGCGCTGTTCGTCGCAAAAGTCGGGCGATAGCTGCGATAGCGTCGATTATCGACCGTCGGTCTCTGGACATCTTCAGTGCAGTTGTTACTGCATTCGCCGACGCTCGTTATCTCTCTGGACCGGAACCCCTATGTCGCTTCTGATCGCCTTGCTCGCCGCCGCCTCGACCGCCGCCGCCCAACCCGCCGAAAGCCAAGTCGCACAGGACAAGCCCGCCGCTGAAAAGCCGGCCGAGAAGAAGGTGAAGATGGTCTGCGCGAAGGTCGAAACCCCGGGCGCCCGTGTGGCCAAGAAGGTCTGCCGTCCGGCGACCGCCGAAGAGCTGGCCGAAGCGGCCGGCAAGTAGCGCCATACTCGTCTAGGAAGAGCGGTTCTAGCTTCCGCAACTCGCGGAAGTTGAAGCGGTTTTTCAATTCTTCGAGAGTGCGTCAGTCGTCGTCGCAACGACACTGAAGTCACGCGCGGCTGTCACATGCGGCGCCTATAGCCCCCGTTGCATTGCAACAATGGGGGCGCAAATGGCGCGGAATTTCACGTCTCAGAAGTCTCGTCGCCGGCCTTCTGGCCGCTAGCGCCCTGTGCGCGCCGTCGATGGTCCGCGCCCAGGAGGCGACCGACGTCGATGAAGTGATCATTACCGGCCAGCGCAAGGCTCAGAGCGCCGCCATCGCGGTGAAGCGCGAGAACTTCGCCGTCGCAGACGTCATCTCCGCCGACGACATCGGCAAGATGCCGGACCACAACACCGCCGCCGCCCTGCGCCGCATCCCGGGCATCTCGGTGATGGAAGACCAAGGCGAGCCGCGCTTCCCGGTCGTGCGCGGCCTGCGCTCCACCTACAACCGCACCACGGTCGATGGGGCCATCGTCTCGTCGGTGGACGAAAGCGGCCGCACCGTGCCGCTCGACATCGTGCCTTCGGTCATGGTCGGCCGTCTGGAAGTCGTCAAAACGGTGACGCCGGACAAGGACGGCAACGCCATCGGCGGCGCCATCGACGTGAAGACACGCAGCGCCTTCGACGCCGACGGCCCGTTCGTCAGCGCCATCGCGTCCTATGGTCATTATGAGCGTCACGGCGACGTTCGTAACGACAAGGCCAACTATCGCGCCGCCTTCGCGGCCGGCACCACCTTCGGCGCCGACAACGAGTGGGGTGTGGTGATCGGGGCTTCGCAGGAGCAGCTCGACTACGACATCCCGCAGCTGGAATTGCAGGCGCCTTCGGTGCGCGAGTACACCGCGGCCGGCGCGCCGGTGAACTCGGGCGATCCGCGCGGCAACGGCATCCAGGTGCCGACCTTCCAGCGCTTGTTCTGGTACAACAACACCAAGCAGCGCAGCGGCGTGAACGGCAAGATCGAGTACCGCCCAAACGACGACATGCACTGGGAGGCCTCGGCGCTATACGCCCGCATGGAGGATGATGAGGAGCGCATCGAGTTCCGCATCGAGCCTCTGGGCAACGTCGCCAGCCAGACCCAGACCAGCGGCGCCTTCGCCCGCGGCCGCGGCGTGATCCAGCTGAACCAGCCGATCACCAAGCGCGAGATCGCCTTGGCCCGCACCGGCTTGGACTGGAACCTGAACGCCCAGTGGACCGCCACCGGCGACCTCGTCTACTCGCAGGCGCAGCTCGAAGTGCCGAACCACTCGGTGGAGTTCCGCACCGTCGATGCGGCCGGCGCCAACTACGGCTTCACCTACGACACGACCAACCCGATGTTCCCGGTCTTCACGCCGGTGAACGACGCGGCGATCCGCAATCCCGCGAACTACAATCTGCAGCAGCACCGCGACGCGCTGACCGAGACGGAAGAGAAGGCCTTCCAGGGCCGCTTCGACCTGGCCTTCGACCAGGGCCTGGACGACCGGAACTTCAAGGCCAAGTTCGGCGGCGTGATCCGCTCCAGCAAGCGGCAGTTCGCCGACTCCCAGATCAACTACCGCGCTGGGACCGGCTTCAACTACACACTGGCCGAGGTCGATGTTGCGGGTCCGAGCCAGCTGATCGCCGGCCGCTACCTGCTGTCGCCGCGCATCGGCGCGAAGGAGGCGATGGACTTCTTCAACGCCAACCGCTCGCGCTTCACGACCGCCGTCACCGTGCCGACCGGCAACTACGAGGTGAAGGAAGACGTCTACGCCGCCTACGGCCAGGCCAGCTACAAGTTCGGCGACGTCACGCTCCTGGGCGGCTTGCGCTACGAGCGCACCGAGGTTGAATCCGACGCCACCCGCTCCAGCGGCGGTGTGCTGAGCCCGGTCAGCAACTCGGGCGGCTATGACAGCTTCATGCCCAGCGTCCATATGCAGTGGGACGTGCGCCCGGACCTGATCGTCCGCGCGGCTTGGACCAACACAATCGGCCGTCCGGACTTCGGCTCGCTGGCCGCCAGCGAAGCCATCAGCTTCGACGGCAGCCAGCCGACCGTGTCTCGCGGCAATCCCGGCTTGAAGCCGCGTGAGAGCGAAGGCCTCGATCTGTCGGTCGAGTTCTATCCGCGTGACGGCCTGATCTCGCTGGCCCTGTTCTCCAAGGACATCAAGAACGAGATCTTCACGCTGTCGGGCGTGGAGAACCTGGACATCGGGCGCGGCGTGGAAGCGGTCCTGGTCTCGACCCCGCGCAACGCGGAGTCGGCCAAGATCAAGGGCGTCGAGTTCGCCGTGCAGCAGGCCTTCACCTTCCTGCCGTCGCCGTTCAACGGCTTCGGCTTCAACGGCAACGTCACCTGGCTGGATACGGAGTTCACCTTCCTGACCGCCACCGGTCCGCGCGTCACCGGCCTGTTCCAGCAGCCGGAGATCACCACCAACGAGTTGATCTACTACCAGCGCGGTCCGTTCGAGGCCCGGGTGTCGCACAACTACATCGGCGGCCAGTTGGAGACGATCAACGACACGATCCCCAACGCCGACCAGTACTGGAAGGGCCGTCACCTGTTCGACGCCAGCGTCTCCTGGCGCCTGACCGACAACGTGACCGTGTACGCCGAGGGCCAGAACCTCTCGAACACCGGCCGCCAGGAAGTGACCGGCCCTGGCCGTCGCTACCTGCAGGAGTGGGCGAACTACGGCCGGACCTACTGGGTCGGCGCGGCGATCAACTTCTGATCCTCGCCTGAATGAGCCCGGCGCTTGCCTCGGTGCCGGGCTTACCCTAAGTCGCTTCGCGAACCTGCGGATGTGGCGGAACTGGTAGACGCACTGGATTTAGGTTCCAGCGCCGAGAGGCGTGGAGGTTCGAGTCCTCTCATCCGCACCATTCCCCGAATTTCGGGCGCCGCCGTCAGCGGCCTTTCTTCTCAACATCTCCAACCGCTTACCCAGCTTGGCCTTGCGCATCGCGCGGGCTGCGACGGCCCGTAGGTCAAGGTTGCGCTGCGGGTAAGCTATGTGACGATGACTTGAAGCGTCGCTTTGTCTTACCTGGAAAATTTAAGCCGAACCGGCCCAAAACGCCGGAGTGTGGGCATTTCGACACTGTCGCAGAACATTCATTTTTGCGTTACGGCGGTGTCACAGGGCTCTTCTAGGTCTCCCCCAACTCACTGGGGACCCACCATGAAGCTCAAATCCTATCGCCGTCACATCCTCGCAACGGCCGCAATGCTCGCCGTTCCGGGCCTGGCATTCGCTGAAGTCGCCGCCGAAGCCGGCGCTGACGCCGCCGCGGATCAGGGCGTCCTGGTCGACGACCTGATCGTCACCGCGACCAAGCGCGAGACGAACCTGCGCGAAACCCCGATCGCCATCGCCGTCATCGGCGCCGAGACGATGAAGGCCGCTCAGGTCCAGTCGCTTCTCGACATCGCCAGCAGCGTTCCCACCCTGCGTATGACCACCTTCGAGTCGCGCTCGACCGCGCTGACCGTCGGCATCCGCGGCATCGTGCCGAACGACGCCAACCAGCCCGCCCGCGAGCAGGGCGTCGGCGTCTATCTGGACGGCGTCTATCTGGGCCGCCAGCAAGGCCTGAACGCCGGCATCCTCGACCTCGAGCGCATCGAAGTCCTGCGCGGCCCGCAAGGCACGCTGTTCGGTCGTAACACCGAAGGCGGCGCGGTCAGCATGGTCACCCGCCGCCCGACCGGCGAGTACGGCCTGCGCGCCACCGCCGGCGTCAGCAACTTCAACGGCTACAACGCCGACGCCCACCTGGATCTGCCTGAGATCGCCGGCGTCAGCATCAAGATCGACGCGGCCCTTCAGCACCGCGACGAGACCACCAAGAACCCGATGGAAGGCCAGCTGGGCTGGAACTACCTTGATCGCGAAGGCCTGCGCGTCTCGGCGATGTGGCGCCCGATCGAGGGCTTCGAAGCCCTGTACGCCTACGACACCGCCCGCAGCGAATCGACGCCGTTCCTCAGCCAGCTGGTGAACTACAATCCGCTGGGCCTGCCGGTCTCGACCGTGTTCCCGCGTCCGAGCGGCACGATCTCGCCGCTGCCCCCGGGCATCGGCGTGCACCCCGACCGCCAGAAGGTGGCTGACGCGGGCGTTCCGCAACAAGCCAGCATCGACGAGATCTCGGGCCACTCGCTTCACATGAAGTACGAAGTGAACCCGAACCTGGAAATCCGCTCGATCACCGCCTTCCGCGAAGTGTGGGTTGAGCAGTACGACAACGCTGGCGGTCCGAACCGTCCGCCGGTGTTCCAGCCGAACGCTCCGGAAGGCAACTCGGCGCGCAACTTCTCGCGCTACAGCCTGTCGGACATGGAACAGTTCCAGCGCAGCCAGGAGTTCCAGTTCGTCGGTTCGGCCTTCGAGGATCGCCTCGATTACGTCGTCGGCCTCTACTACTTCAACGAAAAGGCCTGGGAAGAAGCGGCGACGCCGAGCACCCTGACCTACGTCGGCTCGAACGGTAACTACGTGGTCCGTGATCCGAAGACCGCCGGCATCACCCGCGGCTTCCGCGCCATCGACCGCGGCAGCGTGGCCAAGTCGACCAGCAAGGGCATCTACGTCCACACGGTCTACAACCCGCCGATCCTCAACGACCAGATGAAGATCACCCTGGGCGGCCGCTACACCTCGGACGACAAGGAAGGCACGCTCTACAAGGTCAGCAACACGGCGCGTAACTTCCAGTTCGAACTGGAAGAGAACCGCTTCGACCCGACCGTGACCATCGGCTTCGACGTGACCCCGGACATCAACGTCTACGGCACGTTCTCGACCGGCTACCGCGCCGGCGGCGCCAACTCGCGCTCGCTGTCCTACGCGCCCTTCGAGTTGGAAGAAGTCGAAAGCTTCGAAATCGGCCTGAAGGCGCTCCTGCTGGACCGCTTCAACGTCAACCTGGCGCTGTTCGACATGAACCGCACCAACACCCAGATCGAGTTCACCCTGGTTGCTCCGGACCCCGTCACGGGCAACACCCGCAACACGGTGGAAACGGTCAACGCTCCGGGCACCAGCGACATCCGCGGTCTCGAGTTCGACGTCTCCGGTCGCATCACCGAGAACCTGCGCGCCAGCTTCGCCTACGCCTACACCGAGACGAACGTTCCGGACGCCCGCAACCCGTTCCCGGCCTCGGCGAACTGCCCGGCCTGCGGCACGATCCAGCCGGTGTACATCATCTACACCCCCAAGCACGCGCTCAGCGGCTCGCTGGACTATGTGCAACCGCTGGAATTCGCGGACCTGCGCCTGCACCTGGACGCCAACTTCTCGACCGGCACCCAGAGCTTCGAACAGTCGCCGGAAAAGACCGACGACGCCTTCGTGGTCAACGCCCGCGCCTCGCTCGCCAACTGGCAAGTGGCTGAAGGCCAGAACATCACGGTGTCGGTCTGGTCGCGTAACCTGCTCAACAACGACTACATCTACCGTCGCTCGACGGAAGGTCGTTCGGGCTCGAACGCCATCGGCGACTACGCCAACTTCAACGAGCCCCGGACCTTTGGTCTGGAAATCAGCCTGAAGTACTAGGGATCGAAGGGCTGGATCGCTTCGGCGATCCGGCCCGGCCCCCTCGACCCTGAACGCCGGTAGGCCGAATGGCCGCCGGCGTTTTGCGTTTCGGCGCGCGGGAGGGGAGGGCGCGGGTCTCCCGCCGCGGTCATTTCGCCGCCATGGCGGCGTTTTCCCGCTTGTTCCGCCGCATAAAGTCGGGCTTGGCCCGGAAGCCCGCGCATGACATAAGGGCGACCTTCGCGCCGCCGCGCGGGCGCACCGTGTCCACGGGGCCTCGACGGCGGCGCTGCTGTTTCATCCCGATAGGCGGACGTAAGGGACGTGTTTCACGTTCGCCTGTCCGAGACTTGAGAAGACAATGTCCATGCAGATCGTTGAAAAGTCGGGCGAAGGCCTGAGCCGCGTTTATGGCGTCACCGTTCCGGCCGGCGAACTCGCCACGCGCCTCGACGCCCGCATCAAGGAAGTCGCCCCGCAGATGAACGTGAAGGGCTTCCGTCCCGGCAAGGTGCCGACGGCCCACGTTCGTCGCCTCTATGGCAAGGCGCTGATGGGCGAAGTCATCGAGCAGGCGCTCAACGAAACCACCCAGAAGGTGCTGGACGACAACAAGCTGCGTCCTGCCGGCCAGCCGGACCTGAAGCCAGAATCGGACATGGACAAGGTCATCGCCGGCGGCGAAGACCTGACCTTCGAACTGGCCGTCGAAATCATGCCCGACTTCGAGCCGATCGACGTGACGACCCTGGAGCTGAAGCGTCCGGTCTACGCCCCGTCGGACGAAGAAGTCGAAGAGGCCCTGGCCGAACTGGCCAAGCAGGCCCGCACCTATGAGCCGCGCAGCGGCAAGTCGGTTAAGGCCAAGGACGAAGACCAACTGCTGATCAACTTCGTCGGCAGCATCGACGGCGTCGAGTTCGAAGGCGGCAAGGCCGACGACGCCGAGCTGGTCCTGGGTTCGGGCCAGTTCATCCCGGGCTTCGAAGAACAACTGGTCGGCTCCAAGGCCGGCGACGAAGTCACCGTGAAGGTGCAGTTCCCGGAAGCATACCAAGCCGCTCACCTGGCCGGTAAGGACGCCGAGTTCGCCGTGACGGTGAAGGAAGTCCGTGCTCCGGTCGACGGCAAGGCCGACGACGCCCTGGCCGAGCGCCTGGGCCTGAAGGACCTGGCTTCGCTGACCGACCTGCTGCGCAAGAACCTGGCCGACCGCTACGCCGCCAGCTCGCGCTTCAAGCTGAAGCGCGCTCTGCTCGACGCGCTGGACACCAAGCACGACTTCCCGCTGCCGCCGCGCATGGTGGACGCCGAGTTCGCCGGCATCTGGCAACAGGTCCAGGCTGACAAGGAACGTGGCGGCCTGCCGGAAGAAGATGCCGGCAAGTCGGACGAGCAACTGCAGACCGAATACCGCAAGATCGCCGAGCGCCGCGTGCGCCTGGGTCTGGTGCTGGCCGAGATCGGCCGCAAGCACGACGTCTCGGTCTCGGACCGCGAACTGATGGAAGCCATCCGCCGCGAAGCGATCCAGTACGGCGCCCAGGCCCAGCAGGTCATGCAGTTCTACCAGCAGAACCCGAACGCCCAGGCCCAGGTCCGCGCGCCCCTGTACGAAGACAAGGTCGTGGACCTGATCTTCGACAAGGCCAAGGTGACCGAAGAGTTGGTGTCCAAGGAAGAGCTCCTCCAGGACGACGACCTGCCGGAAGGCTACAGCGCCTAAAGATCACGCGTTCGACGCGATCTTCTCAGGGCGGTCTCCGAAAGGAGGCCGCCCTGTTTCATTTCCAGCTTTCGAGTTTTCCATGACCGCACTCCTGACCGACATGGTCTTTCCCGGCGACGCCAATCACCACGGCACCCTGTTCGGCGGCGTGGCCCTGGCGCGGATGGACAAGGCGGCGTTCATCGCCGCCACCCGCCATGCCCGGCTGACCTTCGTCACCGCCTCGTGCGAACGCATCGATTTCATCAACGCCGCGCGAGTGGGCGAGGTGGTCGAGGCCTTCGCCACGGTGGTGAGGGCGGGGCGCAAATCCCTGACTGTCGAGGTCACCCTGGAGGCCGAATCCCTGCTCAGCGGAGACCGCCGGGTCTGCGCCCGGGGGCTGTTCCACATGGTCGCCACCGACGCGCCGGAGGGCTATGCGATGCCTCCCGTTAAGGACGCCGCCTAAAAAGCCGCGTGCGCCCGCCTTGCATAAGCGCGAGGCGCACGCGATATCGGGAAGGACGGCGGCGCAACGGGCGTCGATGCGCCGCCCACCAATTCTATGAAGGGCATTCCATGCAAGATCCCATGACCATGATGAGCGGTTTGGTCCCCATGGTCGTCGAGCAGTCGAGCCGCGGTGAGCGCGCGTTCGACATCTTCTCGCGCCTGCTGCGTGAGCGGATCATCTTCCTGACCGGTCCGTTCGAAGACGGCATGGCCAGCCTGATCTGCGCCCAGCTTCTCTTCCTGGAGTCCGAGAACCCCAAGAAAGAGATCGCCATGTACATCAATTCGCCGGGCGGCGTGGTGACGTCGGCGCTCGCGATCTACGACACCATGCAATACATCAAGAGCCCGGTCTCGACGGTGTGCATGGGCATGGCCGCCTCGGCCGGTTCGCTGATCCTCGCCGCCGGCGCGGCCGGTCAGCGCATCAGCCTGCCGAACGCCCGCATCATGGTGCACCAGCCGTCGGGCGGCTTCCGCGGTCAGGCCTCGGACATCGAGCGCCACGCCGAGGACATCATCAAGACCAAGCGCCGCCTGAACGAGATCTACGTCAAGCACTGCGGCCGCACCCTGGAAGAGGTCGAGCGCACCCTGGACCGCGACCACTTCATGAGCGCCGAGGAGGCCCTGGCCTGGGGCCTCGTCGACCAGGTGGTCGAGACCCGCGACGTGGCTGAGGCCGTGAAGGGCTAAGCCCTTCCGTCATCGGAACAAGGATCGAGCCTCCCCAGCGATGGGGAGGCTTTTTCTTTAGGCGGCGCCCTGTTCCATCAGCCACTCGCGAAACGCCCGCATGGCGCTGGTGGTCTGTTTGGACTTGAGCCGGGTCAGCCAGTAGCGCCCCGTGGAGACGGCAGTCTCGAAGGGCTGGATGATCCGCCCCTGGGCCAGCTCCCGCTCGAACATCATCGGCGGGGCCAGGGCGACGCCGAAGCCCTGCATGGCCGCCTCGACCATCACCCACGAGCTGTCGAACACCGGCCCCCGGATGTGGGAGCCGTCGACGCCCGCGGCGGCGAACCAGTCGGGCCAGTCGGCGGAGCGGTAGGAGCGCAGCAGGGTCTCGCGGGTCAGGTCCTGGGGCGTCGCCAACCTGGCGGCCGTGACGGGGTCGCAGAGGGCCGACATGGGCGCGTCGAACAGCGGCTCGGCGTTGGTGCCGTGCCAGGCGCCGTCGCCGAAGCGGACGGCGTAGTCCAGGCCCTCCGCCGCGATGTCGACGCGGTTGTTATTGGTCATCAGGCGCAGGTCCACGAAGGGGTGCGCCTCGGCGAAGGCCTGCAGGCGGGGCAGCAGCCATCCCACCGCGAAGGTGCCCACCGCGCCGACGGTCAGCACCTCGCGCACCCGGCCGCCCTCGAACCGCTCCATGATGTCGCCGATGCGGTCGAAGCTGTCGGTCAGGGACGGCAGCAGGGCCAGCCCCTCGTCGGTCAGGGCCAGGCCGCGCGGCAGGCGGCGGAACAGGGTCGCGCCGAGGCGTTGCTCCAACCCCTTCACCTGGTGGCTGACGGCCGCCTGGGTGACGCACAGCTCGATAGCGGCTCGCGTGAAGCTGAGATGTCGGGCCGAGGCCTCGAAGGCGCGCAGGGCGTTGAGCGGCAGGTGAGGGCGTGTCACATCTCGACCCAAATTTAGCTAATGGCTCCGCCGACTTATCATCGTTTGTGGCCGGCGGTCTCCCTGCGCAATCTGCGCCGCGACAGAGGGAGTTTCACCCATGATCGACCGTAGAAATCTGATGATCGGCCTGAGCCTTGGAATCGCCATGACGGCGACCGGGGCCGCCTTCGCGGCGCCGGCTGGCATTATCCAGCGTATCGCTGAGCTGGAGCGCAAGAGCGGCGGCCGGCTTGGCGTGGGCGTGCGAAATGCGGCGACCGGAGAGGTCTGGGGCCATCGCCTGGATGAGCGGTTCGCCATGTGCAGCACCTTCAAGGCGCTGCTGGCGGCTCAGGTTCTCAGCCGCGTGGATACGGGCAAGGAGACCCTCGCCCGCCGCATCCCCGTCCAGAAGGCCGACCTCGTCACCTACTCACCCGCCGTCGAGAAGCGCGTGGGCGGGACGATGAGCATCGCCGAGTTGTGTCAGGCGACCGTCACCCTCAGCGACAATGCGGCGGCCAACCTGCTGCTGCGCGACACGGGTGGTCCGGCGGGCCTGACGAGCTTCCTGCGATCTGTGGGGGACGGGGTCACCCGTCTCGACAGGCGGGAGCCGGAGTTGAATGTGGTGATCGGCGGCGACGAGCGCGACACCACCACACCCGCCGCCATGGCCGGCACCCTCAACCGGCTGGTGCTCGGCAACGCCCTGTCGGCCAAGTCGCGCGAGCAGTTGAAGACCTGGCTGATCGCCAACACCACGGGTGACGCGCGCATCCGCGCCGGGGTGCCGGATGACTGGGTCGTCGGCGACAAGACCGGGACCTGGGACGGCGGGGCGACAAACGACGTGGCAATCCTGTGGCCGCCCAAGGGTGGGCCGATCATCCTCACGGTCTTCTACGATGGGTCCGCGGCCAAGCTGGATGCCCGCAACAGCGTCATCGCCAGCGCGGCGAGGATCGTCGCCTCGGTCTATTCGGGGTAAGCGGAGGGATCGAAACGAGGTCCCCCATGCACGCCGTGCTCTGCGCCATCCCGGAAGAACTGTCGGCCCTTCGTCAGCAGCTTCATGTGAACGAACGGCCTAGCCGCCACGGCGCGACCCAGGTCTGGACAGGTGAGCACGGCGGCCGTCCGGTCGCCCTGGCCATGGCCGGGGTCGGCAAGGTCAATGCGGCGGCCGCGGCGGCCGTGCTGCTGGACCGCTACGAGGCTTCAGCCCTGATCTTTTCCGGCGTCGCGGGCGGTTTGAACCCCGCCTTCGGCGTCGGATCGGTTCTCCTGGGCGAGAGGCTGGCGATCCACGACTTCGGCCTGATCGCCGATCGGGCGTTCGTGCGGACGGCATCGGGCATCAACCCCATCGGCGCGCCGATGCTGGAGGCGGTGACGCCGGTGCGCGTGGACGTTCAGGCGACTCTGGGTCGGCTTCGCGACGCCGTGGCGGGCCGGATCGACGCACCAGTGGCCCTAGGCTCGCTCATCACCGCCGACTATTTCCTCAACTGCGCAGCCACGCGCGACGACCTGCACGCGGCCTTGGGGGCGGACGCCATCGACATGGAGTCGGGCGCCGTGGCTCAAGTGGCCGCCGCCTGGGGCGCGCCGCTCTACGTCATCCGGACCCTGTCGGATCAGGCGGGGGACGACAGCCACTTGAGCTTCGCCCAAATGGCCGCCATGGCCGCCCGCAACAGCGCGCTGTGTGTCAGCGCGTTGCTGGAAATCCTGATCTAGGCCTCGGCGGCCTTCTTCTTCGGAGCGGCCTTTTTGGCCGGAGCCTTCTTGGCGGCCGGCTTTTTCGCGGCGGGCTTCTTGGCCGCGGCCGCCTTGGGCTTGGCTTCGGCCTTCGGCTTGGCGGCCTTCTTCGCTGGCTTCTTGCCGCCGCCCTTGGCCTCGCGTTCCGCCAGCAGTTGGACCGCGACCTCAAGGGTCAGGTCCTGCGGGTCGGTGCCGCGGGGCACGTTGGCGTTGGTGGAGCCGTGCTTGATGTAGGGACCAAAGCGGCCCGACAGCACCTTCACCGGCGCGCCGTCGGCCGGGTGGACGCCCAGGTCCTTCAGAGCCGCCGCGGCCGCGCGGCCACGTCCGCCGCCGGCCCGCTTTTCAGCCAGGACGGCGACCGCGCGGTTCAGGCCGACCTCGAAGACCTCGTCGGCGCTGTCCAGGTTGGCGTAGGTGCCGTCGTGCTGCACGTACGGACCAAAGCGGCCCAGGTTGGCGACGATGGGCTTGCCGTCCTCGGGGTGGTTACCGACTTCACGCGGCAGGGACAGCAGGCGCAGGGCCTTGTCGATGTCGATGGTCGCCGGGGCCCAGCCCTTGGGAATGCTGCCGCGCTTGGGCTTCTCGCCCTCGGCGGCGCCCATTTCTTCGACATAGGGGCCGAAGCGGCCGACCTTAAGCCACACGGCCTGGCCGGTCGCCGGATTGATCCCCAACTCCTTGTCGGCGGCCTGCTCCTCGCCTTCGCCCTCGGAGGTGGCGATGGGGCGGGTGAAGCGGCATTCCGGATAGTTCGAGCAACCGATGAAGGCACCGAACTTGCCGGTCTTCAGGCTCAGGCGGCCGGTGCCGCAGGTCGGGCAGGCGCGCGGGTCCGTGCCGTCGCCCTTGTCCGGGAAGATGTGCGGGCCGAGCGCGTCGTTCAGGGCGTCCAGCACGTGGGTGGTGCGCAGTTCGCTGATCTGGCCGACCTGGGCGTGGAAGTCCTTCCAGAACTCGCGCAGGAAGTCCTTCCAGTCGAGATCGCCGGACGAGACGAGGTCGAGCTTTTCCTCCAGCGCGGCGGTGAAGTCGTACTCCACGTAGCGCTCGAAGAACTGCTCCAGGAAAGCGGTGACTAGGCGGCCCTTGTCCTCGGGGATGAAACGCTGCTTCTCCATGCGGACATAGGCGCGGTCACGCAGCACGGTCAGCACCGAGGCGTAGGTCGACGGACGCCCGATGCCGAGCTCTTCCATCTTCTTGACCAGGCTGGCTTCGGAATAGCGCGGGGGCGGTTCGGTGAAGTGCTGGTCAGCGCGGGCTTCGCGCACCTGGGCGGCGGCGCCTTCGTTGATGATCGGCAGACGGCCGCCATCCTCGTCGGCCTCATCGTCGCGGCCTTCTTCATAGACCGCCAGATAGCCCGGGAACTGCACCACTTGGCCGGTGGCGCGCAGGCCGGTCTTGCCGTCGGCGCTGTCGAGGTCGACGGTCGTGCGCTCGATCCGGGCGCTTTCCATCTGGGAGGCGATCATCCGCTTCCAGATCAGCTCGTACAGGCGGCCGAGATCGGCCTCCAGGCGCAGGGAGCCGGGGTTGCGGGTCAAGGACGTCGGGCGGATCGCCTCGTGCGCCTCCTGGGCGTTCTTGGCCTTGGTCTTGTAGATGCGGGCCGTCTCGGGGACGTAGTCGGCCCCATAGACGTTGCCGATGACCTTGCGCGCCTCATCCAGCGCTTCCGGCGCGGCCTGCACGCCGTCGGTACGCATGTAGGTGATCAGGCCGACGGTCTCGCCGCCGATGTCGATGCCTTCGTACAGCTTCTGGGCGGCCTGCATGGTGCGCTGGGCCGAGAAGCCGAGCTTGCGGGCGGCTTCCTGCTGCAGGGTCGAGGTGGTGAAGGGCGGGGGCGGGGAGCGCTTGCCCGGCTTCTTCTCGACCGCCGTCACCTTGAAGGAGGCGGCCTGCACGGCGGCCTTGGCCGTGGAGGCGCTCGCCTCGTTGGGCAGGTCGAACTTGGTGAGCTTCTTGCCCTCGTGCTTGACGAGGCGGGCCAGGAACGGGTCAGCGCCGGCGGTCACGTCCGCCTCGACCGTCCAGTATTCCTGGGTCTTGAAGCGCTCGATCTCCAGCTCCCGGTCCACGACCAGGCGCAGGGCGACCGACTGCACGCGGCCGGCCGAGCGCGAGCCCGGCAGCTTGCGCCACAGCACCGGCGAGAGGGTGAAACCGACCAGGTAGTCCAGGGCGCGGCGGGCCAGGTAGGCCTCGACCAGCTCCATGTCGATCTGGCGCGGATGGCGCATGGCCTCCGACACGGCGCTCTTGGTGATCGCGTTGAAGGTGACGCGCTCGACGGCCTTGTCCTTCAGCACCTTCTTTTTCTGGAGCACTTCCAGGACGTGCCAGCTGATGGCCTCGCCTTCGCGATCCGGGTCAGTGGCCAGGATGAGGCGGTCGGACTTCTTCACCGCTTCGGCGATGTCCGACAGGCGCTTGGCGGACTTGGCGTCCACATCCCAGAGCATGGCGAAGTCATCGTCAGGGTTCACCGAACCGTCCTTGGACGGCAGGTCGCGGACGTGACCGTAGGACGCGAGGACCGTGTAGTCGGAGCCCAGGTACTTGTTGATGGTCTTGGCCTTGGCCGGGCTTTCGACGACGACGACGTTCATGCGGAAATGGCGACTTTCAAGGAGGCAGGGGCGGGAGGACCCGAGCGAGCCGGGAAAGTGGGGGCGTGGAACCCGTTCTGTCAACGCGTGCGACGTCGCGTCAAGGTTTACAACCCTTGGGGGCGAAGATAGCGTTTAGCGTAGGGGTTGAGTGGGGAGTTGGGAATGGGGGCATCCGCCGTGGGTCCTGATACGCCGCCGGAGAGCGTGGAGGCGTATATAGAGGAGATGCTCGGCGAACTCAGTGTGATGGCGGCCCGACGGGGGCATCGTCACCTGGCCTCACTCCTTCAGATGGCCGCGCTGGAAGCGGCGCGAATGGCTTCGGATGTCGAGGACGCCGCGGCCCTACGGCCGGCTGACTAGGCCGCCAGCAGAAATCTCAGCCCGACCGGCGAGGACTAGCTCCACCAGCGCGGCCAGCACCAGGGGCGCCGGTTCGCCCACCGCCCGGATCAGGTCGTCCCGCGAGATCGCCGTGGGCGACAGCAGCGCTTCCACCTTGCCGCGCAAGCGGTCAGCCGCGGCGTCCAATGCGCGCTGGTCGAGCGGCGGTCCCGCATATCGGGGCCGGTCGTTCTCACCGAGGGAGCGGACTCCCTCCAGCGTCCGCAACACGTCCTCCACGCCCTCGCACAGCGCCGCGCCTTGCCGAATCAGGTCGTTGGTCCCCTTCGCCCGGGGATCCAGGGGCGAGCTCGGCACGGCGAACACCTCGCGTCCCTGTTCGGCCGCCAGGCGGGCGGTGATCAGCGAGCCGGACTTGAGCTCCGCCTCAACCACCACCACGCCCAGCGACAGGCCGGCGATGATGCGGTTGCGGCGGGGGAAATCCTTCGCCTGGGCCCGCTGGCCCGGACGGCTTTCCGAGACGATGCAGCCCTCCGCCGCGATGCGGGCGTGCAGGTCGGCGTGTTCGGGGGGATAGATGTCGTCGATCCCGCCGCCCAGGACGGCGACGGTGCCGCCGGCGAGGCTGCCTTCATGCGCCGCGCCGTCGATGCCGCGCGCCGGACCCGAGACGACCACATGCCCCGCCTTGCTCAGATCAACCGCCAGGGCGCGGGCGAACCGCTGGCCGGCTGCCGATGCGATGCGCGCGCCCACGATGGCGATGCTGGGACGGTTGAGCAGTTCGACGCGCCCCAGGGTCCAGATCAGGGGCGGCGGCGGATCGAGCGCCCCGAGGCGGCGAGGATAGGTGGGCTCGCACGCGGCCAGAAGGTGCGCGCCAAGCCGATCGCCGGCCGCCAGCTCATCCTCGGCCTGGGCGACGGTGGGAATGGTCAGGGGATTGATGCGTCCGCCCCGCCGGGCGAGGTCGGGCAGGGCGGATAGTGCCGCATCGGCCGAGCCGAAGCGCACGACAAGCTGTTCGAAGGTGACGGGGCCGACGTTCTCGGTGCGTGACAAGCGCAGCCAGGCGACTCTTTCTCGGTCGCTCAGCGGCCCCTGGGTCATTCGGCCTTCTTGTCTTTCTTCGAGCCGATCTTCGGCTCCTGGCCCTTCAGCAGGCGGCCGATGTTCTCGTGGTGGCGGATGAACACTAGCACGGCCATGAACACCGTCAGGCCGACCATCGGCCAGCCCCGGTCGGTGGCCAGGGCGAACAGCGGGGCCAGGGCCGTGGCCGTCAGGGCGGCCAGGGACGAGATGCGGAAGATGAAGGCCATGGCCAGCCAGGTGATGGCCGCCAGCACGCCCACGGGCCACGCGGCGGCCAGCAGCACGCCGTAGAAGGTGGCCACGCCCTTGCCGCCCTTGAACTTCAGCCACACCGGGAACAGGTGGCCGAGGAAGGCCGCGCCGCCAGCCAGGGCGACCATGACGGCGCTGTCGTTGGTCAGCCGGTGGGCCAGGAACACGGCCAGCACGCCCTTGCCGGCGTCGCCCAGCAGGGTGATCGCCGCCAGGTCCTTGCGGCCGGAGCGCAGGACGTTGGTCGCCCCGATGTTGCCGGAACCGATGTTGCGGATGTCGCCCGCGCCGCCCAGGCGGGTGGCGATCAGGCCGAACGGGATCGAGCCGAGCAGGTAACCGCCGACGACCACCAGTCCGAGGGTGAGCCACACGGCTCCAGCCAGGGATTCCACCTTACGACTCTCCGATAACCCGGTTCATGTGAGGACGAGCCCGTCCCGATTGCAAGGCTGAGCTTATTGCTGCGCCTGGTGCACGATGCGCCCTTCGACAACGGTCGTCAGCACCCGTCCTTGCAGGCGGCGACCGTCGAAGGGCGAGTTCTTGGACTTGGACAGCAACTTGTCGGCGTCGATGACGACCGGCGCGTTCAGGTCGGCCAACACCAGGTCCGCCGGCGCGCCGACGGCCAGGCGGCCCGCCTTCAGGCCGATCAGATCAGCCGGTTTCACGGTGACCGCCGCGATCAGGTCGATCAGCGGGATGCGGCCCTCATGATGCAGGGCCAGCAGGGCCGGCAGCAGGGTCTCCAGACCCACGGCGCCCGGCGCGGCCTCGTCATAAGGAAGGCGCTTGTCTTCGGCGGGAGCAGGGCTGTGGGCCGACACCACCACGTCGATCAGGCCCGAGGCGAGGGCCTCGATAAGGGCCTGACGGTCGTCCTCGCCGCGCAGGGGCGGATTGACCTTGGCGAAGGTGCGGTAGTCGCCGATGTCCAGTTCGTTGAAGGACAGGTGGTTGATCGACACCGTGGCGGCGACCTTCACACCCTTGGCCTTGGCTCGCTTCAGGCTCTCCAGCGCGTCGGCGCAGGTGATCTGGTCGACCAGCAGCTTGGAGCCGGTGGCCTCGGCGAGAGCCAGGTCGCGCTCCAGCATGATGCGTTCGGCATAGGGCGACACGGACGGCAAACCCATACGGCCGGCGAACTCGCCGCCGATGGCCGCGCCGCCCTTGGACAGCCACGGGTCGACCGGGCGGTGCGCCACCCACAGGTCGAAGGCCTTGGCGTAGGTCAGGACGCGCTGGAACACCTTGGAGTTGACGATGGGGCGGTCGGCGTCGGTGACATAGACGCAGCCGGCTTCGCGCATCAGGCCCAGCTCGGCCATCCGCTCGCCGCCCAGGCTGCGGGTCGCCGCACCGGCCGGATAGACATGCACCAGCTCCACGTCGCGGGCGCGGCGCAGGATGAAATCGACCATGGCCGGATCATCGACGGCCGGGTCGGTGTCGGGTTGCACGACCATGGAGGTCACGCCCCCGGCCGCGGCGGCGCGCGAGGCGGACTTCAGGGTTTCCTTGGGCTCCGAGCCGGGCTCGCCGGTCTTCACCCGCAGATCGACCAGGCCGGGGGCCAGCATGGCGCCGGCGGCGTCGATCACCTGCACGTCGTCGGGCAGCTTCAGCTCGCCGCCCTGAACCACCTGGGCGATCACGCCGTCCTTGGTCAGCAGGGCGCCGGGGCCGTCATAGCCGCTGGCCGGATCGACCAGGCGGGCGTTGATGATGGCGATGGGGCGAGCGGTCGTGGCCATCAGGCGTTCTCCAGCCGGGCGGCCAGCGAGGCGAGGACGGCCATGCGCATGGCCACGCCCATCTCCACCTGGTTCTGGATCAGGCTGACTTCAGGATCGTCGGCCACTTCGGAGTCGATCTCGACCCCGCGGTTCATGGGGCCGGGGTGCATGACGCGCACGCCCGGCGCGGCGAAGGCCAGCTTCTCGCGGTCCAGGCCCCAGAAGCGGAAATACTCGCGGGTGGAGGGGACCAGCGCCCCCTGCATCCGCTCTAGCTGCAGGCGCAGCATCATGACCACGTCGGCGCCGGCGATGCCCTTGCGGAAGTCGTGATGGACCTCCGCGCCCCAGCGGTCGGCGGCCGACGGCATCAGGGTCGGCGGGCCGACGAGGCGGACATGGGCGCCCAGGGTGTTGAGCAGGGCGACGTTCGAGCGCGCCACCCGGCTGTGCAGGATGTCGCCGCAGATCGCCACGGTCAGGCCGGAGACGCGTCCGAAGGCGCGGCGGATCGACAGGGCGTCCAGCAGCGCCTGGGTCGGGTGCTCATGCTGGCCGTCGCCGGCGTTGATCACGCTGCAACCGACCTTCTGCGACAGCAGCGAGGCGGCGCCGGACGAGGCGTGGCGCACCACCAGCAGGTCGGGCTGCATGGCGTTCAGGGTCACGGCGGTGTCGATCAGGGTCTCGCCCTTGGCCACCGACGAGGTCTTGGGGTTCATGTTGACCACGTCCGCGCCCAGGCGCTTGCCGGCCAGCTCGAACGAGCTTTGCGTACGGGTCGAATTCTCGAAGAACAGGTTCATCAGCGTCCGACCCTTGAGTAGGTCGAGCGTCTTGTTGGTCTGTCGGTTCAGAAGGACGAACTGGTCGGCCAGATCCAGCAGATCCGCCGCCTGCACGGCGTTCAGATCGCCGGCCGACAACAGGTGCCGGCTGTGGAAGGGGAACATGCGATCTGTGATCGCCTCGATACCTTGCGCGCTGGCCGTCATGAGCCCGCCTTCTAGGCGGGTTCGTTGGAGAAGGGAAGTTGGCCGTGCGTCCTTCGAGACGCCGCTTTGCGGCTCCTCAGGATGACGAATTCAGAAGCAACCCACGCTCGTCATGCTGAGGAGCGCCATCGGCGCGTCTCGAAGCACGCATCTAGACCGCCCGCAGCCGCTCCAGCGCCCCTTGCAGGATCCAGACGGCCGCCAGCTTGTCGACCACCTCGCCCCGGCGCTTGCGGGTGACGTCATGCTCGTCGATCAGCATGCGGTTGATGGCCATGGTCGACATCCGCTCGTCCCAGAAGGCGATCGGCAGGTCGCGGAAGCGGAACAGATTGCGGGCGAAAGCGCGGTTGGACTGGCACCGCACGCCCTCGGTCCCGTCCATGTTCACCGGTAGGCCGATGACGATTCCCGCGGCGTTGCGGCCATCCATGATCTTGAACAGGGCGTTGGCGTCGTCGGTGAACTTGCCCTTGTGGAGCGTCTGAACCGGGCTGGCGACGGTTCGGGTGGCGTCGCTGACGGCCACGCCGATGGTCTTCTCCCCCAGATCCAGGCCGATGATCGGCGCGTAGGCGGGAAGGGCGGCGGGCAGGTCGATTAGGTCCAGAACGGGCATGTCTCTGTAATAGCGGCATCCGCACGCTTGAAACCAGCCGTTACCGCGAGTAACCCCTGCCGTTCGAATTCAAGGAGAGGCCCATGGCCATTGACGCCGCGACTGTCCGCAAGGTCGCCCGGCTCGCCCGCATCGCTGAACCGGAAAACCGGATCGAGCCGCTCGCCCAGGAGCTGAACGGCATCATGCAGTGGATCGAGCAGCTGGCCGAGGTCGACACCGATGGTGTCGAGCCCATGACCTCGGTGGTGGCCCAGGCCCTGCCGCTGCGCGCCGACGCCGTGACCGACGGCGGCGACGCCGCTGTCGTGACCAAGAATGCTCCGAAGTCCGTCGACGGCTTCTTTGTCGTCCCGAAGGTGGTGGAATGACCGCGCTTACCTCCCTGACCCTGAAGGCCGCGCTCGACGGTCTGAAGGCCAAGCAATTCTCGTCCGTGGAGCTGACCAAGGCGCACATCGCCGCCGTGGAAGCCGCGCGTCCGCTGAACGCTTTCATCCTGGAGACTCCGGAGGCCGCTCTGGCCTCGGCCGAGGCCTCCGACGCCCGTCTCGCCAAGGGCGAGGGCGGGGCCTTGGAAGGCGCGCCGCTGGGCATCAAGGACCTGTTCTGCACCAAGGACGTCCGCGCCACGGCCTGCTCGAAGATCCTGGGGAACTTCGTGCCGCCGTACGAGAGCACGGTGACGTCCAACCTGTGGCGTGACGGCGCGCTCATGCTGGGCAAGCTGAACATGGACGAGTTCGCCATGGGCTCGTCCAACGAGACCAGCGCCTTTGGTCCGGTGGTGAACCCCTGGCGCCTGTCGGGCTCCAACAAGTCCCTGACCCCCGGCGGCTCGTCGGGCGGTTCGGCCGCGGCCGTGGCCGCCGACCTGTGCCTGGGCGCGACCGCGACCGACACCGGCGGCTCGATCCGCCAGCCCGCCGCCTTCACCGGCACGGTCGGCATCAAGCCGACCTACGGCCGCTGCTCGCGCTGGGGCGTGGTCGCCTTCGCCAGCTCGCTGGACCAGGCCGGCCCGATCGCCAAGACGGTCGAGGACGCCGCCATCCTGCTGAAGTCCATGTCGGGCCATGACGCCAAGGACTCCACCAGCCTCGACATCGAGGTGCCGGACTTCGCCAGTTTCGTCGGCAAGTCGGTGAAGGGCCTGCGCATCGGCGTGCCCAAGGAATACCGCGTCGACGGCATGCCGGCCGAGATCGAGAAGCTTTGGCAGGACGGCATCAACTGGCTGAAGGAAGCCGGCTGCGAGATCGTCGAGGTCTCCCTGCCGCACACCAAGTACGCCCTGCCGGCCTACTACATCGTGGCTCCGGCCGAGGCGTCCTCGAACCTGGCCCGCTACGACGGCATGCGTTACGGCCTGCGGGCCGAGGGCGGCAACCTCACCGAAATCTACGAGAACACCCGCGCCGAAGGCTTCGGCGCCGAGGTGAAGCGCCGCATCCTGATCGGCACCTATGTGCTGAGCGCGGGCTATTACGACGCCTACTACCTGAAGGCGCAGAAGGTCCGCCGGCGCATCGCCGACGACTTTGAGCAGGCCTGGCAAAAGTGCGACGCCCTGCTGACCCCGACGGCCCCATCGGCGGCTTTCGGCCTGGGCGAGAACAGCAATGACCCGATCGCCATGTACCTGAACGACGTCTTCACGGTGACGACGAACCTGGCCGGCCTGCCGTCCATGAGCGTCCCGGCCGGTTTGGACGCCCAGGGCCTGCCGCTTGGCCTGCAGATCATCGGCCGTCCCCTGGACGAAGGCACGGTGTTCAGCGTCGGCGGCGCGATCGAGAAGGCGGCGGGCTTCGCCGGCAAGAAGGCGGAGCGTTGGTGGTAAGATGACTGAGACCTTCACACTCAAGGGCCGCACCGGTGACTGGGAGATCGTTCTCGGTCTCGAGGTCCACGCCCAGGTGGCGTCCAACTCCAAGCTGTTCAGCGGCGCGGCCGTCGGCTTCGGCGCGGGTCCGAACGAGCAGGTCTCGCTCGTGGACGCGGCCATGCCCGGCATGCTGCCAGTGCTCAACAAGTTCTGCGTCGAGCAGGCGGTCCGCACGGGCCTGGGCCTGAAGGCGCAGATCAACCTGAAGAGCCGCTTCGACCGGAAGAACTACTTCTATCCGGACCTGCCGCAGGGCTACCAGATCAGCCAGTTCGAGTTCCCGATCGTGGGCGAGGGCGAAGTGACCGTCGATCGTATCGACGGGTCCAGCTTCACCGTGCGCATCGAGCGCCTGCACCTGGAACAGGACGCCGGCAAGTCGATCCACGACCTGGATCCGAAGGCGACCTATGTCGACCTGAACCGCTCGGGCACGGCGCTGATGGAGATCGTCAGCAAGCCGGACATGCGCTCGCCGGAAGACGCCGCCGCCTATGTGAAGAAGCTGCGCGCCATCCTGGTCACGCTGGGCACCTGCGACGGCGACATGGAGAAGGGCAATCTTCGCGCCGACGTGAACGTCTCGGTCTGCCGCCCCGGCGACTACGAGAAGTTCCGCGAGACGGGCAGCTTCAAGCATCTCGGCACGCGCTGCGAGATCAAGAACGTCAACAGCTACCGCTTCATCCAGCAGGCCATCAACTACGAGGCCCGTCGCCAGATCGAAATCCTCGAGGACGGCGGCAAGATCGACCAGGAAACCCGCCTGTTCGATCCGGGCAAGGGCGAGACGCGGTCGATGCGTTCCAAGGAAGAGGCGCACGACTATCGGTATTTCCCCGATCCGGACCTGCTGCCGCTGGAGATCGATCCGGCGTGGGTGAAGGCGATCGAGGCCGGCCTGCCGGAACTGCCGGACGCCAAGAAGGCGCGCCTGATGGGCGACTACGGCCTGTCGGCCTATGACGCCTCGGTGCTGACGTCGGACGGCGACGTGGCGGCCTTCTTCGAGGAAGCGGCCAAGGGCCGCGACGCCAAGCTGGTGGCCAACTGGACGCTGAACGACCTGATGGGCCGTCTGGGCAAGGACGGGCTTGAGATCACCGCTTCGCCGATCAGCGCCGCGGACATCGGCGCCCTGGTCGCCCTGATCGAGGACGGCACCATCTCGGGCAAGATCGCCCGGACGGTGTTCGACCACATGTGGGCGGGCGAGGGGGCTCCGGCCGCGATCGTCGAGAAGCACGGCCTGGTCCAGATCACCGACACCGGCGCCATCGAGGCGGCGGTGGACAAGCTGATCGCGGCCAATCCCGACAAGGCGGAAGCCGTGAAGGAAAAGCCGCAGGCCATCGGCTGGTTCGTCGGCCAGGTCATGAAGGAGACCGGCGGCAAGGCCAATCCGGCCGCCGTCAACGACATCCTGAAGGCGAAGCTGGGGCTCTGATCTCCCCGCTTCATCAGGCAAGTAAAAACGCCCCGGAGAGCGATCTCCGGGGCGTTCTTCTTGAGAGAATTCGACGACTGAATCGTAGCGAATTCAGAGACTAAACGGTGACTTCGACTACCTCGTGATGATGTCGAAGATCAGGCCCGAAGCGGCGGCCGCCAGCAGGTAGTCGTTGCCGGCCTGATACCAGTAGTAGCCCCGCGGCGGCGCCCGCAGACCGTAGCGGCCGTAGTCGTAGATGCGGTGGTCGCGGTAGTACGGCGGCAGGTAGCCGCCCTGACGCCAGGACGAGTAGCCCACGCTGAATCCCGGGCGGCCGTAGTAGGCCGACGGCGGCGGGCCGTAGAAGAAGCGGTTGTTCCAGTAGTAGCCGTTGTGGCGCCCGCGATCCCAGCGCCCGCTGTCGCGGTAGCCCTGGCGATAGCCGCGGTCGTAGTTGCGGCGGTCATCGCGGTATTCACGACGCCATTCGCGGCGGTCGCGCCGATCGTCCCAGCGGTCGCGCTCCCAGCGGGGCTGGGCGGCGACCTCGGTCGCCGTCACGGCGATGGGGCCGGCCACAGCGGCGGCTGCGGCGAGGGTCAGCAGCAGCTTTTTCATCGGTGACCTCTCCTTGTGCTAGGCGGCGGGGGCCGCGTCATTCGATGACGCCAAAATGGCAAGGGCCGCCTGAACCCCACCTGAACACGATCGTCAGCAACCGGACTTGCGGCGAAAGCCGCCATCGCCATGTTGAAGCGGCATGACAATCAGGAGCGCGCGCATGGCTGGCGAGATCGAGCTGCACTACTGGCCCACGCCGAACGGCTGGAAGATCTCCATCGCCCTGGAGGAGATGGGCCTGCCTTACCGGATGATCCCGGTGAACATCGGCAAGGGCGACCAGTTCGAACCCGGCTTCCAGGCCATCAGCCCCAACGGCCGCATGCCCGCCATCGTCGATCCCGACGGCCCGGACGGAAAGCCGGTCTCGATCTTCGAGTCCGGCGCGATCCTGCAGTACCTCGCCCGCAAGAGCGGCCAGTTCTACGGCGCGAACGCCCGCGACCAGATCGAGATCGACCAGTGGCTGTTCTGGCAGGTCGGCGGCCTGGGCCCCATGGCCGGCCAGACCCACCATTTCCGCCAGTACGCCCCGGCCATGATCCGAGACCAGCGGCAGGTCGCCTATGGCGCCATCCGCTACACCAACGAGACGCACCGCCTGTACGGCGTGCTGAACAAGCGCCTGGCGGATCGGGACTTCATCGCCGGCGACTATTCCATCGCCGACATGGCGTCCTGGCCCTGGGTCGTGCCCTGGAAGAACCAGGGAATCCAGATCGACGAGTTCTCGCATCTGAAGGCCTGGTTCGAGCGGGTGGGCGAACGCGCCGCCGTACAGACCGGCTACAAGCTGGGCGCGGAACTGCGCAATGCGGCCCTGGCGAACGCCGGCAAGGCCGGCGATCAGGCCCGCAGCGTCCTGTTCGGCCAGCGAGCGCGCTAGAATCGTGACGGATTAAGGTGTTCCGCGGTTAACCCTATGTTCAGCGACCCACGTCTTTGCTGAGCCTGACGGATGCCAGAAGGGCGTCCTGAACAAGGGACTGGGATCATGCTGGCGAGCATGGACATGGAAATGGTCGGGGAAATTCCTCTGCCGACCGCGGAATCCACCGGCGATGAGCTGTTCCGGATGGGGCTGCTCTATTCGACGGGGCAGGGCGGCGCGCCGCTCGACTACGTTTCGGCGCACATGCTGTTCAATCTGGCCGCCATGCGCGGTTCAATGGAAGCCAAGGTGTACCGCAAGGAGCTGAGCGCCGAGATGGACACCGACGAGGTGGCCGAGGCCCAGCGCGCCGCGCGCGAGTGGCTGCAGCAGGCCTGATCGGGCCGCTGACCTGACCGCCGATGGCCGCCGCGGCATCTGTCGCGGTGAACGAGACGATTTTCGCCTCGCGCGCGTTGCAACACCGTCGCGAACACGCTATCGGGACCAACCCCAAGCGGGGAGACGTGGCCGAGTGGCTGAAGGCACCGCTTTGCTAAAGCGACATACCTCTAAAGGGTATCGAGGGTTCGAATCCCTCCGTCTCCGCCAGCTTGGGGAAATCTCCATCCAGAAGCTTTTCGACCGGCGCTAGTCGCCGTCTACGCGCCTCGCGATGAGGCGCGGTCGCCGCGGCGTCGCCAGCGCAGGATCCCGGTGGTGAACAGCGCCAGCGGCGCGAACCCCACGATCACTCCCAGAATCCGCGTGGCCAGGCCGCCGACCGATGCGTCGTGCAAGGGGCGTAGCCAGTTGCTGACCGTGGTCGAGGCCGTGCCGTTGCGGGCGTCGTGCACCGCCAGGACCGTGCCGGAATACTGGTCCACGAAGACGAAGCTGTAGGGGAAGCGGTGGGTCGGATCGCCGGGGACCTGGGCCCGCACCCGGAACACGCCGTCGCCTGGGCCGGGGACATCGACCCAGGCTAACCGAGCGTCGGGCAGGGCGGCGTGGGCGGCGGCGAGCGCACGGCTGACGGGGACCTGTGTCCCGCTGGCCGTGGTCGAGGCGGGGGAGGGCACGGGAACCACCGGCGCGATGATCCTGTCGAGCAGCCAGTTCTTTTCCGCCGGCAGGCCGAGCAGCGCGCCGGTGCCGGACAGGATCAGCAGCAGGAAAAGGCTGCCCAGGCCGATCAGCTTGTGCAGGTCGTAAAGCCGCCGGATCGGCGAGGCGCGGGGCTTGTAGGCGATAGCCTTGCGCCAGCTGCCCCGCGGCCACCAGACCACCAGCCCGGTCAGCAGCAGGAACAGGGTGGCGACGCCCAGCCAGCCGACCACGATGTTGCCGACCGCTCCCGCCAGCAGGTTTCGGTGAACGTCGTAGAAGAAGGTCATGAGGTAGTCGCCCCACACGGCCTCGCGCAGCACCTGGCGGCCGTCAGGGCTGATCCAGACCATCAGCGGATCGGGGCCGGTATGGTGGTCGTGTCCTTCGCTCGGCGGATAGTAGCGGGCGGGGATGGCGCCCGGCTTTCCGGTGACCTCGAACGACCACTTGCCGGTCTCGCCCGGCCATTTGGCCTGGACCGTCCTGAGCGCCTCATCCCAGACGGGGGAGGACCAGCCGGGGGCCGACTGGTCCGTCTGGCCGCGAATGCCCGGGTGAAGCAGGCTGTCGATCTCGATGTAGAAGACCAGCAGCGAGCCCGTGAAGGCGATCACCACGAACGGCAGGCCGAGGATGAGCCCCAGCCACAGGTGAACCTGTCGAAGGATCGATCGAACTTTCTGGTTCATGCCCCGGCCCCCTCGTCTGATCGTCAGAACTTGCGCGACAGCGACAGTTCGACGGTGCGCGGCGCGCCGACGAAGACGAGATAGGACGAATAGCCCGACCAGTCGGCGTAGAGCGTGTCGGCCAGATTGCGGCCGCGCAGGGTGAGCGTTCCGAAGGCCGCGTCCCAGCTGACAGAGGCGTCGAGCACGGTGAAGGCGTCCACCTTCACCGTGTTGGCGTTCGACGTGTAGAAGGCGCCGTTGTGGCGAAGCGCTCCGGTGAACGTCAGGGGAAGCGAGTTGGGCGCATAGGTGACCACTAGGTCGGCCAGGCGTTCTGGCACGTTGGGCGGCCGATTGCCGGATCGGTCGGCGCCGCCGGCCTCGATCAGTTCATCGAACTCGGCCTCCATCGCGGTGGCGCCGAGCTCGACCCGCCATTCGTCGGTGACCGCCCAGTCCAGCGACAGTTCGACCCCGCGCGAGGTCTGGCTGCCGCCCTGGATGGTGATCGCCGGGTTGGAGGGATCGCGGGTCAGGATGTCGTCCTGGCGGATGTCGAACACCGAGGCGGTGATCTGCAGCCGGTCGTCCAGGGCCAGGGTCTTGAAGCCGATCTCGTAGGACTTGCCCATGCTGACGTCGAAGGCGGCGTTGGCCGCGCTCATGAACAGCAGGCCGCTGATCGGGGTCGCGGCGCGGGTGAACTGGCCATAGACCTGGGTCTTGGGGCGCAGGCTGTAGACCGCCCCGACGCGCCAGGAGACAGGGTCATAGTCCTGGGCGTAGGTGGAGGCGGCGCCGCTGATGACGCTGAGCACGCGGCGGTCCAGGCTGAAGTCGTCCACGCGGGCGCCGGCGACCAGCAGCAGCTTCGGCGTCAGGTTGAAAGCGTCCTCGACGAACACCGCGCGCGACTTCACATCGGCCCACACATCCTGGCGGGTGGCGAAGTTGGCCGGGGTGTCGGCTGGGAACGGGCCGCGCGCCGGGGCGTAGGGGTCGACTGACGTCGTGGTCCCGAAGCGCCGGACGGTGAAGAAGTCCGTTCCGCTGAACTCGACGCCCAGGGTGAACCGGTTGCGGCGTCCCGCCAGCGTCCCGTCATAGGCGGCGTGAAGGCGCTGGTTCCAGACCTGATGGTCGTGGTCGATCAGCGAGGTGAGGCGGTCGATACGGCCCGTGGCGGCGTTGAAGCTGTAGTCGTCGGAGTCGCGCCACTGCCGGTCGGAATCGTACCAGCTGGTGTCGCTGACGATCCGCCAGGCGTCGTTGAGCTGATGCTCCGCCCGGGCCCGCAGCCAGACCGACCGCGAATCCATGAGGCCGTCCTCGACGTCGTAGTTGCGGTCGCGAAGGGCCTTATCGAACACCAGGCCGGCGGAGCCCGAGACCAGGTCGGTCGGGCGCTGGTCCCTGGCGGCGGGCACCAGCGGCGTGCCGTAATAGGCGCTGGAGAACTCGTCCTCGAAATAGTCCGCCGACAGCGTCACCGACAGGCGGTCGGAAGGCTTCAGAAGCACCGCGACATTGGCGCCGAAGCTGTTTGACGCCGTGTCGTCGACCCAGCCGTCCGATCGGGAATAGACGAGGTCGGCGCGGACGGCGGCGCGGTCGCCGATCGGGGCGTTGAGGTCCCCGGCGATGCGATAGGTATCGAGGCTGCCGACGCTGCCGAAGACCTCGCCGAACATCTTGCCCAGCACGGGGCGACGCGGGACGAAGTTGATGGCGCCGGCTAGGGCGCCTTCGCCCGACGTCACCGAGGCCGGGCCCTTGATCACCTCGACCCGCTCGAACGACCAGGCGTCCCAGTTGCGCACCCCGACGTCGGAGTTGGGCATGCGAACGCCGTCATAGAGGTAGTTCACCGCGCGGTGGAAACCGCGCATGGACACCGAGCCGACCGAGCCGGGCAGGTTGCCCGAGGCGACGCCGGGGGCGGCGTTCATCGCCTCGATGGCGCTGCGCAGGCCCTGGATCTGGAAGTCCTCTTGGGTGAGGACGTCGATGGCAGCGGGGGTCTCGCGTTCGGTGAGGCCCAGGCGGCCGGTGACCTCGGCCTTGGTCTGCATCTGGCGGCCGGTGACGATGACGCCCTCGACCGAGGTGGGCGCGTCGCCGAGCGCATCAGCGTGGCAGACGGCGGGGAGAGCAGCGCCGATCAGGGCGCTGGAAGCAAGCAGAAGGGATTTCATAGCGGATCCTTCGGCGCACGCGGCGCCGTGACTGAACAGGCAACGACCCCAGCAAGCCGTGGTTCGGCTTGCGGGTTCAGACGCGGCTCGCGCGCCTGGGCTCAGATCAGTCGGGAAGGAGGCCCGCGGGCGGGCAGGGGCGGGCCGGAAAGGCCGCGTCCGGGAGAGACGGCGGGCTCCGCGGCCGGGGGGCGCTGGCGAAGGCCAGGCGTTCGACGGGCGCGACGCCGACGAGGGCTGGGGCTTCAGCGGCCGCGCCCTGGCCCGCGAACAAGCAGGGCGGCTGGTGCTTGAGCTTGGCGTCGTCGCCCTGGTCGTCGCCCAGATCGACGACCGCGCCCGGATCAATGGTAAGGGCCCCATGGCCGGTACAGATCACCAGCGGGAAGGGCAGCTCGTTCCGAGGCTCGGTCGAGATCATCATCCCGGCCGGGATGGTGATCTTCAGCGCAACCGCGATCATCGCCAGCGTCAGGCAGACGTGGCGCCAGAGGAGTCCGGCAGGGATTCCGCGATTGGTCACGCGGCGCTGCTAACGCAAGCCGAGCCGCAAGTCACGTCCCGTGCGCTCAGGTGATGAACGCGAACGGGGAGACGGGCTTGTTCATCTCGTCGACCAGCAGGGTGCGGTTGATCGGCGCGGCGGCGCGCTGCGGGCAGACCGGACGCTCACAGATCCGGCAGGCGGGGCCGACCTCCGTCACCGTCGGGCCGGCGAGGTCGAGGCCGCGCGCATGGACCAGCTTCGAGGCGTATTTCAGCTCGCATCCCAGACCGATGGCCAGCTCGTCCTCCTGGCCGGAATGCAGGCCGGCCACCCGGCGCACGGTGCGGGCCAGGGTGAAATAGCGCTCGCCGTCCGGGGTCTCGATGATCTGGGTGATCGTGCGGCCCGGGGTCTTGAAGCTGTCGTGGACGTTCCAGCGCGGGCAGGTGCCGCCGAACCGCGAGAAGGGAAAGGCGCCGGCTGCGAACCGCTTGGAGATGTTTCCCGCCGCATCGACGCGGACCATGAAGAACGGCACGCCCCGGCTGCCGGCGCGGCCCAGGGTTGTCAGCCGCTGGGCGGCCTGTTCGAAGCTGATGCCGAACCGGGCGCGGACCCGTTCGATGTCGTAGCCGCTGGTTTCCATCGCCTCCAGGAAAGGGGCGTAGGGGGTCATGATCGCGGCGGCCAGATAGTTGGCCAGGAAGACCTTCAGCAGCTGGCGCGTGGCGCGGTCCGGCGGGCTGAAGCGATCGGCCATGGCGTTGAGCTCGGCGCCGTGCTCCAGCAGTCCCAACTGATAGGCCATGGCGAAGGTGCGGCTGGCCGAGGACAGGGTCTCCGACACCATCAGGCGTTTGCGGTGGTGGTCGTAGCGGCGCAGCGAGGCGCTCATCACCTCGGCCGGCATGACCTTGGTCTGGACGCGATGCTCCTGCTGCAGCCGCTGGCGCAGGGAAGCGGCGAGGTCGTGGGGCTCCGCCGCCAGCGTCTTGCTGATCGCCTCGGCGGCGGCTTCCAGTTCCTCGAAATAGTTGCGGTGGGAGGCGGCCAGGTCGCGGACCCAGTCGGTGGGCTGCGAGGCGCCGGCGACGGTCTCGCCGTTGCGCTCCACCGCGCCCAGGTCGATGAGCCGGCCGCGATCCAGATAGCCGCGATAGAGGCGCATGATCGCCTCGGCCACGTCGGGCGAGGCCTCGAGCAGTTCGGCGATGTCGTGCCGGCTGACGCGGAGGTCGGCGAACATGCTGTCGGAGAACACCTCCTCCAGCCCCGCGCCGCCGCCGGGATCGTCCGCCGACAGGGAGCGCAGGTCGATGTCGAACGCCTCGGCCAGCCGCAGCAGAACCTGGGCGGTGACCGGCCGCTGGTTGCGCTCCAGCAGGTTCAGGTAGCTGGCGGAGACGCCCAGCTGTTCCGCCGTCGCGGCCTGGGTCAGGCCGAGGTCGCGGCGCAGTCTGCGCAGTCGTCCGCCGAGGAAGAGTTTCTTGTCGCCGGCCATGTGTCACCGTGTAAAGAATTTACACTAGTGACAGAGTAAAATCATTTCTAGTTGGCTTCAATAGGTTCGCCAGCCGCCGTCCGTCTCGCCAAGGTCGTGTCCACAAGAGGCCGCCTTGAGCGCCAGCAAGGGACGACGAGATGACGACGCGCAAAACCTATGCCGAGCACCGCGATGAACTGCTTCGCCGCTATCCGTCGGCCGTGACGCCGGGCGGCGTCGCGATCGACGACATCATCCAGCTGCGCCTGCAGAACACCTTCCCCACGCACCTGGACATCGCGCGGGCCATGGCCCCGGTCATGCGGGCGGACATGGCGGCCTATGACGCGGACTCGTCGAAGTTCACCCAGTCGCTGGGCTGCTGGTCGGGCTTCCACGCCCAGCAGATGATCAAGTCGGTCAAGCGCCTGCGCGGCACGACCAAGGGGGCTTATGTCTATCTGTCCGGCTGGATGGTCGCCGGCCTGCGCAATCGCTTCGGCCACCTGCCGGACCAGTCGATGCACGAGAAGACCTCGGTCGTCGATCTGATCGAGGAGATCTACGTCTCGCTGCGCCAGGCCGACGAGGTCGCGGTCAACGACCTGTTCAAGGCCCTGAAGCAGGCGCGGGAGGACGGCGACGCCGTCGCCCAGCAGGCGGCGATCAAGGCCATCGACAACTTCGAGACCCACGTCGTCCCGATCATCGCCGACATCGACGCCGGCTTCGGCAACGAGCACGCGACCTATCTTCTGGCCAAGGAGATGATCAAGGCCGGCGCCTGCTGCCTGCAGATCGAGAACCAGGTCTCGGACGCCAAGCAATGCGGCCACCAGGACGGCAAGGTCACGGTCCCGCGCGAGGACTTCATCGAGAAGCTGCGCGCCTGCCGCCTGGCCTTCGAGGAGCTGGGCGTCGACGACGGCGTCATCGTCGCCCGCACCGACAGCCTGGGCGCGGGCCTGACCCAGAAGGTGCCGGTCAGCCAGTCCGAAGGCGACCTGGCCGCCGACTACATCAAGTGGCTGAAGACCGAACCGATCACCACGGATGCCCCTCTGCGCGAGGGTGAGCTGGCGATCTACAAGGACGGCGACTTCGTCCGGCCGGTGCGCATGCCCAACGGGCTGTTCGCCTTCCAGGAAGGCTCGGGCCGCGCCCGCGTGGTCGAGGACTGCATCGCGTCGCTGACCGAGGGCGGCGCTGACCTGCTGTGGATCGAGACCGACACGCCGAACGTCGACGAGATCGCGGCCATGGTCGCGGAGATCCGCCAGGCCGTTCCGAACGCCAAGCTGACCTACAACAACTCGCCGTCGTTCAACTGGACCCTGAACCTGCGCAACCAGGTCCGCGCCCAGTGGGTGGCCGAGGGCAAGATCCATCCGGACAGCTATCCCGAGGGCGCGTCCCTGATGTCGGCGGAATTCGACGGCACGGACCTGGGCCGCGAGGCGGACGAACGCCTGGCCCGCTTCCAGGTCGACATCGCCGCCCGGGCCGGGGTGTTCCACAACCTGATCACCCTGCCGACCTTCCACCTGACGGCCAAGAGCATGGACGAGCTGTCGCGCGGGTACTTCGGCGAGGATCGCATGAAGGCCTACGTCAACTCGGTCCAGCGCGAGGAAATCCGTCGGGGCGTCTCGGCCGTGAAGCACCAGCACGAGGTCGGCTCGGACCTCGGCGACACCTTCAAGGAGATGGTCGCCGGCGAGCGCGCCCTGAAGGCCGGCGGCCACGGCAACACCATGAACCAGTTCGCAGCAGAGTAGGGAGCACGCACCATGGAACTGCAATTTTCCCCCACGCCGATGCCTGATTCCAGCGACGAGCAGCGCGCCGTCCACCGCGTCGCCGAGGCGGTCCACCGCCTCAACGAAGCGGTTCGCCGCGCCACGGAAGCAGGCTATTCCGTCGAACTGGTGCGGACCTCCCGCATCCACGACGGAGCGGGCAACTGGGGCGACCAGATCGTCCCGACCGTTCGTGGCGCGACCGCCGCGTCCTGATCTTCGGAGAGCCAAGAATGCCCCTGGACCACGCCGCCCATCATCAAATCGTCGGCCCCGTCGAAGGCCGCGCCGCCGAAGTGCTCACGCCCGAAGCGATCAGCTTCGTGGCTGACCTTCACCGCCGCTTCAACGCGCGGCGCAAGGCGCTGCTGGAGGCCCGCCAGGCCCGTCAGGCCCGCTTCGACGCGGGCGAGCTGCCGGACTTCCTGGCGGAGACGGCCGAGGTGCGGGCGGCGGACTGGGTGGTCGCCCCGCTGCCGGCCGACCTGCTGGACCGTCGGGTGGAGATCACCGGGCCGGTCGACCGCAAGATGATCATCAACGCGCTGAACAGCGGCGCGAAGGTGTTCATGGCCGACTTCGAGGACGCCACGGCGCCGACCTGGGACAACGTCGTCTCCGGCCAGGTGAACCTGAAGGATCGCTGGGCCGGCTCGCTGTCCCACACCGATCCGAAGTCGGGCAAGTCCTACGCCCTGGGGGCGAACCCGGCCGTCCTGCTGGTGCGGCCGCGCGGCTGGCACCTGCCGGAGCGGCACATGGAGGTGGATGGCGAGGCTGTCAGCGGCGCGCTGTTCGACTTCGGGCTCTACGTCTTCCACAACGCCCACGCCGCTCTGGCGCAGGGTTCGGGGCCTTACTTCTATCTGCCCAAGCTGGAGAGCCATCTCGAGGCGCGGCTGTGGAACGACGTCTTCGTCCACGCCCAGCAGGCGCTCGACATCCCGCAGGGTTCGATCAAGGCCACCGTGCTGATCGAGACCATCCCCGCGGCGTTCGAGATGGACGAGATCCTCTATGAACTGCGCGAGCATGCCGCCGGTCTGAATTGCGGCCGCTGGGACTACATCTTCTCGTTCATCAAGCGCCTGGGGCGGCGGGCCGAATTCCTGACCCCCGACCGGTCGGCCATGGTCATGGGCAAGGCGTTCCTCGGCGCCTATTCGCTGAAGCTGATCCAGACCTGCCACCGCCGCGGCGCCTTCGCCATGGGCGGCATGGCGGCCCAGATTCCGGTCAAGGACGACCCGGCCGCCAACGCCGCCGCCTTCGATCGCGTGCGGGCCGACAAGGAGCGTGAGGCCAACGCCGGCCACGACGGCACCTGGGTGGCGCATCCGGACCTGGTTCCGGTCGCCCTGGAGGTGTTCGACCGCGTGATGCCGCAGCCCAACCAACTGGACCGCAAGCTGGAGGACGTGCGCATCAGCCAGCAGGAGATGCTGCAGCTCCACGACGGGCAGCGTTCCGAAGCCGGCGTGCGCGAGAGCATCCGGGTCGGCGTCCGCTATACCGAAGCCTGGCTGGCCGGGCGGGGCGCCGTGCCGCTGTACAACCTGATGGAGGATGCGGCGACGGCCGAGATCTGCCGCACGCAGCTGTGGCAGTGGGTGCGCCTGGGCGCGCGGCTGGACGACGGCCGCCTGATCGACCGGGCCCTGTTCGACCAGCTGCTGGCCGAAGAGGTCGCCGAGATCCAGGCCCGCTTCAAGTCGGAGCGCCTGGACGCGGCGGTCGACCTCTTCTCGCGGATGGTGCTGGCGGAGGAACTGGAAGAGTTCCTGACCCTGCCGGCCTATGAACTGATCGTCTGAGCGGACGCGACGGGAGCGGCGGCGCTGCTCCCGTCCTTTTCCGAGTTGGCCTTTCCGTCGTCAGGCGCCGCCGAACCGCTTGGTCAAGACCACGCTGACCGTGCGGGGGCTGGGCGGGTTGTTGAAGGGATCAAAGCCCAGAACGCCGTCGACCACGGTCGGCGGCCTTTGGGTGAAGGCGTTGGCAACGACGATCTGAAGCTCGCTGTCGGCAAGCCAGGGCTTGTTTGACCGGACGCCCAGATCGAAACCGACGAACAGGGCGGTGGTCGTGAAGGAGCCGAGCTTGCGCGGTGTGCGGCCGGCGCGATTGTCGGTGAAGCCGTCCACATAGTTCACCACCGCGCCGACCGAGAAGCCGTCGCGTCCCCAGAGGGCCGTGCCGTTGAGGCGCAGGTCGGAGGGCTGGGCGTAGCCGTCGAGGCGAGAGATGGCTTCGCCGCCCGGCGCCTTCAGATCCAGGTTGAGGATGTACTGGCCGGTGATCTTGAAACTGGCCTGGCCATCGAACAGCGGCCTGTCATAGGCGAGGTCGAAATCGAAACCGTCGGTGGATTCGACGCCGAAGTTCTGCGCCCGAATGTCGGCGATCACCTGCACCTGGGACAGGATGTCCAGCGGCACGGCCGCAGCGTTGTCGTACAGGACCAGCTCTCCGCCGGCCACGAAAGGCAGGTTGGATGAGAAGCGGCGGAAGACGGCGGGGTTGTTCACGACCTGCCGCACCTGCTCCAGACTCGGCTTGGCGACATTGAAGACCTGCATGTCCTTCAGCATCGCGGCGTCGTCTTGCGAGGGGACGCCCACCCGGCCGGATATCTTGATCCGGTAGTAGTTGGCCTTGACCATCAGGCCGGGCGCAAAGCTGGGGGCATAGTCGAAGCCGACCGTGAACGTGTCGGCGTCCTGGGTGCGAAGATCGGGATTGGCGCCGGCCCGGTACAGAACCACGGCGTTGCCCGCGGCCAGGGCGGGGTTCTGATCCGCGGGGTTGAGAAATCCGTACCGATTATCCCAGAAGCTGACCTGCTCGGCGATGCCGATGGTGTCCCGGAAGCGCGGCACAAGGAACGAGCGCGCATAGGTCCCGCGAAGGGCCAGGGAGCGGTCGATCTGCCAGCGCAGCCCGATCTTCGGAGCCAGGGCCTCGTCGGCGCCGATGTCCTCGTAGCGGGCGGCGGCGGACAGGGTCAGCGCCCGCATGAGCGGGAGGTTCTGCTCTGGCCCGATGACGGGGACGTTCAACTCGCCAAAGACCGACTTCACCTTCCGCGTCGCGCCGTTGCGGTTGAAGAAGATCGTCGCGTCCGTCCACAGCTTCTCGGATCGGAACTGCGCGCCGCCGGCGGCCAGGACCGGGCCGGCCGGCAGGGTGAAGAGGGCGGTCTGGCCGGTGAGGTCGGCGACGAACAGCGTGTTGGTGTAGCGCCGGGCGCTGGCCAGGCGAGGACCCGTGAAGGCTTGGCTCTTGCTGCGGTTGCGGTGGTAGTCGAGGTTCAGGTCGATGGAGGTCGCGCCTTCGCCCTGCCAGCGCGCGCCGTTGTAGACGGAGTAGCCGCTCGTCATGGCCTTGAAGTGGCGATTGCTCCGCGGCTCATCGACATAGATCTGGCGGGCGTCGCGGTCGCGCTGGAAGGTCGAGGCGTCGGACCAGATGGTGAAGTGGCCGAACCGCTGCTTGAAGCCGGCATAGAGCCCGCCAAGATCCTCACCCGGCAGCTGGGTGATCTGCAGCTCGTGGCCAGAGACCATGATCGGCTCGTCCACGAAGGGCGAGCGCGACTGGTACATGGCCATGCCGTAGACCTCGCCGCTGTCCCAGGATTGGCCGCCCAGCACGCTGGCCTCCCAGTTGCCCGCGCCGGTCTGGGTTGTGGCCGAGCCGCGCAGGCGGACCTCGACGCCGTCGGGCGCGTCGCGGGTGACGATGTTGACCACCCCGGCCACCGCGTCCGCGCCATATGTAGCCGAAGCCCCGTCCGGGATGATGTCGATGCGCTTGATGAGCGCCGAGGGGATGACCGAGACGGTCGGTGCTTCGACCATGCCGACCGCCGGCAGGCGACGGCCGTTCAGCAAGGTCAGGGTCGCATCGGACGCCAGGCCTCGCAGAGAGAAGCTCGCGAAGCCGTCGAACTGGTTGTAGGCCGTGCCCCGCCCCAAGGTGGAGCCGACCTGCGCGGCGCTGCTGCCGAAGTCGCTCAGATCACCCGTGAAGTTCTGCGGGATGGTCAGCATGTACTCCGACACCGAACCCGCGCCGGAGTGGACGATGTCGGCCTGGCCATGGGTGAAGAGGGGGCTGGCCATGTACTCCTTCGGCAGGCTGCGGATCAGCGAACCGGTGACGACGAGGGCGTCGACATCGCCTTCCTCATCGGGTGCGGACGCCGCTTGCGGGCGACCCGTCGCGCGCGAAACTTCCCGAGCGTCCTGGGCTGAGGCTCCCGCGGCCCCGCTGATCAAGGACGCTGCTGCAAACCCACTGACGATGAAACGACGCACGACTGATGCCCCCAGAATGATTCTGTTATGTTATAACGTCCTATTTCTGGGATTGAGCCGATGTCAACCGACGTGGGCATGGCAAGTCGGGCGCACGCGCGGATTGCGCGTCGCCTGACGAGGACTGCATTTCGGGGAGGCAGAGCGGCGCGCTGAGGCGCAGGCGCTAGGCGGCGGGGCCGGCTTTGCCGAACCGGAACTCAGCCGCCAGGCTGGTCAGGGCGGCGAGGGTGAAGCCGGCGGTGACGAAGCAGGCGGGGCAATGGCCGGCGAACGCGAAGGCGTCCTGCGGCGAGGCGCACAGCGGTCCCGCCATCAGGCGCGGCGCGGCCTGCCAGAACGCGACGGTCCAGCTGACGACCGACGCGGTGGCGAACCACGGGGTGAGCTGGCGGGGAAGTTGGGCGTGGATCGCCGGCATTGGGGACTCCCAGGAGGACGCCCCTACATTCACCAGTGGGCCGAGCTCGGCTTTGACAAGGATCAATGTGGGTTGGGGGCCATCATGAGACTCGGCGGTGAGGTTCGCTCAACGGAGTCCGAATGTCCGCCCCGCCCATCAAAGCCAACGCCGGCCCACCCGCCGGTTCGGCAACACTACTCGTCTTCTCCGTTGTCGGAGCCATCCTGGCGATCATAGGCGCGGGCGTAAGCACCGATCCTATCTTCCGCCTGCAGTTCGAGACGATCACCCTGGCCGGCGTGATCGCCGCCTTCGTGCTGAACGCGAAGCTGTCGGGCGGCACGCTGATCGACGCGCCCAACAAGTACTCGGACAACGTCATCAAGGCGGGCGTCATCGCCACCATGTTCTGGGCCGCCGCCGGCCTGCTGGCGGGGGTGGTCATCGCCGCGCAGCTGTCCTGGCCGCGGATCTTCTATTTCCCTGAACTGGGCTTCCTGAACTTCGGCCGCCTGCGGCCGCTGCACACCTCGGCGGTGATCTTCGCGTTCGGCGGCAACGCCCTGATCGCGACGTCCTTCTGGGTCGTCCAGCGCACCTGCAAGGCGCGTCTGGCGGGCGGCATCGCGCCGTGGTTCGTGTTTTGGGGCTACCAGCTGTTCATCGTGCTGGCCGCGACCGGCTATCTGATGGGCGCGACCCAGGGCAAGGAATACGCCGAGCCCCAGTGGTACACCGACCTGTGGCTGACCATCGTCTGGGTCGCCTATCTGCTGGTGTTCCTGGGCACGATCTGGAAGCGCAAGGAGCCGCATATCTATGTGGCCAACTGGTTCTACCTGGCGTTCATCGTCACCATCGCCCTGCTGCACCTGGTCAACAACGCCGGCGTTCCGGTCGGCCTGCTGAACCACCGTTCCTACGGCGTCTTCGCCGGGGTCCAGGACGCCCTGACCCAGTGGTGGTACGGCCACAACGCCGTCGGCTTCTTCCTGACCGCCGGCTTCCTGGCCATGATGTACTACTTCGTGCCCAAGCGCGTTGAGCGGCCGGTCTACAGCTATCGCCTGTCGATCGTGCACTTCTGGTCGCTGATCTTCATCTACATCTGGGCCGGCCCGCACCACCTGCACTACACGGCCCTGCCACAGTGGGCGCAGACCCTGGGCATGACCTTCTCGATCATGCTGTGGATGCCGTCCTGGGGCGGCATGATCAACGGCCTGATGACCCTGTCGGGGGCGTGGGACAAGCTGCGCACCGACCCGGTGGTCCGCATGATGGTCGTCGCCATCGCCTTCTACGGCATGGCCACCTTCGAAGGCCCGGTGATGTCGATCCGCGCGGTCAACGCGCTGAGCCACTACACCGACTGGACCATCGGTCACGTCCACTCCGGCGCCCTGGGCTGGAACGGCTTCATCACCTTCGGCGCGCTCTACTGCCTGGTGCCCTGGCTTTGGAAGAAGCCCGGCATGTACTCGAACAAGCTGATCGAGTGGCACTTCTGGATCGCGACCACCGGCATCCTTCTCTACATCGCCGCGATGTGGGTGTCGGGCATCATGGAAGGCCTGATGTGGCGCGAATACACGCCCGAAGGTTTCCTGGCCTACAGCTTCATCGAGACGGTGTCGGCCAAGCATATCGAGAACGTCATCCGCACCATCGGCGGCCTGATGTTCCTGATCGGCGCCCTGATCATGATCTTCAACATCTGGAAGACGATCACGACCCCCAGCCCTGAAGCGGCTGGGACTGAACTGGCCGACGACCTGTCGACCATTCCCGCCAACGCGATCGCCTGAGGTTCCGATGTCTCACTGGAAACACCACGCCAAGTTCGAACGGCATTCGCTGCTGCTCGTCCTCGGCATCGTCGTGGTCGTCTCGATCGGCGGCCTTGTGGAGATCGCTCCGCTATTCTGGCTGAAGAGCACGGTCGAGAAGGTGGAGGGCGTTCGTCCCTACACCCCGCTCGAACAGGCCGGGCGCGACATCTATGTCCGCGAGGGCTGCTACGTCTGCCACTCGCAGATGGTTCGTCCCCTGCGTGACGAGGTCGAGCGCTACGGCCACTACAGCCTGGCGGCCGAGAGCATGTACGACCACCCCTTCCAATGGGGCTCCAAGCGCACGGGCCCCGACCTGGCGCGCGGGGGCGGGAAGTACTCGGACGCCTGGCACCGCGACCACCTGATCGACCCGCGCTCGGTCGTGCCAGAATCCGTCATGCCGCCCTACAAGTTCCTGGCGGAGAAGGAGCTCGACTACCACGACATCGGCGATCGCATGAGGGCGCTGCGCGTGGTGGGGGCGCCCTACAGCGACGAGGACATCGCCAAGGCCAAGCAGGACCTGCAGGCCCAGGCCGACCCCTACTCGGCCGACGCCATCGATCTGCGCAAGCGCTACGGCGACAAGGTGGTCAACCGCGACTTCGACGGCGATCCCAACAAGATCACCGAGATGGACGCCGTCATCGCCTACCTGCAGATGCTCGGCACGCTGGTCGACTTCAACTCCTACAAGGCCCAGGCCCCGGAGAACCGTCGATGAACCTCTCCTACGAAACCGTCGCCCGGTTCGCCCAGCAGGCGGGGCTGGTCTATTTCGGCCTGATCTTCCTCGCCGGCTGCGCCTACGCCCTGCTGCCTTCCAAGAAGGCCGAATTTCAACACGCCGCGCGCATGCCGCTGGATGATGAGGAGCTGCTCTGATGGCGCTCGAACGCGAAACTGACGAAGTCACCGGCGTCGAGACCACCGGCCACGAGTGGGACGGCATCCGCGAGCTGGACAACCCGCTGCCGCGCTGGTGGCTGTGGGTCTGGTACGGCAGCATCGTCTGGGCGATCGCCTACTGGGTGGTGATGCCGGCCTGGCCTGGTCTGACCGGCTACACCAAGGGCCTGCTCAACCACTCCGACCGGGCCGACGTGGCCCGCGAACTGACCGCCTTGGAGATGCAGCGCGGGGAGGGGGCGGCCATGCTGCGCACGGCCAGCCTCCAGCAGATCGAAAGCGATCCCAAGCTGCAGGCCTATTCGCAACAGGTCGGCCAATCCGTCTTCGGCGACAACTGCGCCACCTGCCACGGCATCGGCGGCACGGGCGGCAAGGGCTATCCGAACCTGCGCGACGACGTGTGGCTGTGGGGCGGTTCGCTGGAGGACATCGAGCACACCCTGAAGGTGGGCATCCGATCGGGTCACCCGGACGCGCGCATCTCCCAGATGCCGGCCTTCGGCCGTGACGAGATGCTGCCGCCGGCGATGATCAACGACATGACCGAGTACGTGGTCAAACTGTCGGGGCGTCCCGCGGACGCCGCCGCCGTGGCGCGCGCCGCTCCGGTCTTCGCCGAGCAGTGTGTCGCCTGTCACGGCGCGGACGGTCGCGGCGTCGTCGCGGTCGGCGGTCCTGACCTGACGGACAGCGAGTGGCTCTACGGTTCCGACCGTGAGTTGATCCACGAGCAGATCCACTCGGGCAAGGGCGGCGTCATGCCCGCCTGGAGCGGTCGTCTGAGCCCTGAGACGATCAAGGCGCTGGCCGTCTACATCCACGCCAATGCGGGTGGTCAGTAAGGGCCGTGCCCACGCTCATCGACAATACGCGTAAACCCAAAGCCGGCGCGGCGGTCTCGGCCGCCGCGCGGGCCAAGGGCAAGGGACCGGTCGCCGGCCAGCTCTACAAGCCGCGCCAGCAGATCTATCCCAAGCTGGTGCATGGCCGCTGGCGTACCGTGAAGTGGGCGCTGCTCATCTTCACCCTGGCCATCTACTATATCACGCCGTGGATCCGCTGGACGCGGCCCGGCGACCTGCCGGACCAAGCGGTGCTGGTCGATTTCACCGGCCGCCGGTTCTACTTCTTCGACATCCAGCTGTGGCCGCAGGAGGTGTACATCTTCACTGGCCTGATGGTGGCCGGCGCCCTGGCGCTGTTCCTGGTCACGGCCCTGTTCGGCCGCCTGTGGTGCGGCTACGCCTGCCCGCAGACGGTCTGGACCGATCTCTACATCGTTGTCGAGCGCCTGTTCGAAGGCGACCGCAACGCGCGTATGCGCCTCGACGGCCAGGCGCTGTCGTTCGACAAGGCGTGGCGCAAGACGGGCAAGCACCTGACCTGGCTGGGCATCGCCTTCGGCACCGGGGGCGCCTGGATCTTCTACTTCCACGACGCGCCGACCCTGATCCGCACCTTCTGGATAGGGCAGGGGGCGATCACCGCCTATGTGTCCTGCGCGCTGCTGACGGCGACCACCTACGTCTTCGCCGGCTGGATGCGCGAGCAGGTCTGCATCTACATGTGCCCGTGGCCCCGCATCCAGGGCGCCATGCTGGACCAGCATTCCCTGCAGGTTACCTATCTGCGCGACCGCGGCGAGCCGCGCGGCGCGCACAAGAGGGGCCAGACCTGGGAAGGTCGCGGCGACTGCATCGACTGTCACCAGTGCGTGGTCGTCTGCCCGATGGGCATCGACATCCGCGACGGCAGCCAGATGGAGTGCATCAACTGCGGCCTCTGCGTCGACGCCTGCGACGACATCCTCAGCCGGATCGGCCGGCCCACGGGCCTGATCGCCTATGACACCGACGCGGCCGTCGCCGCGCGGGCCTGCGGACAGAAGGCCGTTTACAAGCCGATCCGTTCGCGGACGATTTATTACGCCCTGGCCCTGGCCCTGGTTTCGGGCCTGACCCTGTGGGCGCTGATCGGGCGACCTGATGCCGACCTTCACGTCATCCGCGACCGCAACCCGACCTTCGTCCGCATGCACGATGGCGCGGTGCGCGACGGCTACACCCTGAAGATCGCCAACCGCACCTTCCAGGACCGCACCTTCGACATCGCCTTCGACGGCGTGGCGGGCGCGCGGCTCAGCCAGCCCGGCCATCCGGGCCAGAAGGTCCAGGTGCTTGTTCCCGCCGACCAGGTGGAGGCCGTGCGCGTCTTCGTCACCGCCCCGCCGGACGCCGATCGCGCGTCCAGCGTCCCGGGCCGGTTCATCGCCCGCTCGGGCGAAATCCAGGCCGAAGCCAAGACCGTCTTCCTTTCAGGAGCCGCGAACCCGCGATGACCATCGCCGCAACCTCGACCACGGCCCCCAAGGGGCGGATCACCGGCTGGCACGTGCTGGTCGCCATGGTGCTGTTCTTCGGGCTGATCATCGCGGTGGACGCGCTGTTCATCGTCAAGGCCTACAACAGCTTCTCGGGCCAGGTGGCGTCCAACCCCTACGAGGCGGGGCTGGCCTTCAACCGCACCCTGGCCGAGCGGCGCCGGCAGGAGGCCCTGGGCTGGGCGGCGACGGTGGATACGCCCAGGCCGGGCGTGGTGGTCGTGCGGATGACCGACCAGGCCGGCCAGCCGATCTCGACCCTGTCGATGACCGGCACGCTGGATCGCCCCGCCACCGAAGCTGGCCGTCAGACCCTCAACTTCAAGTCGGTCGGCGACGGCGAATACGAAGCCGCCGCCAGGCTGGACGGGGCTTGGGATCTGAAGGCGGTCGCGCGCAACAGCAAGGACAAGTTCCAGGTCGAAGCCCGTCTGGTGGCGCCATGACCGCCGCCGTCGCCCACCGGGACCTTGAGGCCTTCATCCGCCGCGACGAGGCGGGGAAAGGGCGTCTTGAGCTGCTGGTCACCGGCGCCCGCTGCGCCGCCTGCATCGGCAAGATCGAAAAGGCCGTGCGCGAGATTCCCGGCGTCGACGCCGCGCGGCTCAACCTGACCACGGGCAAGCTGGCGGTCGAGCTGGAAGGGACGTCCACCGACCCCGACCGCGTGGTCGAGACGGTCGAGGGACTGGGCTATCGCGCCTGCCTGTTCGACCCGACCGAGGCGGCCGCCGCGCAGGACCGCGAAGGCCGCGAGCTGGCCATCGCCCTGGGCGTGGCCGGGTTCGGCGCGGGTAACGTGATGATGTTCACCGTCCCCGCCTGGGCCGGTCTGTTCGGCCAGGAGCTGAACGCCCCGACCCTGACGGTGATGTACTGGATGGCCGCTCTCGTCGCGACGCCGTGCGCCCTGTTCGCAGGGCGGCCGTTCTTCCGCTCGGCCTGGGCGTCGCTGAAGCGCGGCAAGGCGAATATGGACGTGCCGATCTCGATTGGCGTGATCCTGACCCTGATCGTCAGCTTCTCCGAGACCATCCTCGGCGGGCAGCACGCCTATTTCGACGCGGCGGTGACGCTGCTGTTCCTGCTGCTGATCGGTCGCTATCTGGACCATCGCCTGCGGGCCAGCGCCCGCTCGGCGGCGCGCGACCTGCTGGCCCTGCAATCGCCGGTGGCCATGCGGCTGCAGGGCGATGTGGAGCGCGGCGTCCCTGTCGCCGAGGTGCGCGTCGGCGACCGTCTGGTGGTCGCGCCGGGCGACCGCGTGCCGGTGGACGGCCAGGTCGAGGCCGGGGTGTCCGAACTGGACAACGCCCTGATCACCGGGGAGACCGCGCTGGCGCCGGTCGGGGTCGGCTCGACGCTACATGCGGGCGCCCTCAACCTCAGCGGCCGGCTGGTCATGACCGCCACGGCGCGCAGCGAGGATTCCACGCTCGCGGCCATCGCCCGTCTGATGGAGGCCGGCACGCAGAGCCGCTCCGCCTATGTGCGTCTGGCCGACAAGGCCGCCGCGCTCTACGTGCCCATCGTGCACACGGCGGCGGCCCTGACCTTTCTGGGCGGGTGGGCTATCGGTCTTGGCCCGCGCGAGGCGCTGCTACGCGCCGCCGCGGTGCTGATCGTCACCTGTCCCTGCGCCCTGGGTCTGGCGGTTCCCGCCGTGCAGGTCGCCGCCAGCAGCCGCCTGTTCCGGCGGGGCGTGCTGGTCAAGTCGGGCGCAGCGCTGGAGCGCCTGTCCGAGGTCGACCACATCGTCTTCGACAAGACCGGCGTGCTGACCGAGGGCAAGCCGCATCTGATCGACGCCCCCAGGCACCTGGTCGCCATGGCCGCGCCCCTGGCCCGCGCCTCGCGTCACCCGCTGGCCCGCGCCTTGGCTTCGGCCGCCGGTGTCGGGCTGGTGGCGCAGGATTGCGTCGAGACGCCGGGGCAGGGGGTCGAGGGGCTGATCGACGGCCGCCTGGCGCGGCTCGGCCGGGCGTCTTTCGTCGGCGTTCCCGCCCGTGACGCGCGCGAGACCGAGCTGTGGTTCGGCTTCGTCGGCGACGTGAAGATTCGCTTCACCTTCGAGGATCAGGCGCGCACCGACGCGGCCACGACCATCGCCGAACTGCGCCGCCTGGGCCTGACCATGGAGATCCTGTCCGGCGACCTGGAGGAACCCGTCGCCCGCATCGCCAGCGAGGCCGGCATCGACGCCTGGCGCGCCGGCCTGACCCCGTTCGAGAAGGCCGAGGCCATCGACCGCCTGAAGGCCGAGGGGCGCAAGGTGCTGATGGTCGGCGACGGCCTCAACGACGCCGCCGCCCTGGCCAAGGCCCACGCCTCCATGGCGCCCGGCGCGGCCGTGGACGCCGCCCAGAACGCCGCCGATCTGGTGTTCACCGGCGAGGAGCTCCGCGCCGTGACCGAGGCGATCCAGGTGTCCCGCACCGCCCGGCGGCGAGCGCTGGAGAACTTCGGCTTCTCGGCGTTCTACAACCTGGTGGCCACGCCGGCCGCCATGTTCGGCCTGATCAACCCGTTCATCGCCGCCCTGGCCATGTCCGGCTCGTCGATCGTCGTGCTGCTCAACGCCGTGCGTCCGGGATGGAGGCGTTCATGAACATCCTGCTGTTTCTCGCGCCCGCTTCCGTGGCCCTCGGGGCCATGGGCCTGGCGGCGTTTCTCTGGACGATGAAGGCCAACCAGTACGACGATCCCAAGGGGGCCGCCGAGCGCGTCCTCTATGATCACCTGGAAGACCTGACCCCGCCGGCCCGGTCGGAGTGATCGCCGATGCAGCGAGCCTCCTCTCCGCCGGGACTGCGCGCCGTGCCCCTGTTCGCGCCGCTGCACGCCCAGGTCCTGTCGGTGCTGGAGGGCGTCGGCGAGACACGGCTGTGCCCCAAGGGCGGCCTGATCGACGACCGGGGCGGTGAGTACCTGATCGTCCTGCTGTCCGGCGCCGTGGCCCAGAGCGTCGAGGACGCGGGGCGGACGGCGATCATCTCGACGGTCGAGGCGGTCAAGGCTCTCAACCTGGCCTGCGTGATGGCTCGCGCCCATTGCGACCTCCGCTGGCGGGCGCTGGAGCCGTGTCTGGTGTTCATCATGCCGGGAAAGGCGTTTCGAGACGCCGTGACCGCCGACGCCGGCCTGGCCACTCGCGCCTATGTGGAGTTGGCGGGCGCCTATCAGCACCTGCTGTCCTCGGCGGCGGACCAGCGGCTGATGTCGGCGCAGAACCGGCTGGTCGGCTACCTGCTGTCGCTGATCCCGGAGCGGACGGGGCGTGCGAGGGCGCGTCTGCCGTACGAGAAGGGGCTGCTGGCCTCCCTGCTTGGCATGACGCCTGAGAACCTTTCCCGCGCCTTTGCGCGTCTTTCCCTGCACGGCGTCTCGGTGCGGGGCGCGGCGGTGAGCGTGGAGGAGGTGGGGTATCTGCGGGACCTGCACCTGGCCGAGCGCGGTCCCCGTCGCACCGGACGTGCGCATCGACCGACCTGATCTCGAAGAAACGAACTGCAAAACGGCTCGGCTTGGTCCACAGATGCGGACTGTCGATTTCGTGGCGTAGAGGACTTCGTGATGACCAGCATCAACCGGCGTGACGTCTTGGCGGGGGGCGTGGTCCTTGGGCTCGGTTTGCCGGCAGCCGCCCACGCGAAAGCGCCGATCCAGCGCGTCTGGCGCTTCGATAATCTGAAGTCCATCGGCGGCGCGTCGGTGCGTGTCGAAGGCGAGCCCAAGCTAGTGGCTGGTCCGTCGGGCAAGGCGATTCAGTTCGACGGCGTGGACGACGCCCTGTTCATCGGCGACCATCCCCTGGCGGGGGCTAAGAACTTCACCTTCGAAGCAGTCTTCCGCCCGGATGGGGGCGTCTTCGAGCAACGCTGGTTCCACCTCGAATCCGATACCAACCCGCCGAGTAAGCCTGGCCTCGGGACGACCCGCATGCTGTTCGAGGTTCGCGTGCTTGAGGACCAGTGGTATCTTGACGCCTTCATGCGAGGGCCTGGCTATAACAAGCCGATGCTGGTTCCGGAGAAGCTGCATCCGGTCGGCCGCTGGCACCATGTGGCCCAGACCTATGACGGGACGATGTACCGGTCTTACGTCAATGCGGTGCTGCAGATGGAAAGCCCCGTTGAATTCTCGCCCCAAGGGCCTGGCACGGCGTCTGTCGGCGTGCGCATGAACCGGGTCCATTATTTCAAAGGCGCCGTCCACTCCGCCCGATTTACACACACGGCTCTGTCGCCCGCGCAATTCAAGGGTGTGATCAGGAGCTAGAGCTCCCGTGCGCCACGGCGTTTGCCGAACGACTGGATCAGATCCTGCGCCTTGATGGCGAATGCGTCGCTACCCCCGTCGCGGCCGAGCAGGGCGCTCAAGGTCGTGGCCGGCGTCTCATGCTGCTCGCAGAGTTCCTCTCCGCGCATGATCGTGAATACCCACGTCAGGTCCGACGAGCGTTGGGCGACATGGATTTCATGCGCCACGTGATCGACGAAGAAGGTGATCGTCCGGTAGGGCAGGATCGGCATCGAGGGTCCGCTCAGGATCGTATGGTCGGTCCCTAACGGGCAATTGCGACAGTTCTTGCAGCCACGGGGAAGTTCGCGGTTCGCCGAACTTCACAATAGATGCACAAAAGCGTCGAGCGGATGTCGTGCTCGGCTCCTATGGCTCCGCCCCGACACGGAGGCAGTTCGCCTCCCTTGAGTTGGGGATCACTCAATGTCCAAGCACACCCTGGCGCGCCGCCTCGGCGCGACGGCCCTCCTGTTCACCACCGCGCTCGTCTCGCCTGCGTTAGCGGCCGACGGCGCCGCTGACGCCGCGGCGCCGTCCACTATCGACGAGATCATCGTCACCGCTCGCGCCGGTTCGGAAGCCCGCACGCGCCTGGACACCAGCTACGCGGTGACCACGGTCAACGAAGAGACCCTGCGCATGCGCGCACCGATGAGCGTGGCCGATGCGCTGAAATCGGTCCCAGGCTTCTGGGTCGAAGCTTCGGGCGGCGAGGCCAGCGCCAACATCCGCGCCCGCGGCATCCCGCAGGAAGGCTTCGCCTCGGTCGCGCTCTATGAAGACGGCGTGCCCGTGCAGCACGATTCCGGTCTCGGCTGGATGAACGCCGACCAGTCGTTCCGCATCGACGAGACGATCCAGCGTATCGAAGTGGTGCGCGGCGGCCCGTCCTCGATCTTCGCGTCCTACGCGCCGGGCGGCACGGTCAACTTCATCAGCCGCAAGGGCGGCGACGTGATGGAAGGGCTGGTGAAGGTCCAGGCCGGCGACTACGGCATGGCCCGCGTGGACGGCTGGGTCGGCGGTCCGATCGGCGACTGGCGCGTTGGCGTCGGCGGCTTCTATCGTGAATCCGACGGCATCCGCGATCCTGGCTACAAGGGCGACAAGGGCGGCCAGATCCGCGTTTCGGTCGGCCGTGATTTCGAGCGCGGCAGCTTCGACTTCAACATCCGCCATATGGATGACAACGCCATCTTCTATACGGGCGTGCCGCTGAAGTTCGACGCCAACGGCAAGCCGAGCGAGGCCCCGGGCTTCGACGCGCTGACCGGCATCTGGATCGGCCCGGAAACCTCCGGCCTGCGTCCGATGGGCCGCAACGGCCAGCCCTTCGACCTGAACGTCAAGAGCGGCACCGACGCCAAGCTGACGGCCTACACCGCCGAGTTCGACTATGAGTTCGCCGAGGGTTGGACCTTCGACAACTCGATGCGCTACCGCACGTCGGAGATCGCCCGTCAGGGTCTGTTCCCGAACACCCCGTTGCTGGGTTCGGCGCGCCTGAGCTCGGTGCGCTCGGCGATCCTGGCCGCCGTTCCGGGCGCGACGGACGTTCAACTGCGCTACGTCACCACCCCGACGCAGATCTTCAACACCACCAACCAGAACGGCAACGCCTTGGTCAGCGACGGCTCGATCCGTCAGGTCTCGGTGACCCTGGACGAGTTCGTCAACGACGCCCGCGTCCTGCACAAGTTCGACTTCGGCGGCCAGACGCACGACGTGGCCCTGGGCTTCTATATCGCCCGCGGCGAGGAGACCTTCGACCGTTACTCGGCCAACACCTTGCTGGACGTCCGTGAGCAGGCCCGCCTGCTGGACATCGTGGCGGTCAACGCCGCCGGCAATGTGCTCTACAAGGCCACCGACAACGGCTTCACCCGCTATGGCGCCGAATTCGCCGATGGCGAGGGCAAGTCCACCACCTACGCCTTCTACCTGTCCGACGAGTGGCAGGTGAACGACAAGCTGCGCATCGACGGCGGCGTCCGTTGGGAGAAGGTGAACTTCAAGGCGACCAGCCAGCGCACCGCCACGGTCAATCTCGGCCTCTCGCCGACCCAGGCCGACGACACCTTCCTGACCGGCTCGGGCGTGTTCGACACCGTGGACCGCAGCTTCGACGACTGGGGCTGGACCCTGGGCGCGGACTATCGACTGGCCGAAGGGCAGGGCGTCTTCGCGCGCTGGACCTCGACCTTCCGCCTGCCGTCGCTGGGCGACTACATCACCAACGCGGCCAACACGTCGCCCTACATCCAGACGATGGATCTGGCCGAGCTGGGCTACAAGCTGTCGATCCCGACGCTCGACCTGTACGCCACAGGCTTCTACACGGCCTACGACTCCTTGAGCTTCGGCGGCCTGCAGTTCGTCAACGGCTCCTACGTGAACCAGACCGTGATCACCGACACCGAGACCCTCGGCGTCGAGATCGAAGGGACCTGGCGTCCGCACCCGATGTTCGACCTGCAGTTCAGCGGCACCTATCAGGACCCGCAGTTCGGCGACTACATCTACTTCGAGACGACCGGCACGGGCACGACGAAGCGCGACTTCACCGGCAACCGCCTGGTCCGCGTCCCCAAGACGTCGGCTCGCCTGACGCCTGGCGTGAACCTGATGGGCGACCGCTTCCGCGCCGAGCTGGACTTCCAGTACTTCGGCGATCGCTTCGGCGACGCGGCCAATACGCAGAAGCTGCCGTCGTACCACCTGTTCAACGCCTCGGTGCGTTTCAACGTCACCGACAAGCTGACGGTCTACGGCTACGGCACCAACCTGACGAACGAGCTGGGCCTGACCGAAGGCAACCCGCGCGCGGGCGCCATCATCAGCAGCGAATCCGGCTCGCTCTACGGCGTCGGCCGTCCCGAGCTCGGCCGCGCCTTCCGCGCCGCCGTCATGTACCGCTTCTAGGGTCTATCCTCCTCCCCCAAGGACCCTCAACTGGGCGGCGGTTCATCGAGCCGCCGCCCTTTCTTTTTCAAAGGCCCGCCATGCGCGCTCTGCTCGTCCTGATGATGTTCCTGTTCGCCGCGCCGGCCTGGGCGGCGGAGCCGGATCTGATCCTGCGCGGCGAACTGACCGGCGCGGACCACGAGACCTACCGCAAGGCGCCGTTCGACGTACCGGCGGGCGTCAGCCGCGTCACGGTGGAGGTCTCCGCCACGGGCAAGGACCGCCGCACGGTGGTCGATCTCGGCGTCATGGACGGCGAGCGGTTCCGCGGCTGGAGCGGCGGAACGCGCACCAAGTTCACCCTGTCGACCGAGGACGCCACGCCCGGCTATCTGCGCGGCCCGATCCGCCCCGGGCGCTGGACCCTGCTGATGGGCCTGCCAAACGTCCGCAAGGACAGCCGCGACACCTACGAGGCTCGGGTCTGGTTCGAGCGGGGCGAGAGCGTCGCGGGCTTCACGGACGCGCCGCTGAAGACAGGCCTGGCCTGGTGGCGTGGCGACCTGCACCTGCATACCGGCCACAGCGACTGCTCGTGCAAGGGCGCGACCGGCGAACGCACGCCGTGTCCCCTGTACAAGACCGTGGAGCGCGCCCAGGGCATGGGGCTCGATTTCATCTCCATCACCGACCACAACACCACCGCCCACTTCGATGGCATGCGCGAGCTGCAGCCGTCGCATCCCGACCTGTTGCTGATGCCGGGACGCGAGATCACCACCTTCCTGGGCCACGCCAACGTCTTTGGGCCGACCCGCTTCATCGACTTCAAACTGGCGCCCGGTGATACGACGGTGGGCGCGCTGCTGGACGACGTGGCCAAGGCCGGCGGCGTCATCTCGATCAACCATCCGGCGCTGCCGTCGGGCGAGGCTTGCATGGGCTGCGGCTGGGTCGCCAAGGACACCGACTTCGACAAGGTCCAGGCCATTGAGGTGGTCAACGGCGGGACCATGAAACAGGTGGGCGACGCCGAAGGCATGTTCTCGGGCGTCACGTACTGGGAGGCGCGGCTGAACGCCGGCTATCGCCTGACCGCCATCGGCGGCAGCGACAACCACGACGCCGACCTGGCTGAAGGCTGGGGCGCGATTGGTCGGCCGGTCACGGTGATCCAGGCCGATGGCCTGTCCACGCCTAGCCTGCTGGCCGGAATTCGGGCGGGGCGGGTGTTCATCGACATGGACGGTGTGAAGACCCGTCGCCTTGACCTGCGGGCCGAGGCCGACGGCGCGACCGCCGTCATGGGCGGGGCGCTGAAGGCGAGGGCGGGGCGCAAGGTGCGCTTCATCGTGGACGTCGCCGGCGTCGAGAACGCGCGGATCGAGGTGGTCGCCGACGGGGTGAAGGCGACGGGCGAAGCGAGCTTCGACCGGACCTTCGCCAAGGGGCGCCACTGGGTTCGCGTGAATGTCCGCGCGGCGGACGGCCGCCTGCTGCTGATCGGCAATCCGATCTACGTGGATGCGGCCTAGGCGGCGCCCGCCAGGAAGCCGTCCTCGGCCAGCAGCAGGGACATAATCTCGGCCGGGGGCTTGGGCGGGCTGATCAGGTAGCCCTGGATCTCGCGGCAGCCCTGGCGGCGCAGTTCGTCGAACTGCTCGGCGGTCTCCACGCCCTCGGCGGTGGTGACGATGCCCAGGCGCTCGCCCAGGTCCGCCACGGCGCGGATGATGGCCAGGGCGTCCGCGTCGCGCGGAATGTCGCGCACGAAGGTCTGGTCGATCTTGATCTTGTCGAACGGGAAGCTGCGCAGATAGCTCAGCGACGAATAGCCGGTCCCGAAGTCGTCCATCGAGATGCGCACGCCCAGCTTTCGCAGGTCATGCAGCAGGTCCAGGTTGGCGGCGTTGTCGGCCAGCAGGACGGACTCGGTGATCTCCAGCTGCAGCCGCTGGGGCGACAGGCCGGACGCGTCCAGAGCGCCCTTCACGGTGTCCAGCAGGCGGCGGTCGCGAAACTGGATCGGCGACAGGTTGACCGCCAGGCTCACGCCTTGCGGCCAGCGCGCGGCCTCGGCGCAGGCGCGGCGCAGGACCCACTCGCCCATCGGCAGGATCAGGCCGATCTCTTCGGCCAGGGGGATGAAGTCGCCCGGCGAGACCAGGCCGCGTTCAGGGTGACGCCAGCGCAGCAGCGCCTCGCACCCGGTCACCCGCTCGTGCTCCAGATCATAGAGCGGCTGGTAGAACAGCTCGAACTGACCCAGCTCCAGCGCCTCGCGCAGGTCCAGCTCCAGCCGGCGGCGGCTCTGCAGCAGCTCGTCCATGGCCGGCTCGAAGAAGTGATAGCCGCGGCGGCCGTCACCCTTCACCCGGTACATGGCCATGTCGGCCTTCTTCAGCAGCTCGTCCGGATCGCGGCCGTCCAGCGGGGCCAGGGCGACGCCGACGCTGGCGCTGGCCACGACGTTGTGGCCCTGCAGGTCCAGGGGTGTGTTCATGGTCGCCACGACCCGCGCGGCCAGGTGGCGGGCGTCGTCGGGGCTGGTGAGGCCGTTCTGAACGATGGCGAACTCGTCGCCGCCCATGCGAGCCACCGTGTCGCCCTCGCGCACGCAGGAGCGCAGGCGCTGGGCCGCGGCGCGCAGCAGTTCATCGCCGACGGCGTGACCCAGGGTGTCGTTGACCGTCTTGAAGCGGTCCAGGTCGATCAGCAGCACCGCCACGTCGCCGTCGGCGCGCGCGGCGCGGGCCAGGGCCTCGCGCAGCTGCTTGTGGAACAGCACCCGGTTGGGCAGGCCGGTGAGGGGGTCATAGTGCGCCAACTGCACGAACGCGCGGTTGGCGGCGTGCAGCAGGGCCATGACCGTGCCGACGCCCAGGTACTTGCTGTTCTCCTGAACGATGAAGCCGCGCAGCAGCTCCGACGGCCGGTCGGACAGCGCCTCGGTGGTGAACTGGGCCAGCGGCAGGTTTGCGTCCACCATGATCGGCGCGCTGTCCATCAGGCGCTTGATCGGGCGTTCGCCATAGATGGCGCGGCCGTATTCGGCGGCCATCTTCAGGAAGAAGTCGTTACGCTCCAGAAGCCCGACTGGGCGGCCGTCGGCATCGACCACGGGCAGGATCAGCAGGTCCGGCTCGCTGCGAAAGCGATCATAGACGTGCTTGCCCAACTCCCCGGGGGCGACAGGGGCGGCCGGTTCGGCGATCTCGCGCAGGGTCGGCATGCGGCGGCGTGACTCTGAAACTCCAGACGTCGCGCAGGGAGCCGATTTTCGCCTAATAACTCGCTAACTCGGAGGCGTAAACTCCTTATTTCACAAAGGTTTCGCAATAACATCGCAATCAATAACCGAAGTTAGCCATGACCTGTGCCAAAGCGGAGCGGAACGTTGCTGTTCCGCTCCGAAGGCTGTCATTCACGACCCGGCTGGCAGGGCATAGGCGATCACCGCGTCGCCGATCGGCGTCTCCATGAAGTGGTGCCCGCCGGCCATGATGACCAGGTACTGCCGGCCGCCGAACTCATAGGTCATGGGCGTCGCCTGGCCGCCGGCGGGAAGGACGTCTTTCCACACCGTCTTGCCGGTCTTCAAGTCGATGGCTCGGATCAGGTCGTCCGTCGCGGCGGCGATGAAGATCAGCCCGCCGGCCGTGACCACCGCGCCGCCGTTGTTCGGCGTGCCGATCTCGAACGGCATGTGCGAGGCGATGCCGAACGGACCGTTCTTGCGCGCCGTGCCGAACGGGCGGTCCCACAGGGTCTTGCCGCTGGCCAGGTCGATGGCGCGGATGCCGCCATAGGGAGGCTCCTTGCACAGCAGTCCGGTGAGGGGCAGACGCCAGCCGGCGTTCACATCGACGCCATAGGGCGTGCCGGCCTGGGGATCGCCGGCGCCCTCCGCGCCGGCCTTCATGCCGCCGCCGCGAGCCTGGCCGCGCGGAGCCCAGCCCTTGCGGTCTGCCTCGGCCCGGGGGACCAGGCGGTTGTAGTTGGGCATGTCGTTATAGTTGGCGACGATGATCCCGCGCTGGGAATCCACCGCCACGCCGCCCCAGTCGGAGCCGCCGTTGTAGCCGGGGTATTCCACCGAGCGCTGGGCGCTGGTCGGCGGGGTGTAGAAGCCGTCGTACTTGGCCCGCTTGAACTGGATGCGGCAGATCATCTGGTCGATGGGCGACATGCCCCACATCGACCGCTCCGTCAGGTCCGGCTTGCGCAGGGTGTGGTACAGCGAGACCGGCTGGGTGCGCGAGCGCTGCTCCGGCTCCACGCCGCCCTGCGGAACAGGACGCTCCTGCACCGGCGTCAGCGGACGGCCGGTGCGCCGATCCAGCACATAGATGTCGCCCTGCTTGCTGGGCAGCACGATGGCTGGGACCGGGCCGTTGGGGGTGGGGAAGTCCACCAGCGTGCCCTGCGAGCCCAGGTCATAGTCCCAGACGTCCTTGTGTACCGTCTGGAACGACCAGGACGGCTTGCCGGTGGTCACGTCCAGGGCGACCAGGGCGGTGGAGTACTGGTTCTCCGCCTCCGAGCGCAGGCTGCTCCAGTAGTCGACCGCCGAATTGCCCATGGGCAGGTAGACCAGGCCCAGGGCCTCGTCGCCGGATGCGGTGGTCCACATGTTCGGCGTGCCGCGGGTCCAGGTCTGGCCCGGCGGGGGATAGCCGGTCAGGTCCGGGCGGGTCATGTCCCAGCCCCAACGCAGGGTCCCTGTCACGGCGTCGAAGCCCTGGATGACGCCCGACGGCGCCGCCCGCATCTGGCCGTCCAGCACCTGGTGGCCAGTGACGATGACGCCGCGCACGATGGTCGGCGGCGAGGTGATCGACACCATGCCCGGGGCGGCCTCGCCCATGCCGATCTTGATGTCCACCTGGCCGTTCTGGCCGAAGCCGGGACAGGGGACGCCGGTCTTGGCGTCCACCGCGATCAGCCGGCCGTCCAGGGTGCCCTCGACGATCCGCGTGGCGCATTGAGCCGCCGGGTCGGCGCCGGGGACGGCGTAGTAGGTCACGCCCCGGCAGGCGGCGGTGTAGGGGATCGCCTCGTCCGCGACCTTGGGGTCATAGCGCCAGCGTTGCTTGCCCGTGGCGGGGTCCAGCGACATCAGGATGTTCTTGGCCGAGCACAGGTACAGGCTGTCGCCGATTTTCAGCGGCGTGGTCTCGGCGCCGTACTTGCCCTTGGCCGCCTCGCTGGGCATGTCGCCGGTGTTGTAGGTCCAGGCCCGCTCCAGCTTGCCGACGTTCTCGGCGTTGATCTGGGTGAGGGGCGAGAAGCGCCGCGCGCCATGCGTGCCGCCGTAGGCCGGCCAGTCCTGGCCCACGCTCATCAGGGACGGCTCGGTCATGGCCATGCGGGCGTCGGGCAAGGCCTCCGGCCGCATCGGCCGATCCGTAATGCCGACGGTGATCCAGCCGATCGCGCCGATCACGACAAAGCCCGCGAACCCGCCCAGCGCGGTGCGCCGCGCCAGACGCGACCGGGTTAGCAGCGGCGTGGCCGCGAAGGCGAGCACCAGCAGGACAGAGGGGGCGATGACGCGCGGGACCAGCGGCCAGCCGCGCAGGCCGACTTCCCAAAGGGCCCAGATCACCGTGGCGACGAAGACGCCGGCATAGATCCAGACGCCGGTCACTCGTCGCAGGAACAGCAGGCCGCCGGACGCCAGAAGTCCCATCCCGGCCAGGAGATAGTAGGGAGAGCCGCCCAGCGTTAGCAGCCACAGACCGCCGACCGTCAGCACCGCACCGATCAGGGCGAAGACAACGCCGAGCGCCTGCGCCGCCCACGGCGCAGGTCCCAGGTCGTTTCGTTCGAAAGCCATCTCCAACCCTCCCGTCGCCAAGCTTCAGGGAGTTAAACTGGAGAGCGGCCGTGCTTGTTCCGGATCAGTCGATCCGGTGGACCCAGCCGTGGGTGTCCTCGGCCTTGCCGCGCTGGATGTCGCTCAGGGCTTGGCGCAGGCTTTCAGTCTGGGCGCCCGAGCCGCCGTTGCCGATGGTGAAGTCGCCGTTGGCCGACTTCACCTGGCCGATGGGCGTCAGCACCGCCGCCGTGCCGCAGGCGAAGGTCTCGCGCAGCTTGCCGCTGGCGGCGTCGGCGCGCCACTGGTCGATGGAGTAGGGCTCCTCGCGCACGGTCAGGCCGCGCTCCCGGGCCAGGGTGATCACCAACTCGCGGGTGATGCCTTCCAAGATCGTGCCGCCCTTGGGCGGGGTCAGCATGGAGCCGTCCTCGAACACAAAGAACACGTTCATGCCGCCCAGCTCCTCGATCCAGCGGCGCTCGGCCGCGTCGAGGAACACCACCTGGTCGCAGCCGTGGTCATAGGCCTCGGCCTGGGCGATCAGGCTGCCGGCGTAGTTGCCGCCGCACTTGGCCGCGCCGGTGCCGCCCGGAGCAGCGCGCGTGTAGTCCTGCGACACCCAGACCGAAACGGCGGGGGCCTTGTTCTTGAAGTACGCGCCTACAGACGAGGCGATGACCATGAACAGGTATTCGTGCGCCGGACGCACGCCCAGGAACGTCTCGTTGGCGAACATGAAGGGCCGAAGGTAGAGGCTGCCTTCGCCGTCCGGGATCCAGGCGCGGTCGATGTCGACGAGGCGGTCTATGGCCTCGATGAACAGGCTTTCCGGAAGCTCCGGCATGGCCATGCGCTGGGCCGAACGGTTGAAACGCTTGGCGTTCTCTTCCGGACGGAACAGCACCGCGCCGCCGTCGGGCGCGCGATAGGCCTTCATGCCTTCGAAGATCGTCTGGGCGTAGTGCAGCACGGCGGCGGCGGGATCGAGCGAGATCGCCGCGCGCGGTTCGACCTTGGCGTCGTGCCAGCCTTTGTCGAGCGACCAACGGATGGTCACCATGTGGTCGGTGAACACCTTGCCGAATCCGGGATCGGCCAGCAGGGCGGCGCGATCGGCGTCAGAGGTGGGATCGGCCCGGCGCTGGACAGAGAAAGCGGGCGTGGGTCGGTTCAACATGGTCGTCTCCGGATCGAAGGACTAGGCAATGGCGCCGACGCAGCCGTGCATCAAGCGTCGGCTTTGCATGAATGCCGTTTGTCGGCCTCGGCGAACGTCGTGCAACTGGCTCATCAGCAGCATGCCCCGGGCGTCGAAAGCCCGCAGTTGCAGGGTCTCGGCCAGGGGGGAGCCCTCCGCCGTCTCGTCGAAGATCAGGTCGCGCAGCGGATGCATCGGCGCGCGCCCGTCGAGGCCGCGCAGCAGCGCCTTGGCCAGGCCGGCGTGCGGCGAGGAGAACGCCGTGGCCTCCAGCCGGACGGTGTGAGCGGCCAGGCCTTCACGCGTCAGCGTCTCGGCGAAGGCGGCGGCCGCCTTCGCGGCGGCGGTGGTTGAGACAGGGTGGAGCAGGTTCATGGATCAGGTTCCTTTTCTGGTTGGAACCGACCGACCGCACGACAAAAAACCCCGCGGAGCATGTGCTCTGCGGGGTTCCGGATCTTGCGATCTGGTCGGCGGTCTTAAGACGCGCTCGTTCGCCCCACAGGTGCAGGAATAATTACTACGGCGAGGGCGGTTACGGAGGCGCACGAAGTCGTAACCTGGGCGGTGAAGCCAAGGGCGCGGACTGCGGCGATGTCGAGCGCGTTGCGCATTTCGACGGACGTCTCCGAAAGAGCGGCTCTTCAATGGCCCTGTTTCGGGCCGCAGGCAACCCCCCGCGGCCCGAGGCCGGGAACTCAGTTCGCCTTGGACTCCAGGGCCGCGCCGCCGAAGCGGATCGGGCTGTTGTACTCGCGCGCCTTGACCGCGACGTAATCGGCGAAGGCTTCCTGGGTCTTCAGCACCGCGCCTTCGCTCCAGCCGGCGGCGAGCAGGTACTCGTACCGGTCGTCCGACGTGCGCGGCATCTTGAACAGGTGGTTGCCCTGCCGCTCTGGGCTGAAGACGTAGGTCGCCTTGGCGGCGTCCTTCACCACCAGGGCCGTGCCCGCGTATTCGACCATCAGGTCGGTCTGGAAGCTTTCGCGGTCGTCCGGATTTCGGATCGCCTCGGGCGCGGCGGTGATGACGGTCCCGCCTTTTTGCACCAGGAACTTCTCGTTCGGACGCTTGCGGACGCCGACGCCGAGGGCGGCGCCAGGGGTCTTGCTGTCGAACTGGTCGATCTTCACTCGCGCGGTGGTGAAGTTCTCGCCGGCATAGGCGGTGTATTCCTGCGACAGGGCGTAGCGGCCGTGGCCGGTGTCCCAGTTCATGGTCTTGATGCGGATGATACTGCGCGCCGGGCCGTTGGTGACCACCTCGAAGGCGAAGCGCGTGTCGGTCCCGGAGCCAGCGTTGAAGCGGGTCTTGCCCAGGTGCTTGGGCGTGAAGCGGGGGCGGGAGACCGCCTTGGGATCAGCCGGATCGTCGAACATCGCGACCCCGCCGCCGCCCATGGAGTCGGCCACGTCCATGATGTCCGAGCCCAGTCCCTGATCGACCTGGCCGACGCCGTAACCGTCCATGTTCTCCATGTAGAGCCGGCGCGACATCAGCTGCGGCGTGCGCTTGCCATAGACGTCGATGTCGGTGGGATACCAGAGCTTCCAGCCGACGTTCTCGGACTCCCAGAACGGCACCTGGTGGCGCATGTAGCTGCCGATGTTGGCGTGGGTGGCGTGGGCGTTCCAGCCCCGGTCCTGGTGGCCCAGATAGATGTAGACCGTGCGGATCTCCTTGGCCTTCAGGTCGGTCATGAAGAACAGCTCGTCCCACAGGCCGTCCTTGTCGAGGTCGTCGAACTGGTAGTGGACCCAGCGCCCGTTGGTCTCGGCGCGGATCTCATGCCCGCCTTGCACCGCCAGGTGCGCGACCGACGGCTGAGGCCGGCCTTGCAGGGTCGGATCGACCACGGTGTAGGACAGCTCATGCAGGTCCGGCAGGATCCCGGCCAATTGCTGGCGGGTGATGATCACTGGGTTGTTCTTGCGGTCCACGTCCAGGTCATTGACCAGCTTGATCGCCACGCGCTGCACGGGAGACCAGTCGCCCTGGACGTACCAGGGGGTCTGGGCGCTCGCGCCCTGGGTGAAGGCGAGGCCCGCGGTGAGGGCGGCGAGGGAGGTGAGGGCGCGGATCTTCATCGGCTCGTCTCCAGGTGCTGGATCAGGATGCTCATGTTGCGGATGTAGGTCCCGGTAGAGATGCCCATCGGTCCGGTGGGCTCGGTGAAGGGCGACGTGTCCCAGGCGTCGCCCACCTGACCGCGGTCCTTGAAGCCAGGCGGGGGCGCCGCCGGGCCGTCGCCGCGGTAAGGATGGCTGGTGGTCTTCAGCTCCGTGGGCCAGTAGCCCTCGGCGTTGAGGCCGGCGATCAGCTCCGCCGTCCGACGGTCGTCCGACGCGCGGGTGGTGGAGGTGTCCATGTTGAGGTCCGAGCCGACGATGTCGTCGGTGACCCAGAAGCGGGGCAGGGGACGAAGCGCCTTGGCTTTCAAGATTGAGTTCTTGGTCGCCTCGGCCGGCGGGGTGGCGACCAGCTTGCGATAGCGCGCCCACAGCGCCTTGGTGTTGGGGTTGCGCTGGCCCATCTCGTCGCCCTTGGCAGGGCCGACATAGTACTCGCCGTTCTGGGCGTTCGATCCGCGCCGATGCACGTAGATCGGCTTGTTGGTCTCGGGATCGTAGTGGGTGAAGTGGGTCCGCCCGTCCTTGGTGTGCTTGGCCTTGGGCAGTTCGATGCTGTCCAGCCAGGTCAGGGCTTCCGGGATGCGGGCCAGGTATTTGGTCTCCCCGGTCAGCTCATAGAAATCCATCAGATTGCTGACGTTTGCCGCCGTGGTGTGGGTGGCGATCGAGCGTGGCTCATAGGTCCGCGCGCCGGCCGGCTTCAGGTCCACCGTGTATTGCAGCGACCAGCCCGGGGTCGGCTGGCCATGCTGGCTAGCCACCACCACGTTCATCGCGCGGTTCAGCGGGTCCAGCACCCGGCTGTCGCCTAGGGTCTGATAGACCATCAGCAGGAAGCCGACATTCTCGGTCAGCACCTCGTCGTTGAAGGTCACGTAGCCGGTATAGTCGGGCTTGCCGTGATTGCTGAACTCGCCGGCGCGGGGATAACGCTGCGGCCATCCGCCATTCGGATACTGGCTTTCCAGCACGAAGCCGATGGCCTTCTCCAGCGCCGGACGCCAGCGGGGATCGTGCTTCTCCAGGTACAGCCGCAGCAGCAGCTTGCCGGACTCGATGGTGGCGTGGTCATCGAAGGTGGCGTTGCCGTAGTAGTGCTGGAATTCCTCGAGCCGCCAGCCGTTCTTGCCGATGGTCTCGTACCAGTCGCGCATCGACGCCTCGCCGCCGAAGTCGATGATGTAGTTCCAGCCGCCGGTAGGGTGCTGGCCGTAGATCAGCGCCTCGGCCGTCTGCTCGGCCGCGGCGTAGTAAGTCTCGTCTCCGGTGGCGTGATAGGCGTCTAGGAACAGCTGCCCCATCTCGGGCGTGCCCGGGGCCTGGGTCCAGATCATGCTCGGCTTGGCTTCCATCTCGCCCCAGCGGCGCGAGAAGTCGGGAAGGTAGGACCAGACATAGCCGCCGTTGGTCGCCACCTTGTCGGTCATGAAGGCGGTCGCGCGCTTCATGGCGGCGGTCACTTGGGCGCGGGTCGGGGCGGCGGCCGGACCCTGGACCTGAGCTTGGGAAAGGGCCGTTCCGGCCAGCAGCAGGGCAAGCGTCGCCCCCGCCGCAAAACTGCGTCGCAACATGGTCGTTCTCCTCCATGACCGCGCTTTTTCGCGGTCCCTCCCGGCCACTCAGATCCCAGCAGAGCAAGGGGAGCGGAGGCCGCTTTCGGTCAGAGAACCTGTGATCCCGACCGACGGTCAAGCAAATAATGACACCGGTAACATTGCCTCACAAAAAGCGGCGCCCTAGGCTTGGTACCGGTACCTTTCCCGAGAACCGGGTTATGGGACAAACTGTTGCGGACGGGCCGTGCAAACGGGCCGTCGATGCGGGAGCCGGCCGTTAGAGCCGTCGCCGCGGAGGAGCCTAAAGGACGTGACTATGACCAGACTGACTCGCCGCGGCGCCCTTGGCGCGACCCTGCTCGGAGCCGGCGCGGCCGCCTTGCCTCCCGTCGCCGCGGAGGCTCAGACGGGCCTTGGCCGCCTGCCGACGAAAGCGTCCGGCGGCCGCCGCTGGGGCAAGACCTTCGAAGGGCAGCGCAAGGCCGACCTTGGCAACGGCACGTTCCTCAATCCGATCCTGGCCGGGGACCACCCCGACCCGTCGATCCTCAAGGACGGCGCTGACTACTACATGACGTTCTCGTCGTTCGACGCCTATCCGGGCGTGCCGATCTGGCATAGCCGCGACCTGGTGAACTGGACGCCGGTGACCACGGCCCTGACGACCAATGTCGGCTCCATCTGGGCGCCCGAACTGATCAAGCACCAGGGCCGCTTCTACATCTACCTGCCGGCCAAGTTCCCCGACAACAACACCAGCTACGTGATCTGGTCCGACAAGATTGAAGGCCCGTGGAGCGAGCCGATCGACCTGAAGCTACCGCGCTATATCGACCCCGGCCACGCGGTGGACGCTGACGGCACGCGCTGGCTGTTCCTGTCGGGCGGCGACCGCATCAAGCTGGCGCCGGACGGCCTGTCGACTGTCGGCAAGCCAGAGCACGTCTATGATCCCTGGCGCTATCCGGAAGACTGGGAGGTCGAGGGCTTCTCTCCCGAAGGCCCCAAGATCACGAAGCATGGCGACTACTATTACCTGATCACCGCCGTGGGCGGCACGGCGGGTCCGCCGACCGGCCACATGGTCATCGTCGCGCGCTCCAAGTCCCTGGCCGGCCCGTGGCAGGACGATCCGCGCAACCCGGTGGTCCGCACCGAGAACAATTCGGAGATGTGGTGGTCGCGCGGTCACGCCACCCTGGTCGAGGGGCCGTCCGGCGACTGGTGGTGCGTCTATCATGGCTATGAAAACGGCTTCTACACCCTGGGCCGCCAGGCGCTTCTCGCGCCGGTGACCTGGACCAAGGACGGCTGGTTCACCGTCGGCGGCGGCGACCTGTCCAAGCCGATGCCCAAGCCCAGGGGCGGTCAGGCCGTCACTCACGGCATGGCGCTGTCGGACGACTTCTCGACCGACAAGTACGGCATGCAGTGGAACTTCTTCGATCCCGCCAAGGACGAGGGCAAGCGCATCAAGCGCGCCAATGGCATGCTAGAGCTGACCGCCACGGGCGAGGCGCCGTCCACCTCGTCGCCGCTGATCTTCGTCAATGGCGACCAGGCCTATGAGATCGAGTGCGAGATCGAGATCGATCCGGGCGTCCGCGCCGGCCTGATCCTATTCTATGACCGCAAGCTCTATTGCGGCCTGGGCTTCGACCCGAAGAACTTCGTCACTCACCAGTATGGAATCGAGCGCGGCCGTCCGGCCAATCCGCACGGCCAGCGCATGATCATGCGCCTGCGCAACGACCGCCATATCGTCAGCTTCCACACCAGCGGCGACGGCGGAAAGACCTGGAAGCGGTTCGACCGGGGCATGGAAGTCAGCGGCTACCACCACAATGTCCGCGGCGGCTTCATGATGCTCAAGCCCGGCCTGTACGCCGCCGGCAAGGGCTCGGCCCGCTTCCGCAACTTCAAGTACCGGGCGCTCGACTGATGAAGACGATGATCGCAACCGCCGTGGCCAGCCTGGCGCTGGCCGGCTCCGCCATGGCTCAGGCCGCGGCTGAGCCGCCCCAGTTCAGGGCGGTGAAGATCGTGCTGGTGGGCGACTCCACCACCGCCGTGCAGGGCGGCTGGGGACCCAGCTTCTGCGGCAAGCATGTGATGTCGGCCGTGGCCTGCGTGAACCTCGCCCGGGGCGGGCGCAGCAGCGGCAGCTACCGCGCCGAGGGCTCGTGGAACGTGGCGCTGAGCGAGATGAAGTCCGGGGGCTTCGTGGCCACCTACGTGCTTATCCAGTTCGGTCACAATGACCAGCCGGGCAAGCCGGGGCGGTCCACCGACCTGGCCACCGAGTTCCCCGTCTATCTGAAGCGCTATGTGGAGGAGGTGCGGGCCGCCGGGGCCACCCCGGTGCTGCTGACGCCCCTGACACGCCGGCAGTTCAAGGACGGCAAGTTGATCCGCGACCTGGAGCTTTGGGCCGAGGCGACCCGCAAGGTGGCGGTCGAGACCAACACGCCGCTGCTCGACCTGCACAAGCTTAGCGCCGACGCCGTCGACGCCATGGGCGCGGCCGAGGCGACCCGCTTCGCGCAGGTTCCGCCCTCGGCGGAGGTCCTGGCCGCCGCCCGCACGGGCACGACCATCGCCGCCCAACCGACCACGCCCGCCGCCGCCGCTGCGATAGCGAGCGCGCCCAACCCGCCGCAGCAGAACAACGCCGCGGTCGAACCCATGGGCGCGGCCAAGCTGTCCTTCGACTACACCCATCTGGGCGAGGCGGGGGCGGACTACTTCGCCGCCATGGTCACGGCGGGCCTGGCCCAGGCCGTTCCCGCCCTGCGGCGCGACCTGATCCCCTAGGCCTTCTTGAACCCGCGCAGGATGTTGGCCTCGGTGCTCAGCTGCAGCTGGCCGTAGTCGATGCGGCGGCAGTTGGCGAACATCAGGTAGTAGTATTTCATCTGCTCGGACCACCAGTAGCCGGGGCAGTTGTCGCGCTGCTTCATCGGCCGCGTGGTGATGTCCTCCAGCGCCGTATAGCCATAGGCCGCGCGGCTGGTGGCCTTCATCTGGCGATAGTGGATGGCCGTCAGCTGGCGATAACGCTCGTTCCGGTCGCCCAGCCACAGGTTCAGGCAGGCGTCGGGATATTCCGGGCGCAGGCCCGTGTGCTTGCGGCGCGGCTGGCGGGTGGCGACGTCGATGGACTCCGGAATGATCCCGTAGGTCGCCTGCATCTCGGTGAATGAGGCGAGATAGTCGTCGCCTTCCTTCTTTCTGCCGACCTGACCCAGCAGGCCGGCCAGATAGGCGGCCAGCTCGCTCTGGGTCGTGGAGGTCGCTTCGCCGGTTTCGAAATCCACCTGCGGGAACCACAGGCGGCCGTCATAGCGCTTGGCCTGACGCTTCAGGATCGCGTCGGTGGTCTCTGCGGACCAGCGGCGGCAGTCCTCGTCACCGAACAGCTCCCAGGCGTCCCAGAGATATTCGTAGAAGCTGTCTGCATAGACATCGATGCTGGCGACGCGGCTGGTGAACTCGCCCGTCTCGGCGTGGATGTTGGCGGCCATCAGGCCGATCTTCGAGCGGCGGTCCAGGGCGTGTTTCATCGCCCGCTTGGCCATGTCGAAGTACTTGGGATCGCCGGTCAGCCGGCTCAGCATCCCAAACTCGGTGATGTAGGTGCCGATCTCCGCCAGGTTGGTCATCGGATCGCGCACCGCCCCCGTGCGCAGGTTCACATAGCGCCAGGGCAAGCCGTGGGGCGACGCCTCGAACGCCTTGGCCAGCCGGTCGGCCAGATCCTTGGCCTTGGCCAGCAGCACCGGATCGCCGCAGGCCAGGTGAGCCGAGATCAGGCCGCCGACCAGGCGGATGTTGGTCTCGAAGACCTGGGCGTCGCCATCGACGTCGAAAGTCAGGCTGGTCTTCACCCAGTCGAGACCCCGCTGGAACTCCTCGTCCAGCTCCATGATCCACAAGGTGTCCAGCGCCTCGACCAACGACAGGCCCAGATCATGGCCCTTGATGAAGAACGACTGCGAGGTCCCGCTGACCGGGTTGATCTCGTCCTTGCCCCACGCCTTGGCGACGTAATGACGCCAGGCCCATTGGAATTCGGACTTCACGTCCGCGCCCAGGGCGGCCCAGTCCTCCGTCGGTGCGGCGAAGGCGGGCGCGGCGCTCGAGGCGGCGAGCAGGGCAAGAGCGTGGCGGCGGGTGAGGGGACTCAGCTTCATGCCAGGACCTTAGGGGGCGATCCCGGCGCGCGCCAAGCTAGTCGCGCTGCTTGGGCCGTCCGCGCGTCCGCGGGGCCTCGCGCTCGATGGCGACGGCCCCGACCAGCCGGTGGTCGGCGTCCAGAATCGGGAAGATCTGGATCGCGCAGCGATAGGTTTCGCCCGACTTGCGATAGTTCAGCAGCGTCGTCTCGTGCGGTTTGCCCGCCCGCAGCGCCTTGCGCATGTCCGCCCGCGCCGCCGCGCTGGTCTGCGGTCCCTGGAACATCTTGGGCGACTGGCCCAGCATCTCCCGCAGCGAAAAGCCCGTCATCCGTTCGAAGGCGGGATTGGCGTAGGTGATGTACGGACCGTCGTCGTCGATTCGGCCGTCCGTGACGACAACTCCGTAATCGGCTTCATGAGCCAGGGCGGTGACAAGATCAGCGAATGACATGGCGAGATGGCGTTTACGACAACTTGGTAAATTAGGAAATTGGTAACCGTCTCTTTTGGCTGAAATCCTTGGTCGGGCCTATCTGAGGTTGTGAATAACCGGGATACTGCATAGGTTCAGCTGCTAATTAGGGCGTTGTTAACTTGCGAGCTTCAGTAGGCGGGTGAAGGACGCCGGGACGTTATCGCGGCGCTGGCTTAAAGGAGCTTGCAGATGGCGTTCTTCGGAAAAGGCCGTATTCACCCCGAACTTGCTGCGCGTGTCGCCGAGCTCGAGGCCGCGAACGCCGCCATCGACCGCTCGCAGGCGGTGATCGAGTTCAATCTCGACGGCACCATCCTGACCGCCAACAAGAACTTCCTCGACACGATGGGTTACGGCCTGTCCGACATCCAGGGGCGGCATCACCGGATGTTCGTCACCGCCGACTACGCCCAGACCGAGGAATACCGCAGCTTCTGGAGCCGCCTGGCCCAGGGCGAGTTCTTCTCGGGCAAGTTCCAGCGAGTCGGCAAGGGCGGCGCGGACGTCTGGATCCAGGGCGCCTACAACCCGATCTTCGACGCCGAGGGCAAGCCCTACAAGGTCATCAAGTTCGCCAACGACATCTCCGACGTCGAGGCCGAGCGCACCCGTCATGACGCCGAGCGCCAGCGTTCGGAAGAAGAGCAGGACGGCGTGGTCACCGCCCTGGCCGATGGTCTGGCCCGTCTGGCCGAGGGCGACCTGGCCGTGAAGATCGAGACCGCCATGCGCGGCCGCTATCAGCGCATCAAGGATGACTTCAACAGCGCCGCCGCCAGCCTGCGCGACGCGATGCAAGGCATCTCGGTCGCTGCAGGCGGTCTGCGCCGGGGCTCGGACGAGATCGCCAACGTCACCGACGATCTGGCCCGCCGCACCGAACAGCAGGCCGCGCGCCTGGAAGAGACCGCCGCCACCCTCGACGAGATCACCGTGACGGTGAAGCGCAGCGCCCAAGGCGCGGTCCAGGCCTCTTCGGCCGCCACCGGCGCCCGTACCGACGCCGAGAACTCGGGCGCGGTCATGCGCGAGGCGGTCAACGCCATGGGCGAGATCAAGCAGAGTTCGGGCCAGATCGGCAACATCATCGGGGTGATCGACGAGATCGCTTTCCAGACCAACCTTCTGGCTCTGAACGCCGGCGTCGAGGCCGCGCGGGCGGGTGAGGCCGGCAAGGGCTTCGCGGTGGTCGCGTCGGAAGTGCGGGCCCTCGCCCAGCGCTCGGCTGAAGCGGCCAAGGAGATCAAGACCCTGATCGCCAACAGCTCGGCCCAGGTCGAGCGGGGCGTCAAGCTGGTGGCCGACACCGGCGAGGCCCTGGGCGACATCGTCACCAAGGTGGCCGAGATCGACGCCCTGATCTCCGAGATCGCCAGTTCCTCGCAGGAGCAGTCGACCGGCCTTCATGAGGTGAATACGGCCGTCAACCAGATGGACCAGGTCACCCAGCAGAACGCCGCCATGGTCGAGGAGGTCGCCGCCTCCGCCAGCAGCCTGAAGGCCGAGGCCGTCGAGCTGGCCGGCCTGGTCGGCCGCTTCCAGACCGGCCATTCGGAATTCGCCCATTCGGGGAATCGTCGCGCCGCCTAGTCTTTCGATTGCAGAATAGATCTGATCTTTTCTGACAACTGCAAGTGGTGTTTGCGGTCAAGCTGTGATCCGTCAGGAAAAAGCAGCGTTTAATCCTTCGCGCCCATGCGGCGTTGCTTGGATTGAACCGCCAAACCTGGATGGCCGATGCGCTCTATACGCGGCACCTTGACCTATCTGTCCCTGAGCATCAGCGGACTGATCGCCTTCGGCTTCCTGCTGGGCGGGGCCTACATGATCGCCCAGGCGATGCAGTTCACGACGACCGCGGCCGGCATGTTCCTGCTCATCGTCGGTCTGTGGGGGATGATCTCCACCATCCGCCAGATGCTGATCATGTGGAAATACGCCCACATGCCGCGTCACTCCTGGAAGCAGCGCGAAGGCTGATCCGCGCTAGTGCTGGCTGGCCAGCACCACGCCCAGCAGCACCGCCACATAGTGTAGGCACGCGCCGCCGATGACGTGGCCGTGCCAGATCGCCCGGCGGAAGCGCAGCTTCTTCATCAGGTAGAAGACGACGCCGGTGGAATAGATCACGCCGCCCAAGGCCAGCATCAGCAGGGCGGGCCAAGACAGGCCCTGGATCATCGGCTTGATCGCCACCAGAACGAGCCAACCCAGCGCCAGGTACAACACCACCCAGAAGCGGCGGTCCAGGCCCGACAGGAACAGCTTACCCAGCGCCCCGACGCCCGCGATGGTCCACACCGCCGCCGTCATCCCGATCGACCACGCGCCGGTCAGGTTGTGCAGGGTGAAGGGCGTGTAGGAGCCGGCGATCATCAGGAAGATGCCCGCATGGTCCAGCCGGCGCAGGACCGGCCGCCATTCCGGCTTGGCGAAGTTGTAGGCGGTCGAGAAGCCCAGCATGCAGACCAGGCCCACGGCGTAGATGGACACCGCCACGATCTGGTCCAGCGACCCACGGCCCACCGCCAGGCCAAGCAACGTCCCGCCGCCGAACAGCGCCAGCACCAGGCCGGAGATGTGGACGATCAGGTCGGCGCACTTGGCGCCGGGCGTGGGGTAGTGGCGGGGCGGGATGACGCTGGGCAGGGACATGGGAGGGGACTCGACTGGGAAACGCCGACGTTTCTACGGACCACTCTGGACCATTTTGCGACGCAGCACACCCCGACCGCGCGAAGATCAGCCCTTGAGCGTCAGCGGCAGGCCGGCTGCGACGAAAATCACACGGTCGACGGCCTGGGCCAGGCGCTGGTGAAGCCGCCCGGCCTCGTCCCGGAACCGCCGCGCCAGGGCGTTGTCCGGCACGATGCCCAGGCCCACCTCGTTGGACACCAGCCACAGCGGGCAGGGGGCCTCCGCCGCCGTCGCGATCAACATGTCGGCCGCCGCCGTCACGTCCTGCTCGGCCAGCATCAGGTTGCTCAGCCACAGGGTCAGGCAGTCGACCACGGCCACATCCTCCGCCGTCAGGGCGTCCAGCGCCGCCGGCAGGTCGTGCGTCGCCTCGACCGTGGTCCACAGGTCGCCGCGGTCGTCGCGATGCCTGGCGATCCGCGCCGCCATCTCGTCGTCAAAGGCCTGGGCCGTAACGATCATCACCAGCCGGCCGCCGTGCGCGCGCGCCTGGGCCTCCGCCGCTGTTTGGGCGAGGGCGCTCTTACCCGAACGGGCGCCGCCAAGAACGAGAGTGGTCGTCATGCCGTCACATTGACCGTTTGCGCCGCAGCATAGTAGGGCTTGTTCCGCGACAGGTTCCCCGAGCGATCGGGGATGAAAAGGGAACTCGGGTGTGAAACCCGGGCTGCCCCCGCAACTGTAAGCGGCGAGCCTGCGCGTCATATGCCACTGGACCTCGGTCTGGGAAGGCGACGCGCAACAGGTGATGACCCGCGAAGCCAGGAGACCTGCCTGCCGCAGTCGTTCTTCGAGCCGCCGGGGTGCGCGGTCCGAACGGGTCTTCCCGCGTGACGACAACGAGAAAAACCTGCGCTGGGCGCGGGCGTTGTCGGCTGTCCGTCATCGCTCGCGTCACGGCGTGCATCACGATGGGGACTACCTGATGAACCGACTGATCCATTCCGTTTCCGCCGCGGCGCTGCTGTTCGCGGCCGCGCCCGCCCTGGCCGACCAGGTCGCGCCGGAGGCCGACGTCGCCGGCCGCGCCGGGACCAACGCTGCCGCCGTCGACCAGGTGGTGGTGACCGCCACCCGCTCGCCGCAGAAGGCCGAGAAGATCGGCTCCACCGTCACCGTGCTGGACGAACAGTACATCGAAGACAGCCAGCGCCTGGCCGTGGTCGAACTGCTGCAGGAAACGCCCGGCGTGACCTTCGTCCGCAACGGCGGTCCGGGCACGACCACCAGCGTGTTCATCCGCGGCGCCGAAAGCCAGCACACCGTCGCCATCATCGACGGCGTGAAGCTGAATGACCCGTCGTCCACCCAGGGCGGCTTCAACTTCGGCAACCTGCTGATCGGCGACGTCTCGCGCATCGAAATCCTGCGCGGCGCCCAATCGACCCTGTGGGGCAGCCAGGCCATCGGCGGCGTGGTCAACATCGTGACCCGCGAACCCTCCAAGCCGTTCGAGGCCTCGGCCGACGTCGAGGGCGGCGCCCGTGACACCGCCTCGGTCCGTGGCGGCATGGGCGGCGCCGGCGAGCGCCTAAGCTGGCGCGTGGCCGGCAGCTACTTCACCACCGACGGCTTCTCGGCCTACGCCACGGGCAAGGAAGCCGACGGTTACCAGAACACCGGCCTGTCGGGCCGCGCCCGCCTGAAGATCACCGAGGATGTCTCGGCCGAGGTCCGTTCGGTCTGGTCCAAGGGAAAGAACGACTTCGACGCCTTCAACGGCGACTCCGCCGAGTTCGCCCGCACCGAGGAGCTGGTGGTCTATACCGGCCTGAACGTCGCCCTGCTGGAAGGCCGCCTGCAGAACCGCCTGGCCTTCGCCTATACCGACACCGACCGCGAGAACCTGAACCCGGGCCGTCCCGCCCAGCCGCTGACCTTCGACGCGGCCGGCAAGAACAAGCGCTGGGAATACCAGGGCACATTCGCGATCACCGAAGGCTTCAACGCCGTGTTCGGCACCGAGACCGAGAACTCGCGCATGCGCACCCGCTCGCCCTCGGCCAGCAACGCCAACCCGCCCTTCGTGCGCGGCAAGGCCGGCCTGGACAGCGTCTATGTCCAGCTGCAGGGCGAGGTCGCGCCCGGCCTGACCCTGACCGGCGGCCTGCGCTACGACAGCCATGACACCTATGGCGACAAGACCCTGGGTTCGGCCGCCGCGGCCTGGGCCCTGAACGAAGGCAACACCATCCTGCGCGCCAGCTTCGGCCAGGGCTTCCGCGCCCCGGGCCTGTACGAGCTATACAGCGAATACGGCAATTTGGCCCTGAGCCCGGAGTTGTTCGACGCCTGGGACGCCGGCATCGAGCAGAAGCTGCTGGGCGGCGCGGCGACGGTCTCGGCCACCTACTTCCACCGCGAGGCGGACAACGAGATCCGCTACAACGGCTGCTCCACCGGCACGACCGATCCGATGTGCTTTATCGGCGGCGTCCAGCGCTTCGGCTACTACAAAAGCGTTCTGAAGACCGAGGCGCAAGGCGTTGAATTTGCTGGCCGCCTGTCGGTCGGAGACCGCCTGACCCTGAACGGCAACTACACCTGGACCGACGCCGAGAACCGCTCCGGCGGCGCGGCCGGCAAACAGCTGGTTCGCCGTCCGGAGAACCAGGGCTTCGCCTCGGCGACCTACCTGTGGCCGGTGGGCCTGTCGACCACGGCGGCTGTCCGCTACGTCGGCAAGACCTGGAACAACGACGCCAACACCCAGGTGGTGAAGAGCTACACCGTGGTGGACTTCCGGGCCTCCTATCCGGTCAACGAGACCTACGAGGTCTTCGGCCGGGTCGAGAACGCCTTTGACGAAAACTACCAGACGGTCCTCAACTACGGCACGCCGGGACGTGGGGCCTTCGTCGGCGTCCGCGCGCGCTTCTAGGAGACGATTGGTGATCCGCGGCTTCAGTCGTCATGGCGGAAGGTTGGCCCAGGCTCGGGCCGCCTATCCCCATGCGCCGGGGCCGTGGATCGACCTGTCGACCGGGATCAATCCGCATCCGTGGACGGGGCGGCGGGCGATGTCCGCCGACCTGTCCCGCCTGCCGGACCCCGAGGCGGTGAGGGCGCTGGAGGCCTCGGCCGCCCGCGCCTTCGGCCTGTCGGATATCGGCCGCATCGCGGCGGTGGCGGGGGCCGAAACCGGCCTGCGCCTGCTGCCGATCCTCACTGGCGCGCGCAGCGTCGCCATCGTCGGCCCGACCTACAGCGGTCATGCCGAGGCCTGGATGGCGGCCGACGCGCAGGTGATCGAGGCGTCGCCGGGCGCGATCCCGGACGCTGACGCCGTGGTCATCGTCAATCCAAACAATCCTGATGGATCAATTGTTTCCATCGATATCCTGACGGGAATTCTGGATCGCCAGGCGGCTCGTGGCGGCTGGTTGATCGTCGATGAGTCCTTCATCGACACCATGCCCGATCTCAGCATCGCGGCGCGCCCAGGAGGGCGTCTTGTCGTCCTCCGTTCGTTCGGAAAGTTCTACGGCCTGCCGGGCGTTCGCCTGGGCTTTGTTCTCGGTGACGCCGATCTCATCGCTCGTCTGAAACAGCTCACCGGCGACTGGCCGGTCAGCGCCGAGGCGATCGCCGCCGGCGCCGCCTATGACGACGCCGGCTGGGCCGACGACATGCGCGCCAAGCTGGGCCGAGACGCACGCCGCCTGCACCGCACCCTGACCGAGGCCGGCCTGAAGGTGATCGGCGGCACCGACCTGTTCCGCCTCGCCGCCGCGCCAAAGGCCGACCGGCTGTTCGATCACCTCTGCCGGGCGGGCATCCTGACCCGCCCGTTCGCCGACGCGCCGGACTTCCTGCGCTTCGGCATTCCGCCGCTCGGCGCCTGGAAGCGCCTGGAGCAAGCCCTGGAGGCGGCATGAACGACCTGACTCGCAGGACCGCCGTCGCCGGGCTCGCCGCGGCGGCCGTCGCATCGCCGGCCCTGGCCGCCGGCCCGCCGCGCCGCATCGTCTCCATGAACGCCTGCCTGGACACGGTTCTGGTGCGGGTGGCCGACCGCAACCAGATCGCCGCCCTCAGCCACTACGCGCGCGATCCCCACGGCTCGACCATTGTCGACATCGCCCGCACGCTGCCCTTCACCTATGAGACGGCGGAGGAGGTGGTGGCCCTGAACCCCGATCTGGTGATCTCCAGCGCCCACTCGTCCCTGGCGACGCGCAACGCGCTCAAGCGCCTGGGCGTGCGTCAGGAGCGGTTCAGCGTCCCCGACACCCTCGCCGACAGCTACGCCCAGATACGGGAGGTCGCGGCCCTGGTCGGCCACCCCCGACGCGCCGAGACGCTGATCGCCCGTATCGATGCGGCGATCGCCGCCGCCCGGCCGCGCCCCGGTCAGCGTCGCCTGACCGCCGCGATCTTCGAGCCGCACGGCCTCACCGCCGGCAGCGGCACCCTGGTCAGCGAGATGATGGAGCGCTGCGGCTTCGAGAACGTGGCCAGCCGATACGGCCTCAAGAAGTGGGGCAACATCGCCCTGGAGCATCTGGTCTCCGATCCGCCGCAGGTCCTGCTGGCCGGCGAGGCCTCGCCCGGCTCGGCCACCTGGGCCGAGCGCATCGTCGCGCATCCGGCCCTGCGCCGGGTCAGCGACCGCATGCATCGCGCCAACTTCCCGACCCGGCTGCTCTACTGCGGCGGCCCGGTCCTGATCCACACCGTCGCGGCCCTCGCCAAGGCTCGCCAAGACGCTCTCCGGAAGTTCGCATGACGCTCAAACAGCCGCCCGCTCGGCTCTATGCCGGCCTGGGGATCGCCCTCCTGATCCTCTTCGTCGCCAGCCTGTTCGTGGGCAGGGTCTGGGCGCCCCTGAGCGCCTTCGTCGATCGCGGCGACCCCCGGTGGCCGATCATCTTCGACCTGCGCCTGCCGCGCACCATCCTGGGAATGGCGGTCGGCGCGGCGCTCGGCGCCAGCGGCGCCGTGATGCAGGGCTATACCCGCAACCCGCTGGCCGCGCCGGACATCCTTGGCGTTTCCTCCCTGGCCGCGCTCGGGGCGGTGATCACCCTCTATTTCAGCATGGGCGAGGCGTCGTTCTGGGCCCTGCCGATCGGCGCCATGATCGGCGCGGTGGCGGGCGTCCTGCTGCTTCTGCTGCTGGCCGGCGCCGCATCCAGCATCGTGACCTTCATCCTGGCCGGCGCGATCCTGCAGATCATCGCCTCCGCCGGGGTCTCCCTGGCCCTGTCCTTGGCGCCCAACCCCTGGGCGGTCAGCGAGATCATCAACTGGCTGCTGGGCTCACTCGCCGATCGGAGCATTGATGAGGTTCGCTTCGCCGTGCCGTTCATCAGCCTGGGGCTGGTCCTGATGCTGACCCTGACCCGTCCGCTGGACGCCCTGACCCTGGGCGACGTCGGCGCCCGGTCGCTGGGCGTGGACCTGAACCGCGCGCGCCTGATGCTGGCGCTCGGCGTCGGCCTCGCCGTCGGCGCCAGCACGGCGGTGACCGGCATGATCGGCTTCGTCGGCCTGATGACGCCGCACCTGCTGCGGCCGTTCGTGGGTTCGCGGCCGGGCGCGCTGATCTTGCCCAGCGCCATCGGCGGGGCGGTGATCGTCCTCGCCGCCGACATCGTCGTCCGCCTCATCCCCGCCGCGGCCGAGGTGAAGCTCGGCGTCGCCATGGCCGCCATCGGCGGGCCGTTCTTCCTCGCCCTGCTCATCCGCCTGCGCCGGAGGATCGCATGACCCCCGAACTTGGCTTTTCCGACATCCATGTGCGCCTGGGGGACAAGCCCGTGCTGGAAGGCGTCTCCGCCGATCTGCGCCCGGGTGAGGTGACCGCCATCGTCGGCCCGAACGGCGCGGGCAAGTCGACCCTGCTGGCCTGCCTGGCGGGGTTGCGTCGTCCCGACCAGGGCCTGGCGCGGCTGAACGGCGTCGGCGTCCTGGAGGTCTCCGCCCGCGAGCGCGGCCGCCGCATCGGTTTTCTGCCTCAGTCGCCCGAGGTCGCCTGGGCGGTCGAGGCGCGCACCCTGGTGGGCCTGGGCCGCATTCCCTTCGCCGGCTCCTGGGGTCTGACCGCCGAGGACGAGGCCGCCGTGACGCGCGCTATGACCAAGGCCGACGTCACCCGGTTCGCCGCGCGCACCGTCACCACCCTGTCCGGCGGCGAGCTGGCCCGCGTGCTGATCGCCCGCGCCCTGGCGGGAGAGCCGCAATGGCTGCTGGCGGACGAGCCCCTGGCCGGCCTCGACCCGGGCCACCAGCTCGATGCCGCCGCCCTGTTCCGCGCCTTGGCGGACGAGGGGAAGGGGGTTGTCGTCACCCTGCACGACCTGCCCATGGCCATGAAGCTGGCCGACCGCGTCATCGTCCTGGCCGACGGCCGCATCCTGGCCGACGGCCCGCCGGTCGAGGCCTTGGCGCCGCCGATCCTGTCCGCCGCCTATGGGGTTACGGCGCGGTTCGCCGAGGGCGGCCACGGTCCGCTGATCGAGATCATCGGACGCCATGGCTGACACGCTGCTGGTCCTTGGCGCGGCCCTCGTCGAGGGGCTGGTCGGCTATCCGGACCGGCTGCACAGGCGGCTGCCCCATCCCGTCGCCTGGCTGGGCGCGGCTATCGATTGCTGCGAGCGGCGCTGGAACGATCCCTCACGGCCGGAACAGTCCCGCCGCCTGCTCGGTGTCGCCACGGTGCTGCTGGTCGCCGGCGGCGCGGCGCTGGTCGGGGCGCTGCTGCACAACCTGCTGGGCGAAGCCTACCTGGGCGTCCTGCTCCTTATGATCCTGGGTTCACTCGGACTGGCCGCCCGCAGCCTCTACGACCACGTCGCCGCCGTCTTGAAGGCGACCGATCTCGACGCCGCCCGCGCCGCCGTCGGCCGTATCGTCGGTCGTGACACCGATGCGCTGGACGAGGCGGGCGTCGCCGCCGCGGCGCTGGAAAGCCTGGCCGAGAGCTTCTGCGACGGCTTCGTGGCGCCGATGTTCTGGTTCCTGGTCGGCGGCCTGGGCGGTCTGTTCGCCTACAAAGCGGTCAACACCGCCGACAGCATGATCGGCCATCGGGAGGAACGCTGGCGCGCCTTCGGCTGGTTCGCGGCCCGCACCGACGACGTCATGAACTGGATCCCCGCCCGTATAGCCGGCGCCCTGGTCGCCCTGGCGGCGGGGGGAGGGTGGCGCGCCATGTTTCGCGACGCCCGCAAGCACGCCTCGCCCAACGCCGGCTGGCCCGAGGCCGCCATGGCCGGGGGGCTGGGCGTCCGCCTTGGCGGCGACGCGACCTATGACGGCGCGGCGCACCAGCGACCGATCTTCGGCGATGGTCCCGCGCCCGCCATGGCCGATCTGAAACGCGGACTTGGCGTCTACCTGCGAGCCTGTGCGATCCTGGCGGCGATGTTGCTGGTCGGAGGCCTCGCTTGGCCGCGTTGATGATCCAGGGCTGCGGCTCGGACGTGGGCAAGTCGGTGCTGGTCGCCGGCCTTTGCCGCCTGTTCGCCAATCGCGGCCTCACCGTGCGGCCGTTCAAGCCGCAGAACATGTCCAACAACGCCGCCGTCACCGCCGACGGGGGCGAGATCGGCCGCGCCCAGGCCTTGCAGGCCATCGCCTGCCGCACGCCCCTGACCGTCCACATGAACCCCGTGCTGCTGAAGCCGCAGAGCGACGTCGGCGCCCAGGTGATCGTGCGTGGCCAGATCGCCGGGACCTGGCAGGCGCGCGGCTATCAGGAAAGGAAGGCCGCCCTGCTGGACGTGGTCCTCGACAGCTTCCGCCGGCTGGAGGCCGAAGCCGACCTGGTGATCGTCGAGGGGGCCGGCAGTCCGGCCGAGGTCAACCTGCGCGCCAACGACATCGCGAACATGGGCTTCGCCATCGCCGCCGACGTGCCGGTGGTGCTGGTCGGCGACATCGACCGTGGCCATGTGATCGCCGCCTTGGTCGGCGCCCACGCCGTGCTGGACGAGGCCGACCGGGCGATGATCCGCGGCTTCGTCATCAACAAGTTCCGGGGCGACCCGACCCTGTTCCAGGACGGGCGGACGGAGATCACCGCCCGCACGGGGTGGCCGGACCTGGGCATGGCGCCCTGGCTGGCGACGGCCAAGGCCCTGCCGGCCGAGGACGCCGTGATCCTGGACCGCGCGGCGGCGGGCAAGGGCGGCAAGGTGCGCATCCTTGTGCCCATGCTGTCGCGCATCGCCAATTTCGACGACTTCGATCCCCTGAGGACCGAGCCGTCCGTGGACTTCGCCTTCGTGCCTCCGGGCACGCCGCTGCCGGGCGACGCCGACCTCGTCATCCTTCCGGGGACCAAGGCGACCCTGACGGATCTGGACTTCCTGCGGGGGCAGGGGTGGGACATCGACCTGGCCGCCCACCTGCGCCGGGGCGGACGGGTGCTGGGCGTCTGCGGCGGCTTCCAGATGCTGGGCCGCAAGGTCTCTGATCCGGAGGGGATCGAGGGACCGCCGGGCGAGGCCGAGGGGCTGGGCCTGCTGGACGTCGAGACGGTGCTGACCGGCGACAAGGTGCTGCGTCCGGTCGCCGGCCGTCTGGCCGACGGCGACGCACGGTTCGAAGGCTACGAGATGCACGTCGGTCGCACCCATGGCCAGGGCCTGCAGCGGCCGCTGCTGGTGTTCGACGACGGCGCGGGCGAGGGGGCGGTCAGCGCCGACGGTCGTGTCGCCGGGGCCTATGTCCATGGCCTGTTCAATGCCGGCGAGGTGCGGGCGGCCTTCCTCGCCCAGCTCGGCGCGGCGTCCACGGGCGCGGACCAGGCCGCCGCCGTCGACGCGGCTCTGGACGAGATCGCCAAGATGCTGGAACGGTCGCTCGACATCTCCGCCCTGGCGCGGCTGGCCGGCCTCAAGGATCACCCATGACCATCGCTCCCCTCGACCTGTCGCGTGAGCCGCAGTTCCGCGCCCTGATCGACGGCAAGGCCAAGCCGCCAGGCTCGCTTGGCCAGATCGAGGATCTGGCGGTCCAACTCGCCCTGATCGCCGACCGCCCGGACCCGGACGGGGAGTACGCCCTGCTGCTGGTCTTCGCCGGCGATCACGGCCTGACCGAGTCCGGCGTGTCGGCCTATCCGTCCGAAGTGACCACGGCCATGGTCGCGACCTTCCTAGCCGACCGCGCCAGCGCCAGCGCCTTCGCCCGCGCTGCGGGGGCCAAGGTGCGCGTGGTCGACGCCGGGGTAGCCAGCGACCTGCCGGAGCATGAGCGCCTGATCCAGGCCAAGGTGCGCAAGGGGACGCGCAACGCCGCCGTCGAGCCGGCCCTGACGGCCGAGGAGGTGGAGCAGGCCCTCGAACACGGCGCCCGGATCGCCCGCGACGTGGCGGCCGAGGGTTTCGACATCCTGATGCTGGGCGAGATGGGCATCGGCAACACCGCCTCAGCCGCCCTGATCATGCACCGCCTGACCCCCGCCCCGCTGGACGCCTGCATCGGTCAAGGAACCGGCCATACGCCGGAAGGCATGGCCCGCAAGCGCGCCGCGATCCAGCAGGCCGCCGACCGTTCCGACGCTGTCGCGCCGCTCGACGTCCTGGCGCAGTTCGGCGGGCTGGAGATCGTCATGATGGCGGGCGCCATTCTCGGCGCGGCGCAGGTGCGGCGGCCCGTGGTGGTCGATGGCTTCATCTGCACGGCGGCGGCCCTGGCGGCGGTGCGGATCGAGCCGGCCGTCCGCGACTACCTGATCTTCGCCCATCGCTCCGCCGAGCACGGACACGCCCTGATGCTTGAAGCGTTGGACGCCCGGCCGCTGCTGAACCTGGACATGCGGCTGGGGGAGGGGACCGGCGCCCTATTGGCCCTGCCTATCATACGCGCCGCCGCTCGGCTGCTGACCGACGTGGCCAGCCTCGACGACGTGATGGCGGGGCGGCTCTAGGATGCTGCGCCGGCAGGTCGAGCTGTTCTTCTGCGCGGTGCAGTTCTTGACCCGCCTGCCGACGCCCGCCCTGCCGCGCTTCGAGCCCGAATGGACCACCCGCAGCGCCCACTGGTTTCCCCTGGTGGGCCAACTGGTCGGGGGGATGTCGGCCCTGGTCCTGCTGGGCGCGGCCCATCTGTGGAACAGCTGGATCGCGGCCCTGCTGGCGGTCGGTGGGGGCGTCCTGGTCACCGGCGCCTTCCATGAGGACGGCCTGGCCGATACCGCCGACGGCCTGGGCTGCGGCCAGACGCCGGAGCGTCGGCTGCAGATCATGAAGGACAGCCGAGTCGGGACCTACGGCGTCATCGCCCTGGTCCTCATCCTCGGCCTGAAGATCGCCGCCTTGGCCTCGCTGGCTCCAGCTCTCGCGGCTCTGGGCCTGCTCGCCGCGCATGGCGCGGGACGGGCGGCGGCGGTCGGGGTCATGCGCCTGTCGCCCTATGCCGGCGACGCCCTGGCCGCCAAGTGGACGCCGGTCCCCGACGGCGTGCGCTGGGGCGAAGTGACGATGGCGCTGCTCATCGCCGCCTGGCCGCTGGTCCTGTTGCCGTCCTTGAATGTCGCCCTCGGCCTGGCGATCGGCGGCGTCCTCGCCCTGGCCATCGTCCTGCTGGCCCGACGCCTGATCGGCGGCCATACCGGCGACGTCCTTGGCGCGGTGGAGCAGGTGTTCGAACTGGGCTTCCTGCTGGGCCTCGCCGCCGCTCTCTAGAACCGCGCGGGCGTCAGGGTGATGGGGATCGGCCGGTCTAGGGATTCCCAGCCCCGTTCGGCGATCACGTCGTTGCTCTCCACCGCCTGCCGTCCCTCCGCCAGCGACCAGGTGACATGATAGAAGCCGCCGCCGGGCCGGTTGCTGGTCCCGTCGATGCGCATGACCATGGCCTGCACGCCGCGCCGGTCGTCCGTCCTTCCGACGATTTCGCCCTTTACGGCCGAGGGCAGGGGCGTGTCGGCCGACGCATCGGCCTGTAGGGTCACATGGTCGGCGATCGGATGCTCATAGGCTGGCGGAAACCGCAGCAGCAAAGCTTCGCGTTCCCCTCGGTCCAGTTTCCAGCCCGTCACGGTCTTGTCGGTCATCATCGTCTCCATGACCCCGCAAGTCATCGCGAGGCGGGATCGTTCCCGCCATCCTGATGACGGCTGCCGCCACTTTCTGGCGTAGGGTGGCTGTAGCCTTTCTCTCGATAGCCAAGGAGACGCGCGATGGACGGTGAAGCAACCGACGACAGGCTTGGCCGTTCAGGCCTCATGAGCCCCCTCGACGACGCCGTCCGCTTCGCCGCCCACTCGTCCGGAGGCGCGAGCGCCCTCGACCGCTATCTGAAGGTCCGCCGCGCCACCGAGGCTCTGGCCGCACCCCTGACGGCCGAGGACCAGTCGGCCCAGTCGATGCCGGACGCCAGCCCCGCCAAGTGGCACTTGGCGCACACCACCTGGTTCTTCGAGACCTTCATCCTGGCGGAGAAGGGTCCCGGCTACCGGCCGTTCGACGCGCTCTACTCCTATCTGTTCAACTCCTATTACGAGGCGCTCGGTCCTCGTCAGCCCCGCCCGCAGCGCGGCCTGCTGACCCGCCCGGCGGCGTCCGAAATCATCGACTATCGCCGCCATGTCGACGCCGCCATGACCCGCCTGCTGCAGGACTTCGACCCCGCGCTCGAGCCGCTGCTGGCCCTGGGTCTGGCGCATGAGGAGCAGCACCAGGAGCTGATGCTCATGGACGTGCTGCACCTGTTCTCCAACTCGCCCCTCGATCCCGCCTATGCGCGCGGCCGGTTGGTGGGCGAGGCCAAGGCCGAACCGCTGGGCTTCGTCGCCTTCGAGGGCGGTCTGGTTCAGATCGGCCACGACGGTCGCGGCTTCGCCTTCGACAACGAAGGCCCGCGTCACAAGGTCTACCTGGAACCGTTCGAACTGGCGGACCGCGCCGTGACCAATGGCGAATGGCTGGCCTTCATGGATGACGGCGGCTACCGGCGGCCGGAATTCTGGCTGTCCGACGGTTGGGCCAAGGTCCAGGCCGAGCTGTGGGAAGCGCCGCTCTACTGGCGCCGCGCCGGCGGCGGCTGGAAGGCCATGACCCTGCGCGGTCTGGCTCCCCTCGATCCGGCCGCCCCGGTGGTCCATGTCAGCTACTTCGAGGCCGCCGCCTACGCCGCCTGGGCTGGCGCGCGCCTGCCTACGGAAGCGGAGTGGGAGCATGCCGCCGCCTCGGCCAAGGTCGATGGCGGCGACCTCTCGTCCGGCGCCCTGAACCCGCGTCCCGCGCCAGCCGGACCAGGGCTGCGCCAGATGTTCGGCGATGTCTGGGAATGGACCGCAAGCGCCTACGCCGCCTATCCCGGGTTCGAGCCCGGCCCCGGCGCGGTGGGCGAGTACAACGGCAAGTTCATGTCAGGCCAGATGGTCCTTCGCGGCGGCGCTTGCGTCACGCCGCAGGGCCATGTGCGCGCCAGCTACCGCAACTTCTACTATCCGCATCAGCGCTGGATGTTCTCCGGTCTGCGGCTGGCCCGCGATGCTCGCCGCAAGGCCGAGCCGGCGCCGGAACTGTCCACCTTCGAGCGTGACGTGATCGCGGGTCTTTCCGCGTCGCCCAAGACCCTGCCGCCGAAGTACTTCTACGACGCCGAAGGCTCGCGCCTGTTCGAGGCGATCTGCGAGACGCCGGAGTACTATCCGACCCGCACCGAGACGGCGCTGCTGAAAGAGATCGCCCCCGAACTGGCCGCCGCCATTCCCGACGGCGCGGCGCTGGTGGAGTTCGGCAGCGGCGCCAGCGTGAAGACCCGACTATTGCTGGACGCCGCGCCGCACATCGCCGCCTACGCTCCCATCGACATCAGCCCCACCGCACTGGCCGACGCGGCCGAGGCGATCCGCGCCGACTATCCGAACTTGCTCGTCGCTCCGTTGATGGACGACTTCACCACCGCCCTGCGCCTGCCGCCGGCCCTGGGCGATCGTCCGCGCGTCGGTTTCTTCCCGGGCTCGACCATCGGCAACTTCACGCCGGATGAGGCCGCCGCCTTCCTGCGCAGCGCCCGCCGTCTGCTGGGCGAGGGCGCGACCTTCATCCTCGGCGCCGATCAGGTGAAGGACGAGGCGACCCTGGTGGCCGCCTATGACGACAGCGCCGGCGTCACCGCGGCCTTCAACAAGAACGTCCTGGCGCGCATCAACCACGAGGCGGGCGGCGACTTCGACCTCGACGGCTTCGAGCACCTGGCCCTGTGGAACGCCCTGGAGCAGCGCATGGAGATGCACCTGCTCAGCACTGGCAGTCAGCTCGCCCACGCGGCCGGCCGCGGCTTCCGCTTCGCCGCGGGCGAGACCATCCACACCGAGAACGCGTACAAGTTCACGCCCCAGCGCGTGGTCGACCTGGCGGAGCAGGCTGGTTGGCGCGTCGATCGCCAGTGGATCAGCCCGGCTCCTGCCTTCGGTGTGTTCCTGCTGACGGCGGTCTGAGGGCGCGGCGGCGATAAAGTCGCAGCCGGTATCTGGAATGGTGCGGTGCGAAGGCTGGTGTTCTTGACCGGCGCGCGTTAGCAGACCGCACCATGATCCGCCTCGACAATATCTCCAAGCAGAACGGCCACCAGATCCTGTTCATCGAAGCTTCGATGGGCATCCAGAAGGGTGAAAAGGTGGGGCTCGTCGGCCCCAACGGCGCCGGCAAGACCACGCTGTTCCGCATGATCACCGGTCAGGAGCAGCCCGACGACGGTCTGGTCTCGATCGATCCGGGCATGAGGATCGGCTACTTCAGCCAGGATGTCGGCGAGATGTCGGGGCAGAGCGCGGTCGCCGCGGTGATGGACGGCGTCGGCCCCGTCAGCGCGCTGGCCGCCGAGATGGCCACGCTCGAGGCCGCCATGGTCGATCCTGATCAGGCGGACCAGCTGGACGCCGTCATGGAACGCTACGGCGAGGTGATGGAGCGATTCCAGGAGCTGGACGGCTACGCGCTGGAAGCGCGCGCGCGCGAGGTGCTGGCTGGCCTGAGCTTCAGCCAGGAGCGCATGGACGGCGACGTCGGTTTGCTGTCCGGCGGCTGGAAGATGCGCGTGGCCCTGGCCCGCATCCTGCTGATGCGTCCCGACGGCATGCTGCTCGACGAACCGAGCAACCACCTCGACCTGGAGAGCCTGATCTGGCTGGAGTCCTTCCTGAAGGACTACGACGGCGCGCTGCTGATGACCTCGCACGACCGCGCCTTCATGAACCGCATCATCGGCAAGGTGGTGGAGATCGACGCGGGAACGTTGACTAGCTATTCCGGCGATCTGGACTTCTACGACCAGCAGCGCGCGCTCACCGAGAAGCAGCGCCAGGCGCAGTACGAGCGCCAGCAGGCCATGCTGGCCAAGGAAATCAAGTTCATCGAAAAGTTCAAGGCGCGCGCCTCGCACGCCGCCCAGGTCCAAAGCCGGGTGAAGAAGCTCGACAAGATCGAACGCGTGGAGGCGCCGCGCCGTCGCCAGACGGTCCAGTTCGAATTCCAGAGCCCGCCCCGGTCGGGCGAGGATGTGCTGAACCTGCAGGACGTCCATAAGGGCTATGGGACGCAGTCGATCTATGCGGGCCTGGACTTCAAGGTCCGCCGCAAGGAGCGCTGGTGCGTCCTGGGCGCCAACGGCGCCGGCAAGTCCACCCTGCTGAAGCTGGTGGCCGGCGACACCAAGCCCGACCAAGGCACGGTGACGGTCGGGGCCAGCGTCCGGATGGGCTACTTCGCACAGCACTCCATGGATCTGCTGGACGGCGAAGAGACGATCTTCGAGTCCCTGGAAAGCTCGTTCCCGCAGGCGGGGCAGGGGAGCTTGCGCACCCTGGCGGGTTGCTTCGGCTTCTCCGGCGACGATGTCGAAAAGCCCTGCCGCGTCCTGTCGGGCGGCGAGAAGGCCCGCCTGGTCATGGCCAAGATGCTGTTCGATCCGCCGAACCTGCTGGTGCTCGACGAGCCTACCAACCATTTGGACATGGCCACCAAGGAGATGCTGGTCGCGGCCCTAGCGGACTTCGAGGGCACCATGCTGTTCGTCTCGCACGATCGCCACTTCCTGGCGGCCCTGTCGAACCGCGTGCTCGAACTGACGCCCGAGGGCATCCATCAGTACGGCGGCGGCTATACCGAATACGTCACCCGCACGGGCCAGGAAGCGCCGGGTCTGCATCCGGGCGGGTAGGGGACCTGGCCCGCTCCTTAACTGTGATTTTCAGATCACAGGGATAGGCATGCGGCGCCGCAGCATCTTGCGTTGCATCCGCGATGCCCTACATCGGCTCCATGCATCGATCAATTGTCACCGCTGTTGTGGCTGTAGCCGCGTTTCTGTTCGCGGGGGCCGCCTTGGCTGAGCCCGTCACCACCGACGCGTTCGGCGTTTGGCGGAACCCCAAGGACAACGTGCGCGTCGAGATCCGGCCGTGCGGCGACGCCGCCTGCGGCACCGTGATCTGGGCGTCGCCCAAGGCGCAGGCAAAGGCGCGCCATGCCGGCACCGAACGGCTGGTCGGGACTCAGGTGCTCAAGAACCTCGAACTTGATGAACGCCGCGGCGTGTGGCGCGGCAAGGTCTTCGTCCCGGAACTGAACCGCAACTTCACCGGCCTGGCCGAGCCGGTTGACGCCGGGCGCCTGCTGGCCAAGGGCTGCGTCATCGGCGGTCTGCTCTGCAAGAGCCAGGTCTGGACCAAGGTCATCTGAGGCGACGGCGCGGAACGCGGGACCGCCCGGTTCCACGCCGCCGCTCTGAAGAATGCGCCGTCGGCCTAGTCGAAGGCGGACAGCGGAATTGACACCAGGCTGAAGGGCAGCGCCGGATCGCCCGAGGCGCGGCGGTTCAATTGACTGTTCGCGACGACCAGGCGGTCGCCGCTGATCGCCGCGGTCGCCGGCCAGGCCAGCTCCGCCGGCTTGATCCGTTTCGTCTCCTTCGCCGTCAGCAGGTCGGGCGACATCCGCAGGGCCACGACTTCGCCCGCCGACTGCCTTACGACGAACAGCCGCTGCCCTTGCAGAACCAGGCCGTCGCCGCTGGACAGCGCCGCGCCGCCCGTGTCGATGGCCGCCACTTCGCGGGTTTTGGTGTCGATCCGGAACAGCCGGCCGGTCTTGGCGTGGACGACGATCAGATGCCGACCGTCCGGCGTGGCGGTGATGCCGTTCAGGTTCGGCTCCTCGCCGAAATCCAGGGCCGTGCCCTCGAACTTCAGCCAGGGCTCCAGCACCGCGTCGGCGATCGCATTGCGCGGCACGCGCCACAGCATCTGACGCAGGGAGTTGGTGAAATAGGCGGCGTTCGGCGTGAGCACGACGTCGTTGATCAACCACGGCCCTTGCGGCGTGGTGAACCGGGCCAGGCGACGGCCGCTGGCGATATCGACCACATGCATGGAGCCATCACGGGCGCCGGCGACCCAGATCCGGCCTTCGCCGTCCGGCTTCAAGCCCAAGGCCACCGACTTGGGCGTCGCGGGCCGGGCGTTCGCCAGGCCCAGCGGATCGCTTACGACCGAGGTCGCCCCGGTCGTCGGATCGACCCGGAAGATGACGCCGGTATTGGCGCTGTTGGTGTAGAGGACCCCCGTCGCCGGATCAGCGGCGACGCCCTCCGGATAGGCGGCGGCTTCAGGGAGCGGCAGGGTCCTGATCTTGTCCTGCGCCGTGGCGACATGCGGCAGGCTGAGGGCGGCGCCTACAGCCGCGCCGACGATCCATCTGGCCTTCATCGTTTCTCTCCTTTGGGACAGCCGGGGGCGCCGTCCATCTAACCCTCGGCAAAGGCGCTGGCAGCCTTGCCGTCATACTGACCGGCGAAGCTGGTCTTCAGGTGGGCCATGATCATCCCGACGTTGGCGCCGGGGTTCTTGGCCTTGAAGTCGTCGATGGCCTCTCGCAGTTGCGCTTCCGTCATCTGCTTGGGGCCGTACGAGGACAGGATCGCCAGTTCGGTTTCAGCCGCCTTCGTCCGCTCGTCCACTTTCGATGCGTCGCCGCCTGTTTCGATCAGACGCGCGCGTTCGGTCGCGAGGTTCTCCAGCGTCAGCTTCGTGTTCTTCAGGAACTTGGCGACAGTCGCGACGACCTTTTCGTCAGTGACTTGCGTCACGCCGCGCTTGAATTCCTCGGTCGTGATCTGCGTCGCTTCGCCGATCAATGTAGTCAGCACGTCGGCCTTCAGACGGTCGTTCTGCTTGCGCGCCGCCAGTTGGTCCGCCTTGAGCTCGTCGAGCAAAGCCATGTCGTCGTCCTTTCAGGTCACTCTATTCGGTGGTGCTGTAGTGGGGTGGCGACGCAGCGCTTCAAGAGTGTGGTCGACCGGGGCGCATGGCGGTCATCCGTTGATGGTGTTACAGGCCCGCGCAACGAACCAGTCGAGAAGCTTAGGCGATGATTCAACCAACCGCGACGTTCAAGGATAACCTTCAGAAGCTGCCGAGCGTCGAGGGCGTCCAGCGCATCGATCTTCGCGATTCCGAAGGCGCGGTGGTCGCCAGCATCGAGAACCAGCCGGGCAAGCAAGGCTCCCTGGCGGTCTACAACTACCTCAGGCAGGTCTCCGACATCCTGGACGCCAAGGCGGCCGAGCATGGCCTGCTGGTGTTCGGCGAGCATACCGACGACGCCCGCAACCGTCCGGGCGCCCATCCCAATGTCGATCGCCTGATCGCCATCGCCGACGGCGGGGCCCCGCTGACGATCGACGTCGTCACCGGGGGCTGACCAGCCGAGCCTCAGACCATCTCGCCCAGCAGCTCGTCCAGCTCGACCAGGGCGAAGCCCACCGAGCTGTCGGCCACGCCATAGGGCATGAACAGCATGCCGTTGTTGGCGATCGCGCCGCAGGTATAGACCACGTTCGGCACATAGCCCTCGCGGTCCTCGTCGGCGGGCGACAGCAGGGGGCCGGGCAGGCGGCCGATGATCTTGCTCGGGTTCTGCTTGTCCAGCAGCACCGCGCCGATGGCGTACTTGCGCATGGCGCCGACGCCGTGGGTCAGCAGCAGCCAGCCCTCGTCCAGCTCGATGGGCGAGCCGCAGTTGCCGATTTGGACCAGCTCCCACGGATCGCGCGGCTTCATCAGAAGCTCGCCTTCACCCCATTCCAGCAGGTCTTCGGATTTCAGCAGGAAGACGTTCTCGCCGTCCTGGCGGCCGATCATCATGTACTGGCCGTCCACCTTGCGGGGGAACAGGGCCATGCCCTTGTTGCGCGACGCCGGTCCCCGCATGGGCTCCATGTGGAAGGTGCGGAAGTCGTCCGTGCTCATCAGCTCCGAGCCGATAGCCTTGCCGCTATAGGCCGTATAGGTGCCCAGATAGCGCGCGGTCTTGTCGTCGTCGTCCAGGAAGCGGACGAGGCGCATGTCCTCAAGCCCGCCGGCCTGGGCCGGGGTGAAGGGGAAGATCACCGTGCCAGACAGCGACGCCTCGGGATGGCGCTCGGCCGTGACGGGACAGGCCTCGACCTCGGGCCCGCAAGGCTTGTCCCAGGTGACCGCCGTGGCGAACGGCGGCTCGGGCATCAGGTCCATGCGGCCGTCGTGGGTCAGGATCCCCTCGCGGAAGGCGATGGACGAGATGTGGCCTTCACCCACCGCCCGCAGGGACATGATGAAGCGCACGCTGCCCGGCGTCAGGCCTGACTGGTCCACGTGCGGCACCACCGATGGGTTCATCAGCGCCGCCGCCGAGTAGGAGTACTCGTGGCAGAAATAGGCGCCGACCAGCTGGCGCTGCTGGTCCGACAGCCCGTTCTTGATCCCGAGCTCGGCCGCGACCTGCTCGTATCGCTTGAGGAAGATCTGGCGCGTCTGCCAGTGGCGGGACTCGAAGTCCCGGCCGACGATGGCCAGTTCCGCCTGGCAGGTTCGCATGTCCATGGCGGAGACGGCGTTGAAGATACGCTGCATGCGGCCGCTGGCCGAGGGCAGTTGGAACGGACGGATCACGACGCGAGTCGCGTCCGCCTGCAGCCTGTGAGGCAGGTGGTGAATCTTCGGCATCGAGAGAGGCTAGCGCGCCTTGTGTGTCAGTGTCGAACGGCCAACGGCGCCGAAACGCTGTGACGGGCGAAAAGGGCGTGCATGGCGCAGGTCGCCATCTGGAAAGCCAGCACCGACTCCGCACCCTGGTTCAGGTTCGGCCCGTGAGGACCAAGCCCATCCAGACACGAGCCGTCCTCGTCACGCGCCATCCGCACGCCCAGGTCGTTACGGCCCAGATACCAGTCGTAGGCGCGGCGAGCCTCGTTGACCCAGCGCTGATCGCCGACCGCTTCGAACGCGGCGGCGCAGGCGTCGATCGTGGCGGCGGCCTCCAGCGGCTGCTGGTCGAACGCCGACGGCCGGGCGTGATGGACGCCGAAGCTGTGGGTGCCCACCGGGCGGAAGCAGCCGCTGGGCGCCGTCTGAATCTCACACAGCCAGGCCAGGCCCTTCAGCGCGGTCTGGATATAGCGGTCGTCCTCCAGCACCATTCCTGCGCGCAGCAGGGCTTCGGGCAGACGGGCGTTGTCATAGGACAGGAACGGCTCGAACCAGGTCCAGTCCTTGGTGGCGTGCGCATCGAACAGGTCGGCCAGGTGATCGGCGTGGAAGCGCAGAAGCCGTTCGGCCGTCGCTCCCTCGACCCCGCTGCGAGCCAGCGACGCCAGGCCCAGGATGGCGAAGGCCGAGGTGCGCGGCGCCAGCAGTTCCTCGAACGAGGGCAGGGCGTCCCGCGCCAGGGCTTCCGCCCAATGGCGCAGGTCCGGGATCGGTGCGTTCTCGGCCGTGGCGCCGAGGGCCCACAGGGCGCGGGCGCCGCTGTCGGACGACCCCTCGGCCTCAAGCCAGGTGCGCTCATAGGACATGAAGTTGCGGAACCGGCCGACATCGGCGTTCCAGGCATACTGGACGAAAGACGCATAGATCCACGCCAGCCGCTGGGGCCGTTCGTCGTGGGGGTATAGCGCCTTCAACTGCGTGGCCAGGATCAGGCCGCGCGCATTGTCGTCGATGCAGTAGCCGTGGCGACGGTCCGGCACGCCGTACAGGCTGTGCTGGAAGATGCCGCAGGCGTCGGTCAGCCGCTCCACGGCGTCCAGCTTGGGCGCGGCGATGCGGCCGCGGTTTTCCTGGGTCAGGTCGATCACCTGCGCCCCCTGCGCTGCCTTGAAAGTGCTGACATAGTCCTTGGCCACCGCCGACCAGACGGTGCGGCGCGCCTTGGCGTAAGCCTTGGACTGAAGCTCCGCCTGACGCTGCGGATCATCCAGCAGGCCGTTGATCGCCGCCGCCAGGGCTTCGACATCCCCGAACGGCGCCAGGACGCCCGTGCCGTCGCTCAGCAGCTCGTGCGCATGCCAATAGGGAGTGGAGACGACCGCCTTGCCCATGGCTACGGCGTAGGACAGCGTGCCCGAGGTGATCTGGGCTTCAGCAAGGTACGGGGTCACATAGACGTCCGCCGCCTGCAGCCGGTCCAGCAGGGCCGGGGTGTCCATGTACTCGTTCACGAAGGCCAAGTTCTGGCGCACGCCCAGCGATGTCGCCAGGTCGGACAGTTGCTCGCGATAGGCCTCGCCCTCGCGCGCGATCAGGTGCGGGTGGGTGGCTCCGATGATGGTGTAGAGCACGTTCGGATGCCGCTCGACGATGGCGGGCAGGGCGCGGATCATCACCTCCAACCCCTTGTTCGGCGACAACAGACCGAAGGTCATCAGCACCTTGCGGTTCTCCAGTCCGAACGCGGCCTTGCCGGCGTCGGGATCGATGAAGGGGCGGTCGGGGGCTCCGTGAGGGATGACCGCGATTTTTTCTGCAGGCACGCCATAGACGCGGCGCAGGATCTCCTTGCCCTTCTCCGCCATCACCAGCAGGCGCGAGGAGCGCTGGATCAGGCCGCGCATCACCCGCCGCTGGTCGGCGTTGGGGTTGGTCAGGACGGTGTGAAGGGTCGTGACGACAGGGGCGCGCACGGCGGACAGCACGCGCAGGACATCCTCGCCGGCCGGGCCCCCATAGATGCCGAACTCGTGCTGCACGTTGACGAGGTCAGCGCCGCTCTCATTGATGAGCCGCGCGGCCTCGGCGTAGTCGGCCAATTGCTGCTGGCGGATAGTGAACTTCACCGACGGGCCGAAGTCGTACGGGCCATTGTCGTCGTCCATCGCATAGACGTCGCAGGCCAGGTCGGGGAAGGCCCCAGTCAGGGCTTCATGAACGTCTGCGGTGAAGGTGGCGATGCCGCAACGGCGTGGAGGGAAGTTTCCCAGAAGGGCCACGCGCTTCAGGTCGGCGCCAGCCGATACGGGGGAGAAACGTCGATCGCGTCGTTCTGATCGACCAAGCCGAGAGACGCCAACGTCAAGTCCATGATGATCCGCCTAAGGGGTACTGGGTAAGCCGGTCGCGCCGGGTCTGTGTTGCAACGCGCAAAAGACGGTTGGGATGCGATAGAAAACTATGCGGATCTTGCTTCCGAGCCGGACGCCGCATTCTGCGGCGTCGGCGCCCGGATCGGCAGCAGATCAGATGTCGCCCGAACGGTTCGGACGGCCGCCGCCTCGCGACGAGGAACCACCTTTGCGGCCCGCATTGGCGGCCAGGTCGCGGTCCTTGGCGAAGCTGCGCTTTTCGCTCGGCACGCTCGCGCCGCCCTTGCGGGCGATTTCACGGCGGCGTTCGGGGTCCATGGCGGCGAAGCCGCGGCGGCCGCGAGTGGTCGTCCGGTTGGAGTTGAGGTCCATGGTCTGCTCCTTCAGTAAAGCCTCGGGTTGACCGTCCCGGCGTACGGCGTGCCGTCCCCTGGCGGATTCGGCGTCGGATCGAGGGGCGGTGCCTCATCCGGAACCTGCCCCGGCTCATACTCGGGAGCCGGCGGCTCGGGAGTTGGAGGCGGGTTTATGGGGTCGGTCATCACGGTTTCAGTCCAGTTGGTCTGTGGAGCTAAACCGGTGAAGTCCGATTGGGTTCACCCTAAAACGCAACAAAGCGCGCTGGCCCAAGCAGACCAGCGCGCTTTGTCAGTAGTTCCCATGATGTCGCAGGCGATGGGAACTCTATTTACGCCGCAAAGCCGCCATATTCTCGCTCATCTGCTGAACAGGCGTCTGGGGCAGGGCTTCCAGGATCAGCGCCCCGTCGCCATCGGTGTCGAGGATGGTGAAACGCTTGCGCGCCGTGGCTTCGAACTCGGCCTTGGTGACACGGAAGTTGAAGTCCGTATCCGCCCCGCGAACCGGCTGCGGCTCGTTCAGCAGGCTATAAAAGGCCGCGCCTTGCAGGCTCATGCCGGAGATCGCGCGGCGGTTCTTCAACTTCTGGTCGCCTGGACGGGGGCCACCCTTGCGCGGGCCGCCCGGCGGCGGTCCGCCCATGCTCCGGTCAGCCGTGGGTAGGATTTCAGGCGCGATCTTGTTCTCGTAGGCGGTGTTCTCGAAGGACGAGATGACCCCGTCCTCGTCGGTGTCCAACACCTCGAAGAACGTCAGGGCGTCGGCGACGAACTCCTTACGGTCCAGCTTGCCGTCCTTGTCCGCATCGGCGCGGGCGAACCAGGCGGCGACCGGATAGGGCGCATCTGGCGCGGCGCGGAACGGTTCGCCCGAGGGGCTGATGAACACCTGCTGGCGCGGCCCCCGAGGCGGGCCGTCGCGCGGCCTTTCCGGCGGCTGGGCGTGGGCGACGGCGGCGATGGCGGCCAGCGGGAGGGCGAGGAGGGAACGCTTCATGACTTCACAAACACCAAGGCCGTTGCCGGCCGATTTCACACGCACGGCCAAGCTTTGCCCGCCCGCAACATTCGCGCCTTCATAAGGCCAAGCTTGGGCGAACCCCGCTAGAGCGGCAGGCGCACCCGCGCGGTCAGCCCCCCGCCGGCGCGGTTATGCAGGGTGACGTCGCCGCCGTGCGACCGGGCGATGGAGCGCACGACCGCCAGGCCCAGGCCGATGCCGCCGGTTTCCCGGTTGCGCGAGGGCTCCCCGCGATAGAACGGATCGAACACCCGCTCGATCTCGTGGCCGGCCACGCCGGGGCCGTCGTCCTCGATCTCGATGATCGCCGAGCCGTCCTCCGCGAAGACTCGGCCGCGCGCCGCGCCGCCATACTTGATGGCGTTGTCGACCAGGTTGGACACCAGTCTGCGCAGGCCCAGCGGATCGCCGTCGATGACGATGCGGTCGGCCCGCTCGACACTGGCGGCCCCGCCCATCTCGGCGGCGTCGTCGATGACGCTCTCCAACAGGGAGGCCAGCTCCAGCTTGGTGCGCTCGCCCTCCCGCGTGGCGTCGCGGACAAAGGTGATTGCGGCCGAGATCATGGCGTCCATCTGGTCGATCTCCGCCGCCAGCTTGACGCGCAGGTCCTCGGGCGCGCTCTCGATCCGGAAGCGCAGGCGGGTGAGGGGCGTGCGCATGTCGTGGGCGATGGCCCCGATCATGGCGGTGCGGTCCTCGACATAGCTGCGCAGGCGCTGCTGCATCTGGTTGAAGGCTGTGGAGGCGGCCTTCACCTCGGCCGAACCCTTCAGGTCCAGGGGCGGGGCGCCCGGATCGCGGCCCAGGCGCTCGGCGGCGTCGGCGAAGGCGCTGATCGGCGCGGCCAGGCGGCGGGCGAACAGCCACACCAGCGGCGTCACCGCCAGGATCGACAGGCCCAGCACCAGCAACAGGCGCGCCTGCCACTCGTCAGGACGGAATGAGGGCTTGGGCTCGACCACCAGCCAACGGCCGTCGGCCTGCTGGACGCCCAGCTTGAAGGGGCCGACCAGGAAATCCTCGTGGCGCAGTTCCGGCGGCGGCCCGCCCTTCTGCTCCTGGAAGGCCCGTCGGATGCCGGGGGGCGGCGGGCCGGGGCGCAGCAACAGACGCCGCTGCATGCTGATCTTCAGCACGATGCGCGAAGGCTCGACATCCAAGGCGCGGCCGATCACCGCCTTCAGCTCGGTGCGGCGGCGGCTCTGGCGCTGGTCGGGGAAGGCCTTGCTGCGCGTCCGCACCGCCAGCGGGCGCCCGTCGCGGGTGTCCACATCGGCCTTGGTGCGGACGGCCTGGGCGATCTCGCTGACCCGATAGAATTCCGGCGTCGGCGGCGGCGACAGCAGGATCACCGCCACGCTGATCAGCTGGGCGGCGATCAGGGTGAAGATCACCAGCCCGATGGTCTGCAGGAACAGGGGCGTGGCGTAGACGTGACGACGGCTCATGCGGTCCGCGTCACCTTGGGCGTGAACACATAGCCTTCCGAACGGATGGTGCGGATGATCTCGCCGGTGCTGTCGTCCAGCTTGCGGCGCAGGCGGCTGATCTGCACGTCGATGGCCCGGTCATAGGCGTCGGAATCACGGCCACGCGCCAAGTCCAGCAGCTGGTCGCGGGTCAGCACCCGCTGCGGCCGGTCGATGAAGGCGCGCAGCAGGGTGAATTCGCCGCTCGACAGGTTGATGATCACTCCGTCGGGCGAGCGCAGGTCGCGGCGCACCAGATCCAGCCGCCAGCCGGCGAACTCGCAGGTCGCGCCCAGGGCGCCGTCCTCGGCGGGCTTGGGCTCCTGGCGGCGGCGCAGCACGGCGCGAACCCGCGCCAGCAGTTCGCGCGGATTGCACGGCTTGGGCAGATAGTCGTCGGCGCCCAGCTCCAGCCCGACGATGCGGTCGGTCTCTTCGCCCATGGCGCTGAGCATGATGATCGACGGGCCGTCCGGCTGGGCGGCCAGCTTGCGGCACAGGGCCAGGCCGTCCTCGCCCGGCAGCATGACGTCCAGGATGATCAGGTCCGGCCGCTCGCGGGCCAAAGCCCGCTCCATCTCCGTCCCGTCGCCGGCGGTCTCCACGAGATAGCCATGCTTGCCCAGGAAGTCGGACACCAGATCTCGGATGCCGGGGTCGTCATCGACCACCAGGATCCGGGGTGAGGGATCGGTTCGGCTCATGTCCATTGCGCCTTCATGACATGTGGTCGTCACGTTCCGATTTCAGCACGGACATAGAGCCGCAACGCGCGGTAACCCCAAGGCTCAAGCGCCCGCCAGCACGCGATCGGCCACGTAAGGGTTGGACCGGCGCTCCGATCCGAAGGTCGACATCGGCCCGTGGCCCGGGACGAACCGCACGTCGTCGCCCAGGGGCCACAGCTTCTGGGTGATCGAGGCGATCAGGTCGGCGTGGTTGCCGCGCGGGAAATCCGTGCGCCCGATAGAGCCCTGGAACAGTACGTCGCCCACCTGGGCGAAGCGCGCCTCGCGGTGGAAGAAGATCACGTGGCCCGGCGTATGTCCCGGGCAGTGGATCACCTCGAACTGGGTCTCGCCCACCGTCACCACGTCGCCGTCGCCCAGCCAGCGGTCGGGGACGAAGGCCCGCGCCTCGGGCATGCCCCAGCGCTCGCCATTGGTGGTGATGTCGTCGATCCAGAACTGATCATCCGGATGCGGCCCTTCGATCGGCACGCCCGTCTCCAGCTTCAGCGTCGCCGCGCCGCCGGCATGATCCAGATGCCCGTGGGTGATCCAGATCTTCTCCAGGGTCAGACCCTGGTCCTCGATCGCCTTCAGCAGGCGAGGGACCTCGCCGCCGGGATCGATGATCGCCGCCTTCTTGGTCTTGGAGCACCAGACGATGGTGCAGTTCTGCTGAAGCGGCGTGACCGGCGCGATGACCGCGCGGATGGGGGGCTCGGAACTCATGGCTCCCAACATGGCGTGATGCGCTCAAAAGAAAAGGCCCGGGCGTGAACCCGGGCCTCTCCAGTCTCTCGTGCGGAAGGAGGTTTAGTCCTTCGGCGCGCCGATGGCCTGCGCCTCGGTCGGCGGGGCGTCGGGGTCCGTTTCCGGAACATCGACGATGCCGCGGCCCACATGGCTGTTGCGGAAGCCGTACGCGAAGTACAGCAGCAGGCCGATGCCCGACCACACCGGGAACACCAGCTTGGCGGCCGGCGGCAGGAACATGAACAGCACGATGCAGCCGATGCCGGCCACCGGGGCCACGATCCACACCAGCGGAGCGCGGAACGGACGGTGACGGTTCGGCTCGCGGATGCGCAGCAGGACCACCGTGATCGACACCGCCAGGAAGGCGAACAGCGTGCCGGAGTTCGAGATGTCCGCCAGCGAGCCGACCGGGAAGAAGGCCGCCGCGACCATCACGCCCACGCCGGTGACCATGGTCACCACGTGCGGCGTCTTGAACTTCGGGTGCACCTTGCTCAGCACGGCCGGCAGCAGGCCGTCGCGCGACATCACGAAGAACAGGCGGGTCTGGCCGTAGACCATCATCAGGATGACCGAGGGCAGGGCCAGGAAGGCGGCCAGGCCCAGCAGGTTGCCGATCGACGGATAGCCGATCTCGCGCAGGACGTGCGCCAGGGCTTCCTTAGAGCAGACCAGCGGCTGCTGGGCGCCGGCGGCGATGCTGGCGCACTGATCGGCCAGGGCGCGGGAGCCCGGAGCCAGGTGCGTGCCGTCAGCGGCGAACAGCGGTTGAGCGCCATAGGCGCCGATCGCGCCGCTGGCGACCAGGATGTAGAAGATGGTGCAGATGACCAGCGAGCCGATCAGGGCCAGCGGGACGTTGCGCTGCGGGTTCTTGGTCTCTTCGGCGGCCGTCGAGACGGCGTCGAAGCCCACATAGGCGAAGAAGATCGAGGCTGCCGCCCCGATGACCCCCGGCGTGCCCAGCGGCGCGAACGGGGCGAAGTTCTCCTGCTTCATCAGCGGCAGGGCCAGCACGATGAACAGGGTCAGGGCCGTCACCTTGATGGCGACCAGGACGGCGTTGACCGTGGCGCTCTCGGTGGTGCCGACGACCAGCAGGCCGGTCACGGCGGCGGCGATGACGACCGCCGGCAGGTTGATGATCCCGCCCGCATAGGGGCCGTTGGCCAGGGCGGCGGGTATGACGACGCCGATGGAGTTCTCAAGCAGACCGACCAGATAGCCCGACCAGCCCACCGCCACGGCGCTCGCGGCCACGGCGTATTCCAGGATCAGGGCCCAGCCCACCAGCCAGGCGATGAATTCGCCCATGACCGCGTAGGAGTAGGTGTAGGCGGAGCCGGAGACCGGCACCATCGAGGCGAGCTCGGAATAGCAGAGCGCGGCGACCGCGCAGACGAAACCGGCGATGATGAAAGAGATCAGCATGCCCGGGCCGGCCTTTTGGGCCGCTTCGGCGGTCAGCACGAAGATGCCGGTGCCGATGATCCCGCCGATGCCGAGCAGGGTGAGCTGGAACAGACCCAGCGAGCGATGAAGCGACTTCTTCTGTGCGGTCGCCAGAATCGCGTCGAGCGGCTTAACGCGCCACATATTTCCTCCAGAGGTCCCCACGGCTCCCCCAGAGCCGCTTCGTGATTGTCCGTCCCGCGTCTGCGGGCTCAGGGTTGGCGCGACCGTGGCGGCTTGCCCGCCCCCGGTCAAGCGGCAAGCATGACGGCGCCCCGCTTGGCGTGGGGGCGGGGGCCGTTTACAGGGCGGGCATGCTTCCGATTGAAGAGGTATTGCCGAGATTGCAGGCGACGCTGCGCGATACATGCGCCGCCGTGCTGGTCGCCCCCCCGGGAGCGGGCAAGACCACCCGCGTCCCCTTGGCGCTTCTGGACCAGCCCTGGGTCGGCGACGGCAAGATCATCCTGCTGGAGCCGAGGCGACTCGCCGCCCGCGCCGCCGCCGAGCGCATGGCCCAGAGCTTGTCGCAGCCGGTGGGCGAGATCGTCGGCTATCGGGTGCGCCTGCAGTCCAAGGTCAGCGCCAGAACCCGCATCGAGGTGGTGACCGAGGGCGTCTTCACCCGGATGATTCTGGACGACCCTGGCCTGGACGGCGTCGCCGCCGTGCTGTTTGACGAGTTCCACGAACGCAGCCTGGATGCTGATCTCGGCCTCGCCCTGGCGCGCGACTCACAGGGCCTGCTGCGCGACGACCTGCGCGTGCTGGTGATGTCCGCCACTCTCGACGGCGCCCGCATCGCCGCCCACCTGGGCGACGCGCCGATCGTCGAGAGCGAGGGCCGGATGTTTCCGGTCGAGACCCGCTATCTCGGCCGCGACGATCGCCTGCGCCTCGAAGAGCGCGTCGCCCGCGCCGTGGAGCGCGCGCTGCAGGAGGAGGGCGGCTCCGCCCTCGTCTTCCTGCCGGGGCAGGGCGAGATTCGCCGCGTCGAGACCCTGCTGAGGGAGCGCCTGCGCCGCCCCGACGTCGATGTCGCGCCGCTCTACGGCGCCCTCGATCCCGCCGTGCAGGACCGCGCCATCGCGCCCGCCGCGCCGGGGCGACGCAAGGTCGTGCTGGCCACCTCCATCGCCGAGACCTCCCTGACCATCCAGGGCGTGCGCGTGGTCATCGACTGCGGCCTGGCCCGCGTGCCGCGCTTCGATCCCGCCAGCGGCCTGACCCGCCTCGACACCGTGCGTGTCAGCCGCGCCGCCGCCGACCAGCGCCGGGGCCGCGCCGGCCGTACCGAGCCCGGCGTCTGCTACCGCCTGTGGGACGAGGCCGAGACCCGCGCCTTGCCCGCCTTCGGCCGGCCGGAAATCCTGGAGGCCGACCTCTCCAGCCTCGCCCTCGACCTCGCCCGCTGGGGCGCGCGCAATCCCGAGGGCCTGACCTTCCTCGACGCCCCGCCCGCCGCCGCCTTCAACGAGGCGCGCTCGCTGCTTCGCCGCCTGAACGCCCTGGACGACGACGGCGCCCTGACGTCGCACGGGGAGCGCCTGGGCGACCTGCCGCTGGCCCCGCGCCTGGCGCACATGATCCTGCGGGCCGCCGCCTCGGGCCAGGCCGACCGCGCCGCCCTGATCGCCGCCGTGCTCAGCGAGCAGGCCCTCGGCGGCCGAGACGTGGACCTGCGCCATCGCCTGGAAGCCGTCGGCCGCGACAACGGTCCCCGCGCCCGCGACGCCAAGACCCTGGCTGCGCGCTGGGCCAGGGCCGCCGGCAAGGCCTCCGGCGCCGAACCCCTCGACGACGCCCTGCTGTTGGCCGAGGCCTATCCCGAGCGCGTCGCCCGCGCCCGCGGCCCGGCGGGCGAGTTCCAGCTGGCCAACGGCAGGGGCGTCTATCTGGAGGCGACCGACGCCCTGGCGCGCGAGAAGTGGCTGGCCGTGGGCGAACTGGGCGGCGGCGACGCCCGCGACCGCATCCTCCTCGCCGCGCCCCTGGACGAGACCGCCCTGCGCGAGGCCTTCGCCGACCGGCTTGTGGCCGAGGACCGCCTGGAGCCCGACGCCAAGGGCCGCGTCCGCGCCCGCCGTCTGCTGCGCCTGGGCAAGCTGGTGGTCGAGGAGCGGCTGATCGAGAAGCCCGACCCCGCCATGATCGCCAAGGCCCTGATGGACAAGGTGCGGGGCGAGGGGCTCTCGGCCCTGAAATTCGGCGAGGCGTCGGACGCCTTCCGCGCCCAGGCCGCCTTCCTGCGGGCGCTGGACGAGACCTGGCCCGACCTGTCCGACGCGGCCCTGGTTGAACAGCTCGACGACTGGCTCGCCCCGCTGCTGGCCGGCAAGTCATCCCTGTCCGACCTGTCCGACCATGCCTTGGCCGACGCTCTCAAGACCCTGGTCCCGTGGGACGTGCAGCGCCGGATGGACGCCGCCGCGCCGTCCCGCTGGACCGCGCCCACCGGAAACAACTTCCGCATCGACTATGCGGCCGAGGGCGGCCCCCGCGTCGATGTCCGGGTGCAGGAGCTGTTTGGCCTGTCCACCCATCCGGCCGTCGGCGGCGGCCGCGTGCCCCTGACCCTGGCCCTGCTGTCGCCAGCCCACCGCCCGATCCAGATCACCAAGAACCTGCCCGGCTTCTGGGCTGGTTCATGGAAGGCGGTCAAAAGCGAGATGAAGGGCCGCTACCCTCGCCACGTCTGGCCCGACGACCCGACGAACACGGCGCCGACGGCGAGAGCGAAGCCGCGCGGGACATAGATGCGTCCGCTATTGGTTTAGCAGGGCCTCGATCGCGGCGCGCGGATGGAGCGGATCGTTCGGCAACGGCCGATCCGGTGTCAGATAGATCGGCTTCGCCGAGCCTGAAGGCCGGTCCAACACGAAGCGCGGGTAGGACACGATGAGGCCGCTCCCAGGCAGTTTCAGGGTTCTCACCCCACCCGTCTGACGCGTGCGAACCGCTTCGCCTGCGCCGTACAGCGCGCCGAAGCCGTAGTCTTGGACGACATTGGAGAAAAGGACCGCTGACGAGTAGGTGAGGGGGCCGATCAGGACGTCCACTTCCCTCTCGAAACGCAGCGGTTCTGACGCCGGCGGCGTGGTCGCTGTCTCGATAGCGCCGCTAATGATCTGACCCTTAACCTGGCCGGGCGCGCGCGGCTCCAGGACGCGCGCCAGATAGGTTGAGCCGTGCTTGTAGGGGCGCGTGGCGATGTACGGCAGGACGCCGTCTTTCCAAAAGTCGTCATCGCCGCCGCCATTCTCCCGAATGTCGATCACCAGACGATCAGCACCGGCCGCCTTGACCTGCTCGAAGCAGGTCTGGGTGAAGGCCAGGAACCGCTGCTTGTCGCTCCACTGGAACGCCTTGATGGTCAGAACCGCGCCGCGCGGTGTGATCTCGCACTGGAAAAGGCGATCGAAGTCGGCGTCCTGCCGCAAGATGACAGGTGTCTGCGAACTGGCGGCGATCCGCATTGCATGGCCGCCTTCCAGATGAAGATCGAACCCGGCAGGGGTTCCATAGACCTTGGCGTAGAATAGCCACCAGCGTTGTGAGACAAGTGCGGCTCTCATGCGCGGCGTGTCGCCGTGCGCCAGCCCCAGAAGGCGTTTTGCGACCTCATCGGCGCTTGTGCCGTTGATCCGCGCGATCCGCTTGCCGGCCAGGGCGCTTGGCGCTCCGCCGAGTTCAGAGACGATGCGCAGCCGACCCAGCTCATCGACGGTGACCTCGAATGGGAAATAGGTCGTCCCATTCGCTAGGGCGCTTACGCTCTGCGCGCGCCAGTCGGGCAGGCCGATCATCACATGGCCATCCGCCATAACCGGATTAAGCCGCGCCATCGTCGCCCACGCTTCGGCCTGGGTCATGGGGTGATCGAGGTCGCGTTCAATCTTCGCCGCCGCCGCGCGCAGATCGCGGGGCGCGACGGAATGGGCCAGATCAGGATGCGTCTCCTCGATCGTCTGCGTGGCCAGCCTCAGATCCGCCCTTAGAGCCTCTGGTGCGATGAGCGGCGGGCTTTCGGCCTGACTCCCGGCTGTGAGCAAGAGGCTCAGAGCGAGGGCGGGCAGCAGCCGCTTGAGATGGGCGGATTTCATGTAACTCCTGGGCGCGGCGTCTTGCGCCACACGACTCTTGTTGAAATACTTCTATCAAATTTCAACAAGAGTCGAGGGGGCGATGACCCACCGATTGGTTCGAGACCCCGCCCAGGTTCGGCTGCTCAGTTCCCCGGCGCGCCAGGAGATCGTCGATACCCTGTCCGCCTTGGGCGGGGAGGCCAGTGTCGCGAGCTTGGCTGATGAACTGGGGCGACCGGCGGACGGGCTCTACTATCACCTGCGCGCGCTGGTCGCCGGCGGGCTGGTCGAAGAGGTCAGGGCTTCAGAACAGGAGGAGCGCAGGTTCCGCTTGGCCGGGGCGGGAGAGGGACCGCTGCGGCTGGCCTATGATCTGGGGCCGGAGGGCAATGCAGCCGAACTGGCCCTGTTCGCTCAGGCGATGCTGAAGATCGCCCACTCGGACTTCGAGGCTGCGCTGACCTGCGACCCCACGGTCGCAGGAACGCGGCGAGAACTTTGGGCTTCCCGCAACAAGGGCTGGCTGAGCGAGGCCGATTTGAGTGAGGTTGTGACGCTTCTGGAGCGGTTGAGCTCCATCACAAGCCAACCCCGCGCGCCTGGGCGAGATCGCCTGATGAGCGTCTCCTTCTGCGTCGCGCCTTTGGTTGTCCGCGCCAAGCGTCGTGGGACGTGACCTTTCCTTTCCTGTGAACCGGCGAGGAAGAAGGCGAACTGATCCACTCCCTCACACACCTCCCGTACTCTTTGCCCACCCCGTCGCATGGGAGGGCTAGGCCGGCGATCCGAAGGGCGGCGGGCTGTGGTCGAGCGGGTAATCGTCGGCGGTCGAGAGGCCGTTGGGGTGAGGATGAGGGACGTAAGGTCATCCATCGGACGGCGTCGTCGCGCCTCCGCCCGTCCAGGGGCCGCCGGGAGTGAAGGGCCTAAGACGTCCGTGCGCTCCCCCGCTGGTACAACGATCGCGCGGAGCATCCCACTTCGTCGAAACGGTATTCGCTATCCAATCGCCCCGGGCGAAGCCCCGGACGCTCCGCCGCCCTTCCAACCTTTCGGGTACTGGCCCGAGAGAGCGCGGAGCCATGTCCACCTCTCCCATCGAGGGAGAAGGAGGCCCCGGAACCTAAGCGGCGTCCGCCTTCCGGTCGAACTCCGCCCGCGCCAAGTCCATCTGCGCCTGGTTGGCGTGCGCCCATTGGCCCAGGGCGGCGACCGGCTCCTTCAGGGATTGCCCAAGGGCGGTCAGCTCGTACTCCACGCGCGGCGGCACTGTGGGGAACACCGTGCGGGTCACCAGTCCGTCGCGCTCCAGGTTGCGCAAAGTCAAGGTCAGCATGCGCTGCGAGATGCCGTCCACCATCCGCTTCAGCTCGTTGAACCGGCGCGGGCCGTCGGCCAGCAGCATGACGATCAGCACCGTCCACTTGTCGCCGATCAGGGACAGGACGTCGGTCACCGGGCGGCAGGCGGAGGGGGAATAGGAAAGATTGTTTGTCGTCATGGAACGCGGCTTTTCGGACAGGCGGGAAAAGTAACTTAGGAACAAATCCAGCCTACTCAAGGGTTTGGCTCGACGCCAGGCGGGCACATCCATGTGACTGGGGCTCAAACCTGTGCCCCAGCACCAGATTTGTGCGTTCTTGTGGGGTGAAAGGAGGCGCCCTTAATCGGCAGCAGGCTCGGTTACCGATCCGATCAAAAGGAAGGTTCTCCAATGACTCTGCTGCATATCGACTCCTCGATCCTGGGCGACAATTCCGTCAGCCGTCAGGTCTCCGCCGCGGTCGCCACCGCGATCACCAACGACGCGCCGGCGACCCAGGTGGTTTATCGCGACCTCGCCGCCGATCCGCTGCCGCACCTCAGCGGCGCGCATCTGGGCGGCGTCGCCCCGCAGGCCGAACTCGACGCCGGCGCCCTGGCGCTGGAGCAATTCCTGGCCGCCGACACGGTGGTCATCGGCGCCCCGATGTACAACTTCGCCATCTCCAGCCAGCTGAAGGCGTGGCTCGACCGCATCCTCGTGGCGGGCAAGACCTTCCGCTACGGCCCCAACGGCGTCGAAGGCCTGGCCGGCGGCAAGCGGATCATCGTCGCCCTGTCCAAGGGCGGCTACTACGGCGACGGTCAGCCGGCCGCCGGCATGGATTTCCAGGAGCCCTACCTGAAGGCGATCTTCGGCTTCATCGGCATCCACGACGTGGAGTTCGTCCGCGCCGAGGGCATCGCCGTCGGCCCTGAACAGCGTGAGCAGGGCATTGCTTCCGCCCTGGCCTCGGTCACGGAACTGAAGCGCGCGGCCTAGTCTCCGCCGCGCCGGTCGTCATCTCCTCGACGACAGACTTTGGAGACCTGAGCCTAGGTGGCGGCGTAGATCATGATCCCCGTCGCCACCGACAGGTTCAGGCTGTCAGCCCGCCCGCGCATGGGGATTTTCACGTTCACGTCGCAGGCGGCGGCCAGCTCGGGCGGCAGGCCCTGCTGTTCGTTGCCCATCAAGATCAGGGACGGCTTGCGGTACTCAGCCGTCCGGTGATCGACCTGCGCGGTCAGCAGGGTGCCAACCACCGACCCCGGCCAGGTCTCGCGGAAAGCCAGGAACTGCTCGATGCTCGCCTTGGCGATCTTCACCGCGAAGATCGAGCCCATGGTCGCCCGCACCGCCTCGACCGAGAAGGGGTCGCAGCAGTCGCCCACCAGGATCACCCCGCCGCAGCCGGCGGCGTCCGCCGTACGCACGATGGTGCCCAGATTGCCCGGATCACGCACCGCCTGCAGCGCCACCCAGCAGGGCGCGCTCTGGGGCTCCAGCGCGTCCAGCTCGGCGAAGGTCTGCTTGAACACCGCCACCACCGCCTGCGGATTGTCGCGGCGGCTGACCTTTTCCAGGATCTCGCGGTTGACCTCGATCACCTCGCCGCCGGCCTTGCGCGTGGCGTCGGCGGCCTTTTGCAGCATCGGGTGATCGGCGGCGTCCCGCCCGAACAGCAGGATGCGCGGGGCGTGGCCCAAGTCCACCGCCTCAATGATGATCTTCAGCCCCTCGGCCAAGAAGAGGCCGGTCTCCTCACGCTCCTTGCGCATATGCAGGGCGCGGACGGCCTTGACCGTAGCGTTGGTGACGGAGGTGACGACCTTGGGGTTCACGACGCGTACCTCGCAAAGAACGACAGGCCGATCTGACGGTCCTCAGCTTCCTCCACCAGGGCAAGCTCCCCCCAGTCGATGCGGCCGGGACGACCCGCCAGCTGCTCGGCCAGCAGACCCGACAGGGCCGCGCCGCTGATCCGCGCGGCATAGGCGTTGAGGATCAGGAAATTGGCGTCCGGCGACAGCAGCTCGGCGCACAGGCCGGCGAACTCCGGCAGGCCCTCGAACAGGCGCCAGACCTCGTTGTTGGGGCCGCGGCCGAATTTCGGCGGGTCCAGGATGATGCCGTCATAGCGATTGCCGCGCCGGACCTCGCGCTGGACGAACTTGCGCGCGTCCTCGCAGATCCAGCGGATCGGCTTGTCCTCCATCTTGGACAGGGCGGCGTTCTCACGGGCCCAGCCGATGGCCTTCTTGGAGGCGTCCACGTGCGTGACCTCGGCCCCCGCCGCCGCGCAGACCAGGGACGCCACGCCGGTATAGCCGAACAGGTTCAGCACCTTCAGCGGCCGCTTGGCGGCGCGGATCCGCTCATCCATCCACGCCCAGTTGGCCGCCTGCTCGGGGAAGAAGGCCAGGTGGCGAAAATTGGTGAAGCGGCCGTGGAAGCGCACATCGCCCCAGCCCAGGGGCCAGGTCTCGGCGGGCGGGTTGGAGAAGCGCCAGCGGCCGGCTTCTTCCTCGTCGGAAGGATCAAATACCGCGTCGGCGCTGTCCCACACCGCCGCTTCAAGACGCGGCCGCCACAGGCACTGCGGCTCGGGCCGCACGACCGTGTACTTGCCGTAGCGCTCCAGCTTGCGTCCGTCGCCGCTGTCGATGAGGGCGTAGTCGCTCCAGGCGGTCGTGCGCATGACAAGGGGCGTGTCCGCCACCGCGGGTTTTTGGCTGTCCATCTGTCGGCTGATACGCGCTGCGGGGAGGGGACGTCCACCCTCCGCGCGCCCTGGTTCAACGCGGATGCGACCTTGAGCGCGTAGCGCCCGTGGCGGCTGTTCTTGCGAACGCGGGTAGATTCCCTGTTAAGTGGCCGACCTATGACGTTGCGGGGATCGTTGTGACCGCCATCTTGAAGAAGCCGCAAAAATCAGCCCGCAAGGCCAAGGGCGACGGACATATGCGCCGGGGCGAAATCCTCAACGCCGCAGAGCGCATCTTCGTGGCCGAGGGCTATCACGGCGCCACGATCCGCAAGATCGCCGACGAGGTGGGGGTCTCCTCCACCGCGCTCTACATGCACTTCCGTGACAAGGACGAGATCCTGCTGGAGATCAGCGATTGCGCGATCTCGCGCCTGCTGGAGATCAACAGCCAGATCGCCGCCGAGCCGATCGACGCGGTCGCTCGCGTGCGCCGCATGCTTGAGGCCTATATGCGCTTCGCCTTCGACAACCCGAACGCCTACGAGCTGGTGTTCTGCTCGCCCTCGCGCGGGATCGGCGAGGACAAGGCCGGGGCCGTTCTGGAGCTGGGCGACCGCTGCTTTGAGAAATACCTGGGGGTCATCAAGGAAGTCGCCGCCCAGGGCCGCCTGCGCACCGGCACCGCCGAGACGGCGGCCGAGACCCTGTGGGCCGCCTGCCACGGCCTGGTCTCGCTGATGATCACCAAGCCTGATCGTGACTGGTCCAGCCCCGACGACCTGATGAAGGTCATGCTCGACGGCCTGCTCTACGGCCTCGTCACTGACTAGCTGAGGCCGTCGTGGCGGCCGCGGTGTAGCTGTAGCCGCCTCGTTTCAGGTCTGACGACAGCATCAGCGGCGCCGTGCCGCCGTTCAGGCGAGCGCGATAGACCTGCATCGTCTCCAGCGTCCGCATCACGTAGTTGCGCGTCTCGCTAAAGGGGATGCACTCGATGAAGTCGAGCGGATCGACGGATCCGCCGCGGGGGTCGCCGCAGAACGCCACCCACTGGGGCGGTCGGCCCGGACCGGCGTTATAGGCGGCTGCCGCCATGATGTAGCTGCCGCTGAACCGGTCCACCATTTGGCCCAGATAGCGCGAGCCCAGGCGCAGGTTGTACTCCGCCTCGTGCAGGCGTTGCAGGGAATAGCTCTCGCCCAGCTTGCGGGCCGTGTCCGACGCCGTCCCCGGCATCAGCTGCATCAGGCCCCGCGCCCCCGGCGCCGAGACGGCCGAGGTGTCGAAGTTGCTCTCCTGCCGGGCGATGGAGAAGACGAAGGCGTTCTCCGCCGAACCCGCCGGCAGTTCGGGCAGGCTGATGATCGGATAGCCGCGCTCGGGCAGGGTGAAGCCGCGCTGGGCCGCTGCGCGGGCGGCCCGCATGGCCAGGTCCTGGTCGCCGGTGGCGCGGGCCATATCGACGAGCAGGGCGCTTTCCTCGGCGTTGGGCAGGATGTCGTCGATATAGAGGACGAAGCCCCGGAAGCTGTCGCGCGCGCCGGCCGACAGCATCAGGCGCGCGGCGCGAACCAGTTCACGGCTTTCGAACCGGGCCTTGTCGGCGGCGGTGGGGATCGGGTCCTTGCCCAGGACCAGCTGCTGAAGCCCCGCGCGCTCGGCGGCCAGCTGGCCGTAGAAGGCGGTCTGGTATTGCGCGCCCTCGCCGTAGGCCGACTGGGCGCCGATCATGTCGCCCGCGGCCTCGGCGGCGCGGCCCTGCCAGTAGAACCCGCGAGAACGGGTGATCGGCGACTGGCCGATACCGGTGATCTGGGCGAAGTGACGGCCAGCCAATTCGGGGTTTTTGAGGCGCGTAAGCGCCAGCCAGCCAGCGTAGAATTCGGCCTCGGCCGCATCAGCGCCGTCGCTCAGGCCGGCGTTGGCGGCCGCATTATAGGCGCCGCTCGCGTCGCCGTTACGCAGAGACGAGACGATCAGCATCTTGCGTTCGGTCCAAACGCGGCTCTCTGCCTCGGCGGTCGGCGGAATCGGGAAATAGCGGACGAGGCCCAGGGCGGCCTGATCCAGACCTTTCTTGCGCAGGAAGGCGGCCCGCTCGAAGGCGACGCCCGGCTGGGTCTGCTGCTCAGGCGTCAGGGTCGCCAGCAGGTCGTTGGCGTTCGACGCCCCGTTGCGGAAGGCGATGCGCACCGCCGCCGCGGCCTGCTCGGACGCCGGCAGCATGGCGATCATGTCGCGCGTCGCAGGGCCCTGCTGGCCATAGAGCAGAATGTCGGCCCGGCGGATGTGGTCGTCCATGGTCAGCACGTCGCTGAACTGGGCCAGCATGCTGCGCTGGGCGTCGGCCTCGAACACCCGCTCTCGCCAAAAGCGCTTGATCAGCGTCGTCGCCTCGGCCTGACGGCCCTGGGCGCGATAGGCGTTGGCCAGGGTGATGGCGCCCTGGGCCGTAGTCGGCTCGGCGCCGCCGAACCAGGCGATGGTGCGGGCCGGATCGAGGCCGGCGGTGCCCAACAGCTTTTCAGCCGCGCTCTGGCGCTTGGCGGCCCGCGGCCAGCCGTCCAGGTCGCGTCGGGCGTTGTCCAGCTCGTAGAAGCCCAGCTGCTCCGGCGCGGCGTCGGCCAGGGCCCAGGTGATGATCTTGCGGGTCAGCGGATCCTGAGCGGCCACTCGCGCGCTACGCAGGGTGGCGGTGTCGCCACGGCGCAAAGCGTCGAGCGCCGATTTCAGCAGGGCGGCGTCTGTCGGAGAGGGAGCGGCGTAAGACGGCGTCGAATCAGTCGGCGTCTGTTGGGCGGCGGTCATCGCCGTCTGGGCGTCCGCGACGCCGTTCACGAGCACCACAGCGCCCGTCGCCACAAGGATTCTACGCAACAAGGAAGCCAAGCCGACATACTCCAGTTCAAAACCTGCCGGACGGCTGTTGCCGCGCCCCCGTCCGCAGACATATTGTCCGCGCCACAAAAGGCGGTCGCAAGCGTAGCCGCCGCCAACTCACGGCAATTTGCTCGAAAATCCTGCAAGATATGGTCCACATCCCCTTCAAGGGCGTCATCACCGCCCTCATCACCCCGTTCAGCGGCGGCTCTGTCGACGAGGACGCCTTCGTCAAACTGGTCGAGCGCCAGATCGCGGCGGGCGTGCACGGCCTGGTTCCGGTCGGCACCACGGGCGAGACCTCGACCCTCAGCCACGACGAGCACCGCCGCGTGGTCGAGCTTTGCGTGAAGACCGCCGCCGGCCGCGTGCCGGTCATCGCGGGCGCCGGCTCCAACGCCACGGATGAGGCGATCGAGCTGGCTCGCCACGCCAAAACCATCGGCGCGGACGCCGCCCTGATGGTGACGCCGTACTACAACCGTCCCAGCCAGGAAGGCCTGTTCCGCCACTACGAGGCGGTGGCCAACGCCGTGCAGATTCCGCTGGTGGTGTACAATGTGCCGGGTCGCACCGGGGCCGATCTCGCCAATGACACCCTAGTTCGCCTGTCCAAGCTGCCCAACATCATCGGCATCAAGGACGCCACTGGCGACCTGACCCGCATCAGCCACCAGCGCATCACCTGCGGCGATGACTGGGTCCTGCTGTCGGGCGACGATCCCACGGCCCTGGGCTATGTCGCCCACGGCGGCCACGGCTGCATCTCGGTGACGTCGAACGTCGCCCCGGAAGCCATGGCCACTTTCTTCAACGCCGCCATGGCCGGCGACTACGAGACGGCCCGCTACTGGCAGGACCGCCTGATCCGCCTGCACAAGGCGCTGTTCCTGGATTCATCGCCGGCGCCGACCAAGTTCGGCCTGTCGCAGCTTGGCCTGTGCAGCGAGGACGTGCGCCTGCCGCTCGCCCCCTGCAACGACGCCGTCAAGCCGCAGATCCTGGAAGCCATGCGCGAGGCCGGCGTCCTCTGATGGCCGGCCCGACGATCGCTGAAAACCGCCGCGCGCGCTTCGACTACTTCCTCGAGGACACCTTCGAGGCGGGCCTCGCCCTGACCGGGACAGAGGTGAAGTCGCTGCGCACGGGGCGGGCCAACATCGCCGAGTCCTACGCGTCGGTGGAAGGCCGGGAGATCGTCCTGATCAATGCGGACATCCCGCCGTACGGTCACGCCAACCGTTTCAACCACGAGCCGCGCCGACCGCGTAAGCTGCTGCTTCACCGCAAGCAGATCGACAAGCTGATCGGCGCGGTCCAGCGCGACGGCCGCACGATCATCCCGACGCGGCTCTATTGGAACGACAAGGGCCTGGCCAAGCTCGAGCTGTCGATCGCCAAGGGCAAGAAGCTGCACGACAAGCGCGAGACCTCCGCCGAGCGCGACTGGGCCCGCGACAAGGCCCGCCTGCTCCGCGACAAGGGCTAGGCGCCCCCTCAGCTCTCGATGTGCGCCTTGGCCTGTCGGAAGATGTCCTCGAACATCGCCGGGGTCAGGCGGCCGGTGTTCGTGTTCAGCCGCGAGCAGTGATAGCTGTTGATCAGCCGGATCGGTCCCGCGTCGAAGATCGAGCCATGGCCCGGCGCGCCGGCCGACGCCTTGTAGCCCAGCGCTTTCAGCACATTGCGCCGTGACACGTCGCCTAGGGTGACGATCACCTTCAGGTTCGGCATGCCCACCAGCCGTTTGGTGAGGAACTGGCGGCAGGTGTTCTCTTCCGAGGTCTCCGGCTTGTTCCCCGGCGGGGCGCAGCGCACGGCGTTGGAGACCATGCAGTCGATCAGCTCAAGGCCGTCGTCCGGCCGCGCCTCGTACTTGCCCTTAGCGAAGCCCAGCTTCAGCAGGGTCTCGTACAGCAGCCAGCCGGCGTGGTCGCCGGTGAAGGGGCGCGCGGTGCGGTTGGCGCCCATGCGGCCGGGGGCCAGGCCCGCCACTAGCAGGCGGCCATTGGTGTCCCCGAAAGACGGCGCGGGGCCGTTCCACCAGTCTGGATGCTGGGCCCGGTTCTCCATGCGATAGGCGACGAGGCGCGGGCACAGCGGGCAGTCGCGGGGCGGCTCGGCGCCCCAGGACGCGACCTGGGTCTCAATATTCATCGTCGGCGTCCCGCTCGGGCGCGCGGCCTTCGGTGACGAAGCGGGGCAGGGGGCTGCGCGCCGGGCGACCCACCATGTCGGCCAGATCGGCCAGCTCCACGAAGGTGTCGGCCTGGCGGCGCAGGTCATCCGACGCCATGGGCGGTTGGGACTTCATGGTCGAGACGACGGTCACCCGCTTGCCCTTGCGCTGCACCGCCTCGATCATGGCGCGGAAGTCGCCGTTGCCGCTGAACAGCACCAGGTGGTCGGCGTGGTCGGCCATGCCCAGCATGTCGACGGTCAGCTCCACATCCATGCTGCCGCGCCAGCGCTTGCGGCCCTGGGCGTCGGTGTATTCCTTGGCCGACTTGGTCACCATGGTGAAGCCGTTGTAGTCGAGCCAGTCGACCAGCGGGCGGATCGGCGAATAGTCGTCGTTCTCGGCGATGGCGGTGTAGTAATAGGCGCGGATCAGGACGCCCCGGCGACTGAACTCCGTCAGCAGCTTCTTGTAGTCGATGTCGAAGCCGAGGGCCTTGCTGGCCGAGTAGAAGTTCGCCCCGTCGATGAACAGGGCGAGCCGGTCGGTGGGATAAAAGGTCACGATCAAATCCAGTGAATCAATCCGCTGAACATACCGATCTGGACGACGCCGTCATCGTCGCTCTGGGCAGCGACCTGCCAGGGCCGTTCGCCTCCTGCGTCGACCTGCTGGAGGCGGCGCTGGAGCGGTTCGCCGACCACGGTCTGACGACCGTCGCTCGTTCGGGATGGTGGCGCTCGGCCGCCTGGCCCGATCCCTCCAAGCCCCCTTACGTGAATGGCGTGGTCCTGGTGCGCACCAGCCTGGACCCCCGTGAGACCCACCGCGCCTTGCAGGGCTTGGAGAACGCCTTCGGGCGACAGCGGGGCGAGGCTAACGCGCCGCGCACCCTGGACCTGGACCTGATCGCCTTCGGGCGGGCGGTGATCGACACCGCCGACCTGACCTTGCCGCACCCCCGGGCTCATGATCGCCTGTTCGTCATGGGACCCCTGTCGCAGGTGGCGCCGGGCTGGCGGCACCCCATATCAGGCGGGTCCGCCGCCGTTCTGGCGGGCTCTGCGACGGTCGGCCGCGACGCAAAGCCGATCTGAGCGGCCCTTGACATTGCCGGCGAGGTTGAACAAACAGCCGCGCCTCTATATTTTAGCTCGTTCTATTCCCGTTCCGAGGACTCCATGGCCCGCGTCACCGTCGAAGATTGCGTCGAGAAGGTTCCCAACCGCTTCAGCCTCGTGCTGCTGGCGGCCCACCGCGCGCGCGCCATCTCCGCTGGTGCGGCGCTGATGATCGACCGCGACAACGACAAGAACCCGGTCTGCGCCCTGCGCGAGATCGCCGACGACGTCGTCGACGCCGAAGGCCTGAAGGAAAACCTGATCGGCACGCTGCAGCGCGTCGATGAGCACTCGGAAGCCGAGGAAGAGGCCGAAACCCTCGCCCTGCTGGCCGACCCGACGCACCAGCAGATGAGCGAGGCCGAACTGGTCCGCGCCCTGCAAAGCGACCGGGACGGCGGCCAGGAGGAGCGGTACTGAGCCCCGAAGGCTCAGAACCTCTCATTCTAGAGGCGGCCGAGCCGGCCGCCCCACCTCCGAACACGCGACAAGCGGAAGCCGGACAAGCGCCGGCTTCAGTCGATTCGAAGAAGGCCGTGCGGCCCAAGTTCCTTCGCCAGTACGAACTGATCGAACGGGTCCTATCCTATGACCCGACCGCCGACGAGGCGTTGCTGAACCGCGCCTATGTCTACGCCATGCGCATGCATGGCTCGCAGACCCGGGCCTCCGGCGACCCGTACTACGCCCACCCCATCGAGGTTGCGGGCATCCTCACCGAATACCGCCTCGACACGGCCAGCATCGTCACCGCGCTGCTGCATGACGTGATCGAGGACACCGCCGTCACCCGCGAGGACATCGAGACCCTGTTCGGGCCCGAGGTCGGCGAGCTGGTCGAGGGCGTCACCAAGCTTTCCAAGCTGGAGCTGCAGGCCGAGCACCTTCGCCAGGCCGAGAACCTGCGCAAGTTCATTCTGGCCATCTCCAAGGACGTGCGCGTCCTGATGGTCAAACTGGCCGACCGTCTGCACAACATGCGGACGCTGCACTTCATCAAGAGCCCGGCCAAGCGCGAGCGGATCGCCCGCGAGACCCTGGACATCTACGCCCCCCTGGCCCGCAGCATCGGCGTGCACCGCATCTGCACCGAGCTGGAGGAGCTGTCCTTCGAGCATCTGAACCCGGTGGCGCGGAACGCGATCATCCGCCGCCTGGAGGTGCTGCGCGACGAACAGGGCGGGGCGACCTCGCTGGTCAGCCAGGCCATCGCCGCCCGCCTGGACGGCGCCGGCATCCCGGCCCGGGTCTATGGCCGCGAAAAGCAGCCCTATTCGATCTGGCGCAAGCTGCAGCGAAAGTCGGTCGGCTTCGCCCAGTTGTCGGACATCTACGCCTTCCGTGTCATCGTCGACACGACGGACGACTGCTACCGCGCCCTGGGCGTGGTGCACCGCGCCTGGCCGTCGGTGCCGGAGCGGTTCAAGGACTACATCTCCACGCCCAAGCGGAACAACTACCGCTCGATCCACACCACGGTGGTGGGATCGAAGGGCATGCGCATCGAGATGCAGATCCGCACCGCCTCCATGGACCGCGTGGCCGAAGAGGGCGTGGCCGCCCATTGGCGCTACAAGGACACCTCGTACGGCTTCGACGCCGAGGCCATGGAGCAGGACGGCGGCCGCGATCCGCTGGCCAACCTGCGCCAGTTGGTCCAGGTGCTGGAGCATGGCGGCGACGCCGAGGACCTGATCGAGCACGCCAAGCTCGAGATGTTCCTCGACCAGGTGTTCGTCTTCACGCCCAAGGGCAAGCTGGTCAGCCTGCCGCGCGGGGCCATGCCGCTCGACTTCGCCTATGCCGTCCACACCGACGTGGGCGACACCTGCATCGGGGTGAAGGTCAACGGCGAGCTGAAGCCGATGCGCACGGTGCTGAACAACGGCGACGTGGTCGAGGTGGTGCGCGGCTCAAAGCCGGTGGTGCCGCCGGATTGGCGCTCTCTGACCGTGACGGGCCGGGCTCGCTCGGCCATCCGCCGCCACATCCGCCAGACCGAGAAGGAAGAATTCCTGCGTCTGGGCCGCACGGCCATCGACCAGGGCTTCGAGCGCGCCGGCAAGAAGCGCTCGGGCGTCTCCCTGCGCCCGGTGCTGGAGCGGTTCGCCGTCCCCGCCGAGGATGACCTGTACGACGCCGTCGGCCGTGGCCGCATCACCGCCAACCAGGTGCTGGAGGTGCTGTTCCCCGGCCTGAAGGACAGCGAGAAGACCCCCACCGCCGGCAAGCGGATCGAGGACGGCGCCGCCGCCCGCGCCTATGTCCGCGGCAGCGGTCTGACGCCAGGTATCAGCCTGCACTTCGGCACATGCTGCAACCCGGTGCCGGGCGACCGCATCGTCGGCATCGTCGAGCCGGAAAAGGGCGTGGTGGTCCACACCATCGACTGCAAGCGTCTGGCCGAGTTCGAGGATCGCGAAGACCTGTGGCGTGACCTTAGCTGGACCTCGGAAGCCGAGCGCGAGACGATCTCCCAGGCCCGCCTTCACGCCACCATCACCGATGCGCCGGGCGTGCTGGGCCAGGCCTGCACCATCGTCGGCGAGGCGGGCGGCAACATCGTCGGCCTGGTGATGAACCATCGCCATTCGGAGTTCTTCGACGTGGTCATGGACGTCGAGGTCAAGGACGCCAAGCACCTGACCCACATCGCCGCCGCGCTTCGGGCCTGCCCGAACGTCGAGACGGTCGAGCGGGCCAGAGGTTAAGCGACAGTCCGGGCTAGGCCGGGACCAGCGTCCCCGGCGTCGTCCTCAGGCGGGCCGCGTCCCGCAAGGGCGGCGCACCGAACACCCGCCGGTATTCCCGACTGAACTGCGACGGGCTTTCATAACCCACGGCGTGCCCGGCCGACGCGGCGTCCATGTTCTGCGCCACGATCAGGCGGCGGGCTTCCTGCAGGCGTAACTGCTTCTGGTATTGCAAGGGGCTCATGGCCGTGACGGTCTTGAAGTGCTGGTGCAGGGCCGAGGCGCTCATCCCCGCTTCCGAGGCGACGTTTTCGACGCTGAACGGGCGGCTGTAGTTCAGCTTGATCCACGAGATGGCGCGGTTCACCTGCTGCAGTCGATTGTCTGCCATGGCGATCTGGGTCAGGCGCGCGCCCTGGTCGCCGGTCAGCAGGCGATACAGGATCTCCCGCTCCACCATAGGCGCCAGGACCGCGGCGTCGGCCGGCGTGTCCAGCAGGGCGACCAGCCGACGGGCGGCGTCCAGCAGCGGCGCGGTCACCGGGCTGACCGCCACGCCTCCGACAGGCTCGCGTCGAGGCGAGGCCTGGCCGCTGTCCATGATCAGCGCGCCGACCATGTCCGGGTCGATGTCCAGCCGCAGGCAAAGATACGGCTCCTCGGGCGTCGCCTCGATCACCTGGCCGATCACCGGAACGTCGACCGAGACGATCAGGTACTTCTCGCGGTCGTAGATATAGGCGGCGTCGCCGACCAGGACCTGCTTCCGCCCCTGGACGATCAGGCAGACGGCGGGTTCGTGCAGGGCCAGCAGCGGCTCGGTCGGGGTGGAGGCGCGGATCAGGACGACGTGGGGCAGGGCGGTCTCATGCACGCCGTCGCTTCCCGTGAATTGTTCAATCAAGTCGGCCAGCTCTGTCCGGGCTTCCATCGTGATCTCCTTACCCTTGCGCGATCATCTCTACGGGCGCGATCTTGGCTCCGCCATCGGTCGAATGTGATCCTGGAGGATCAGGCAATCCTTGGCCAGTATTGATCTACCGCCCGCGCCTCGTCTGGGCGGATGTTGACCTCACCCGGCCGACAGGGCCGCTCCGCAGATACGAGGTCTTCAAATGTCCAGCGTCCAAACTCTTCAAGGCAAGGTCGTCGTCATCACCGGCGCCAGCAGCGGCATCGGCGAGGGTACCGCCCGCCTGCTGGCCCAACGCGGCGCCCATGTGGTGGTCGGCGCCCGCCGCACCGACCGCCTGGCTGTCCTGGTCGACGAGATCACCAAGGCCGGCGGTTCGGCCCGCTTCCACGCCGTCGACGTCGTCGACCGGGCCAGCGTCGAGACCTTCGTCGCCGCCGCGGTCGCCGAGTTCGGCAAGATCGACGTGCTGGTGAACAACGCCGGCGTCATGCCGCTGTCGCCGCTCAACGCCCTGAAGCTGGATGAGTGGGACCGGATGATTGACGTCAACATCCGTGGCGTCCTGCACGGGATCGCCGCCGCCCTGCCGCACATGGAGGCGCAAGGCTCCGGCCACATCGTCAACATCGCCTCGATCGGCGCGCACTCCGTGGTGCCCACCGCCGCGGTCTACTGCGCCACCAAGTTCGCGGTGCGCGCGATCTCTGACGGCCTGCGCCAGGAGACCGACAAGCTGCGGGTCACCGTGGTGTCGCCGGGCGTGGTGGAGTCCGAACTGGCCGACACCATCTCCGACGAGGCGTCGCGTGAGGGGATGAAGGCCTTCCGTCGCATCGCCATCCAGCCGGACGCCATCGCCCGCGCCATCGTCTATGCGATCGAGCAGCCGCAGGACGTTGACGTCAGCGAGCTGATCGTCCGTCCGACCGCCAGCCCGTACTGAGGCTAAAGCTCGGCCTCGCCCTTCAGGACCGGCACACAGCCGCCGCCGACGGTCGCACGGATGCCGTCGGCGGTTCGGCGCGCGGTGGCACTGAGCAGGGAAGGGCGGCCCATCTCCACGCCCTGGATGATCTCCCACGCGCCTTCGTCGGCGTCGGTGAAGGACAACAGCAGGGCGGCCAGGGTGACGTTGGCGCTGCCGGTGGCGGCGTCCTCCCAGGTTCCGGACAGGGGCGCGAACATCCGGGCGCGGATGCGGCCCCCATTCTTGGCGTTAGGGTCGCGGGCATAGAGGTGCAGGGCCAGTCGCTGGGTTTCGAGCTGGTCCGAATGGGCGGCGAGGGCAGTCTGGAACGCCGCCAGGTTCGGCGCGGCGCGGGTCAGGGCCTCCGGGGTCACCTCCGCGAAGAAGAACGGGTTGCCGGTGCTGGCCAGGATCGGCGGATGGGTGTCGGTCACCAGGTCGGACACATGCAGTCCGGCGCAGGCGGACGCGTGGTCCGCCGGCAGGATCATGCCGGTGGATAACGGCTGCGGGGCTGCGATTATGCCGCCCGTGGGCTGCCCGTCGGCGTCGCGCTGGATCGTCACCTCGACGATGCCGGCCGGAACCTCCAACCGCAGGGCGTCGCCGCCGCGCATCTTGGACAGGACATATCCGGTGCCGACGCTGGGATGGCCGGCGAAGGGCATCTCGGCGGAGGGGTTGAAGATGCGCACCCTCGCCGTGTTGGCCGGGTCTTCCGGCGGCAGGATGAAGGTCGTTTCGCTGAGATTGAACTCGGTCGCCAGGGCCTGCATCTGCTCGCCCGTCAGGCCGCGCGCGTCGGTGAACACCGCCAGCGGATTGCCCCCGAAGCGGGTGTCGGTGAACACGTCAAGCGTGACGAACGAGTAGGTCGGCATGGTTCAGGTTCCAGCATTACGGCCAGGATTCCTTGACATGGAATTAGTCGATTGGCAAATTCCCTAAATGGAGCTCGCCGAGATTTTCCGCGCCCTGGCCAATGACAAGCGCCTGCTGGTGCTGGAGTGGTTGAAGGACCCGGTCACGCATTTCCCGCCGCAAGTGGATGGGGATCTGGTGGAGGACGGGGTCTGCGGCGTGTTCATCGCCGACAAGCTGGGGGTTTCGGCCCCGACGCTCAGCGAGCACATGAAGGTGCTGGTCAAGGCGGGGCTCGTCACGCCCAAGCGGATCAAGCAGTGGACCTTCTACAAACGCGACGAGTCGGCGCTGACCCAGGCCAAGCGGGCGATCGAGACGCAGGTCTAGGCTGCTCGTGTTCGAGCGGCCGCAAGGTGAATTGCGACACGGGATTTAGGAGGTTCTACGTCTCGCCGACGCCAGCCTGATCCAGGCTGGAGAATGAGCGGCCGCCATCAAGGCGTACATCACCGCCATTCCATTCAGATGGGGCAGGGATGTGGCTGCGCATAGAGTCGCCAGCGGGCTTGGCTGGAGCGCTGCGCTCGCCGCCATGAAGCCAAATACCGGTGAGGCGCACAGGCTGATGCAAGCCGACAGAGTCAGGCGCGCGGAGGGGCTCATGCCGGCCTTTGGCTGCACGAGGCTAGCGAGGGGGCTTCTGGACGGCGCGAACGAGACCGCTGGGGCCGCCGCCACAGAAGAAGCGGTCCCGCCCGTCGCTTTCGAGACCCGAGACGACGGCGCCCGAGGGCATGCGCACGGCTTCAAGCACCTGCCCTGAGGTCGGATCCAGGCGGCGAAGACCGCTTTGCTCATCCTGCCAGAACCCGTGCCACAGCTCGCCGTCGATCCAGGTGACGCCCGTCACTTGGCGGTCGCTGTCGACGCTGCGCAGAACCTTGCCATCGGCGGGGTCGATCTCGTGGATCTGGCGATCGGCGAACTGTCCAACCCAGAGAGACCCTTCCGACCAGGCCAATCCTGAAGCGGCCCCATCGCCAGGGGCTGGGATGGAGCCGACGACCGCGCCTGTCTTGGGATCGACCTTGAGGATGCGGGTCCCCGCGATCTGGAAAAGGTGCTCACCGTCGAAAGCCGTGCCCGCATGGGCGGCGACGTCGATGGAGCCGACGACCGCTCCGCTGTCGCTGTCGAGCGCGTTCAGCCTTTCGCCGCTGGCGAACCAGATGCGCTCGCCGTCGAAGGTCACGCCATGGACGCCCTCGACCCCATCGAAGGGGCCGTACTCCCGAAGAATTTCCGCGTCGGACTGTTTCATGTTCGCAAGCCTATACGGGCGTGATGGAATTCATGAGTAACAAGCCTGTCGGGAAACCGGGGATTGGCGGGGCGATCCACCGGCGGCTTCGTCCATCGCCATGCGACCGCACCTTGCCGGCGCCGGCCAAGGCCTCGAGGGCGCGCTGCACCGAACGCTGGCTGCGGCCCAGGACGAGGGCCAGGGCGGCGCTGGACCAGGCTTCGCCGTCGGAGAGAACCCCAAGCAACCCGGCGTGAGGGCCGTCCTGCGGAGGGTCTAGAAGGACAAGCTCACAGCCCTCTTGGGGCGAAAGGGCGTAGCCTCCGGGCGTGGCGATGAGGCCGCAGACGCTCAACAGTTCGGCGCGCAGGCGTCCGATCTCCACCCGAAGGCGGGCGCGGTGGCTTTCATCCACCTGCCGCGCGCCGAAGGCGTCTATGAGCAGCGTGCTACGGGTCGCTTCTTGCGGCCAAGCCTTAGCGAGGGCGCGCGCCAGGGCAAACAGAACGGGTCGTTTGGCGAGATCGACAGACCTGCCGGCCAGATAGATTGAGCGGCGACAGCCATCGACCACCACCGTGGTGTTCGACGCAAGAATACGCTCGACCTCTTCAAGCTTGATCGCCTGCTCATGGCCCTGACGGATCAGCTTGGCGGCGGGAAACTCAAGACTTGCGATGGCGCGGTCCACCTCGGCCAGGAGAACCTGGGACCTGGCGGCGCGGGCGGCGGTCTTGGCGCGCTGGATCGCCGAGCGCGCCGATGCGGCATGCAGCCGGCGCACGTTCAAGGCCGCGATGACCAGTTCATGCGCCGCCTGATAGGCCGGGGGCAGGGCGGCTGGGCTCAGGCCGCTCAAGATCTGATCGGCTTCCCGCAGGCGGCCGATCAGGACCAGTCGTCGGACTTGCAAGTGGCCCGCGTGAGCGGCGTTCACCCGGTCCCCGCTGTGTTCGAGCGTCGTGCGCGCGTCATCCAGATCGGATGACGACTCGGCCAGATCGCGCGAGGCGAGATCGATCTCGGCCTGAGCCAGGATGCAGCGCGCGCGGTAAACCAACTCCGTGGGAGCAAACCCTGCCGCCGCGGCTTTCAGCAGCGACCTTGCGCGGGCGAAGTCGCCCAGTCGAGCCATGGCGATCCCTCGAATGGCGAGGGCGGGCGGATCATCCCGCAGGGCGACCCGTTTGAGAGCGCCGAGGACATCCCCGACCGCCATGGCGCGGGCGGCGGCGGTGATCAGAGAATCCAAATCGGCTCCGAGAGTTTGTCGCCATCCAAGGCTGAACCGCCCCAGACTAGCGGCGATGTCGAACCTTCAGAAGGCGGCCCGGGAACCCCGTCACACTTGTTACTCCCCACGCCATCGGCGCGCCGCCTAGCGTTCGATCGCCGCCGCCACGACGCGGTGCGTATGGAGAGACAGACGATGACGGCTCATCCGGTGGTGAACAAGGACAGGTGGCTTGAGGTCCGCCTGCAACTGCTCGAAGCGGAAAAGGACCTGACGCGCCGCAGCGACGCTGTGGCGCGCATGCGCCAGGCGCTGCCCTGGACCATCGTCGAGAAGGACTACCGCTTCGAGACGGAAGCAGGCGAGGTGGGGTTGAAGGACCTGTTCCGCGGCCGCTCGCAGCTGATCATCTATCACTTCATGTTCGGCCCCGACTACAAGGCCGGTTGCCCCTCCTGCTCGGCGATCGCCGATGGTTTCGAGGGCGTTGTGACTCATCTGGAGAACCACGACGTGGCTTTCGCGGCTGTGTCGCGGGCTCCGCTGGAGCGGTTGCTGGCCTATCGCCGGCGCATGGGCTGGACGTTCGATTGGGCTTCGTCCCACGCGACGGACTTCAACTTCGACTACGCGGTCTCCTTCACTGAGGCAGAGCAGGCCAGGGGCGTCGTCGCCAACTACCGGCAGGAGCCGCCGCTCGACCAGGCGATGACGGTCATGCCGACCGAGACAATTCTGGAAGGACCGGCCAAGGGCGCGGCGGCGAGCGGGACGGACTTGGCGACCTATGCGCGGGAGCGGCCAGGCATGAGCAGTTTCGTCATCCAGGACGGGGTCGTGCATCACGCCTACTCGACCTATTCGCGCGGGGTGGACGCCTTGTGGAACGCCTATGTCTGGCTGGATCGCGCCCCCATGGGGCGGAACGAGCAAGGCTATTGGTGGCGTCGTCACGACGAGTACGGAGGCGTCTGACCTGATCTGGATCAAGGGGCCGGCCGGCTTTCCGCTTGCCGGGCCTCCTGCCGGATTGGACCTTGGCCTGCGGCGGTGTATGCAGCGGCCCATGACCAACGAAGACGTTCTCGCTGAATTCCGTGGCGCCGGCGCCCTGCGCGAAGGCCACTTTGTGTTGTCGAGCGGGCTGCACAGCCCGGTGTTCCTGCAGAAGAACCTGGTGTTCATGGACACCACGCGCTGCGAACGCCTGTGCAAGGCCCTGGCCGCCAAGATCACCGCCCAGGTGGGCAAGGTGGACGTGGCGATCTCGCCCGCGGTGGGCGGCATCATTCCCGGCTACGAGACGGCCCGCCATCTGGGCGTCCGGTCGCTGTACGTCGAGCGCGCCGACGGCGAGTTCAAGCTGCGTCGCGGCTTCACCGTCGAGCCGGGCGAGAAGGTCGTCATGGTCGAGGATATCGTCACCACCGGTCTGTCGTCGCGCGAGTGCATCGCCGCGATCAAGGCGGCGGGCGGCGAGGTCGTGGCCGCGGCCTGCATCGTCGATCGCTCCGGCGGCCGCGCGGACGTGGGCGTGCCGCTGATCGCCCTGGCCACCCTGGACGTGCCGGCCTATCCGGCCGACGCCCTGCCGCCGGAACTGGCGGCCATCCCGGTTCAGGATCCGGGCAGCCGGAGGCTGAAGGCGTGACGCTGCGGCTCGGGGTCAATATCGACCACGTGGCGACCATCCGGAACGCCCGCGGCGAGACCTATCCCGAACCCACCCGCGCGGCGGAACTGGCCCTGGCGGCCGGCGCCGACGGGATCACCGCGCACCTGCGCGAGGATCGGCGCCATATCTCCGACCGCGACATCGAGGAGCTGTCGGACCTGTGCCGCCGGCGCGGCAAGCCGCTGAACCTGGAGATGGCGGTCACCGACGAGATGCTGGGCATCGCCCTGAAGCATCATCCCCACGCCGCCTGCCTGGTGCCCGAGCGGCGCGAGGAAGTGACGACCGAAGGCGGCCTGGACGTCGTGAAGGGCCAAAACAGCATCGGCCCGACCGTCGCCGCCCTGCGCGAGGCCGGCAGCCGGGTGTCCCTGTTCATCGAGGCCGATCCGGCCCAGATCGAGATGTCCCACAAGCTGGGCGCCCATGTGGTCGAGCTGCACACCGGCGCGTTCTGCGACGCCATGCGGGCAGGGGAGAACGACCGCTCGGCCGCCATCCTGCAGCGCCTGAAGGACGGCGCGGCCCTGGCGCAGAGCCTGGGGCTGGAGGTCCACGCCGGCCACGGCATCGACTACGCGACGGTCAAACCCATCGCCGCCATCTCGCAGGTGATGGAGCTGAACATCGGCCATTTCCTGATCGGAGAGGCGATCTTCGTCGGCCTTGCCGAGGCCATGCGCCGGATGCGCAACCTCATGAACGAGGCGCGCGCGTGATCATCGGCATCGGTTCGGACCTGTGCGACATCCGCCGGATCCAGAAATCTCTGGACCGGTTCGACCAGCGCTTCACCAATCGCCTCTTCACCGAGGTCGAGCGGACCCGGTCCGAGCGCAAGCCCGACCGCGCCTCCAGCTACGCCAAGCGCTTCGCCGCCAAGGAGGCCTGCGCCAAGGCCCTGGGCACGGGCGTGCCGCGCCGGGGCGTGCATTGGGCCGACATGGGTGTGGTCAATCTGCGCTCCGGCCAGCCGACCATGGCCCTGACCGGCGGGGCGGCCGAACGACTGGCCGAGCTGATTCCCGAGGGCATGGTTCCGGTCATCCACCTGTCGCTGACGGACGATCATCCCTACGCTCAGGCCTTCGTGATCATCGAGGCGCTGCCGGCTCCGCAGGGCTCCTGACGGCCTCCTAACGCCGAAGTAACGGGCGGGACGCTTGCCGGACCCGTATGCAGCGTCTAGCTAGGCGCAATCATCGCGCGTGCGCGTACAAAGGACCCTTCCGGCATGACCGAAGCCGCCGAGCAGAAACCCAGCGCCGTCAGCGAGTTCGTGGAGATCGTCAAGACGGTCGTCTACGCCCTGCTGATCGCCCTCGTCCTGCGGGTTCTGCTGTTCCAGCCGTTCACGATCCCCTCGGCCTCCATGGAACCGACGGTGCTGGAAGGCGACTACATCATCGTCTCCAAGTTCTCGTACGGGTACAGCCGCCACTCGATCCCGTTCAGCCCGCCTCTGTTCGAGGGCCGGATCTTCGCCAGCACGCCCAAGCGCGGCGACGTCATCGTCTTCAAGCTGCCCCGCGACGACCGCACCGACTACATCAAGCGCCTGATCGGCCTGCCCGGCGACCGCATCCAGGTGCGCGGCGGCGTGGTGCTGATCAACGGCAAGGAACTGCCGCGCGAGATGCTGGACTTGGTCGAGGTCGACACCGGCTACGGCTTCAGCCGCGCCGTGCAGCAGTTCATGGAAACCAATCCGGAAGGCCGCAAGTACACCACCTACGACTTCGGTCCCGACGGCGAGCTGGATGACACCGGCGTCTATGTCGTGCCGGAAGGCCACTACTTCTTCATGGGCGACAACCGCGACAACTCCATCGACAGCCGCGTGCCGATGGAAGTCGGCGTGGGCATGGTTCCGGCCGAGAACCTGGTCGGCAAGGCCCAGATCATCCTGCTGTCCTGGAACAAGGGCGCGGCGCTGTTCAAGCCCTGGACCTGGGTGCTCGACGCCCGTCCGAGCCGGTTCGCCAAAGTCATTCGATGAATGCCCGCGTCGAAGCTGTAGAGCGGCTGGAAGCGCGGATCGGCTACGTCTTCAAGGATCGCGCCCTGCTTGAGCGCGCCCTGACCCACGCCAGCGTCGGCGACGGGGCCAAGAAGACCGAGGACAACGAGGTTCTGGAGTTCGTGGGCGACCGCGTCCTGGGTCTGGTCGTCGCCGAGGCCCTGGCGGAGCGTCATCCCAAGGCCAAGGAAGGCGAGCTCGCCCCGCTGCTGAACGGGCTGGTCAGCCGCGAGACCTGCGCGAAGGTGGCGCGGGAGATCGACCTGGGCTCGGCCCTGCGCATGTCGGCCTCGGCCACCAAGATCGGGGTGCGCGAACGCGGCTCGGTCCTGGCCGGGGGCTGCGAGGCGCTGATCGCCGCGCTCTACAAGGACGGCGGCCTGCCGGCGGCTCAGGAAGTGATCCTGAACCTGTGGGCGGAAGCCTTCGAGGCCGGCCCGAAGAGCCGCCGCGATTCCAAGACCCAACTTCAGGAATGGGCGCAGGGCGGTGGTCGCCCGCTGCCCGCCTATGAGGTCACCGGCCGGACCGGACCCGATCATGCGCCGATCTTCACCGTGCAGGTGAGCGTCAAGGGCGTCGAACCCGTGACCGCCGAAGGGCGTTCGCGACAGGAAGCAGAAAAGGCGGCCGCGCGAGCCATGCTCGACCGCGAGGGCCAGAAATGACTGAACAGAACACCCGGGCCGGTTTCGCGGCCATCATCGGCGCCCCGAACGCCGGCAAGTCCACCCTGGTCAACCGACTGGTGGGGGCCAAGGTCTCCATCGTCACCCAGAAGGTGCAGACCACGCGCTTCCCCGTGCGGGGCGTGGCTATCGAGGGCGACGCCCAGATCGTGCTGGTCGACACGCCCGGCATCTTCAAGCCGCGCCGCCGCCTGGACCGCGCCATGGTCCGCTCCGCCTGGAGCGGGGCCGAGGGGGCCGAGACGGTGGTTCACCTGGTCGACGTGCAGGCCGAACTGGCCGTGCGTGAAAGCGGCGCCAAGGCGGGCGATCACCGCTCGGTCGAGGACGTCCAGACCATCATCCAGGGTCTGAAGGAAGCTGGCCGCCAGGTGATCCTGGCCCTGAACAAGATCGACGGCATCAAGCGCGAGACGCTGCTGGCGGTGACCAAGGAGCTGTTCGACACCGGCGTCTATTCGGAGGTCTTCATGATCTCCGCCACCAAGGGCGAGGGCGTCGACGACCTGAAGGCGCGCCTGGCCGAGCTGATGCCGGCCGGCCCGTGGCTCTATCCGGAAGACCAGACCGCCGACCTGCCGGTCCGCCTGCTGGCCGCCGAGATCACGCGTGAGAAGGTCTATCTGCGCGTTCACGAAGAGCTGCCCTACGCGGCCAGCGTGGAGACCACGGCCTTCGAGGAACGCCAGGACGGTTCGGTCCGCATCGAGCAGACCATCCTGGTCGAGCGTGACGGCCAGCGCGCCATCATCATCGGCAAGGGCGGCCAGACCCTGAAGTGGATCGGCGAAGCCTCGCGCACCGAGCTGACCGACATCCTCGACCGTAAGGTCCACCTGTTCCTGCATGTGAAGGTCAAGGAGAACTGGGCCGAGGAGCGGGGCACCTATTCGGACCTGGGCCTGGACTTCGACGTCTGATCCGATGGAGTGGGAGGACGACGCCTTCGTGCTGTCCGCCCGCGCCCATGGCGAGAGCGGCGCCATCGTCGAGCTGCTGACCGCCGAGCGGGGCAAGTTCGCTGCCCATGTCGCCGGCGGGACCTCGCGGCGGATGAAGCCGATCCTGCAGGCGGGAAGCCGCGTCATCGTCCGCTATCGCGCCCGGGTCTCCGACCAGCTGGGTTCCGCCCATGTGGAGCCGGTGGGCGAGGGGGTCGGGGCGCTGTTCGACGATCCGCTGGCCCTGGCGGGTCTGGCGTCCGCCGCCGCCGTGGCCGCCGCCGCCCTGCCGGAGCGGGAGCCGCATCCCGGCGCGTTCATGGCGTTCGAGGCCCTGGTCTCCGCCCTCAGCTGGCCGGAGATCTGGCCGGCTGTCTATGTGCGCTTCGAGGCGGGCCTGCTGGCGGAGCTTGGCTTTGGCCTGGACCTGTCCAAGTGCGCTGCGACGGGCGCGCTGGATGACCTGATCTATGTCAGCCCGCGCACCGGCCGGGCGGTCAGCCGCGAAGCGGGCGAGCCGTACAAGGACAAGCTCTTCCCCCTGCCGATGTTCATGCTGACGGCGCAGGGCGGCCTTGGCCCGGGCGACGTGAAGGCCGGGCTCGACATCACCGGCCACTTCCTGGAGCAGTTCGTGTTCGGACCGCTCAACCGCCCCTTGCCGCCGGCGCGGGTCTGGCTGACCGACAAGCTGGCGGACAGCGACCGGCTTTAGGCGCCGAGGGTGTCACGCCCCGTCGAACCCTGTTCCATGTTGCGCTTGGGCGGATTCAGTCTGCAGCATGCCCTCATTGGGAAGTTCAGGGGGATTTGGGATGTTGAAGCGCGTGTTGGCCGCGGGTGCGGCTCTGATCTTGTCGGGCGGCGTCGCGGCCGCGCAGGAGCAGGGGGCCAAGCCCGCCGCCCATGCGCCAAAGGCGATGGCGTCGTCCGGCCACCCGCTGGTCACCCAGGCCATGCTCGACGTCCTCAAACGCGGCGGCAACGCCATGGACGCGGCCCTGACCGGGGCGATCATGCAGAGCGTGGTCGAGCCGCAGATGGTCACCCTGGCCGGCGCTCTGTCGGCCCTCTATTACGACGCCAAGACCGGCCAGTATCATTACCTGGACGCTGAACTGGACCACACCGCCAAGGGCGCGCCCACGGTCGCCGGCTGGGCGCAGGTGACCGGCGGCGGCCCGCCGGTGGAGGTCACCTCTGGCAGCCTGGTGGCGGTTCCGGGCGAGGTCGCGGGCCTGAAAGCCGCCGCCGACCGGTTCGGAACCCTGAAGTGGAGCCAGTATTGGGAGCCGTCCATACGCCTCGCGGAGAATGGCTTCCCCATGTACTCGTTCCTGTACGGGGAAATGGCCGATGCGGCGTTGAGCCGGCTTTCAGCTTACCCCTCGGGGCGCGAGGAGTTCCTGCCGAACGGCTATGTCCCGCCGGTGGGCAGCAAGGTGACCCGTCCGCGCCTGGCCGCCACCATGCGCCGCCTGGCCTCCGACGGGCCAGATTACTTCTACACCGGTGAATGGGGCCGCAAGTTCGTGACCGAGGTCCAGAAGACCGGCGGCGCACTCACCCTGGAAGACATGGCCGGCTACAAGGTGCGCTGGGAGCAGCCCCTGAAGTCGAGCTTCAAGGGCCACGAGATCATCTCCTCGCCGCCGCCGGGCACGGCGGGCTCGCTGATCGCGATGGTGCTGAACATCGCCGAGCCCTGGGACTTCAAGGCGATGGGCCACTACACCCAGTCGGCCGAGACGCTGTATCGCCTGCGCCAGGCCTTCGCCTTCGCCGAGGACCTGACCGACGGCTACATTCAGGACCCGGCGTCGTTTAACGTGCCCAGCGACATCCTGCTGTCGAAGAGCTTCGCCAGCCAGCTGACCGGCCTGATCGACGGGGCGATGCCCAAGGCCTCCGTCACCGGCAAGCTGGCGCATGCCGGCGGCTTCAGCCTGGCCGGCGGGTTCGACCACAGCGACCCGCACGCCTCGGACACCGACCACATCGTGGTCGCCGACAAGGACGGGAACGTCGTCTCTCTGACCCACAGCGTCAAAGGCACGACCTTCGCCACCGGCCTGGTGGTGGACGGGGTGGTGGTCAACAGCGGCAACTACTTTCCGGGCAAGAACCTGGGCGAGGGGCGTCGCGTGGTCGGCGGCTTCCCGCCCACCATGGTCGCCAAGGGCGGTGCGCCGACCCTGGCGCTCGGCTCGCCGGGCCTGACCTCGCGGGCTGTGGCCCTGACCCTGATCAACTACATCGGCTACGGCATGCCGTTGGAGCAGGCGGTGGATGCGCCCCGCTTCCAGGGTGCGCAGGCGTCCCGGCCCCTAACCATCGAGGGGCGGCTGTCCGAACAGGCCCGCGCCGACATGAAGGCGCACTACGGCGTCTCGGTGAAGGTCACCACGCCCTACAACTGGCACTTCGGCTCGATCCACGCGGTGGCGCGGGAGCCGGACGGTTCGCTGATCGGCATCGCCGACCCGCGGCGGGGTGGTCTGGCGGCGGGGTACTGACGGGGCGTCGTGGGGAAGTGCTTGCGAACGGCGATATCTCGGCTATGACCACAGCCATGCTTCGCGCCGGCAAACAACAGGTCCAACAGCAGCAACGTCGCCAGACTGGCGGCGCGGCGGCGCTTGGGCGTGGGCGAGGCGGGAGACTGGGCGGCCGATAGGCCCGAAAACTCCGACAACTCCACGAGAACCCGAAAGCCCCGCGACGACGTCGCGGGGCTTTTCGCATTTTGACGCAAAGGATTGAAATCAATGTCTCTTCTGTTCCTGAAGGCCATGGGGATCGGCCTGGCCGTGGCCGCGCCCGTCGGACCCATGAGTCTTCTGTGCATGCGGCGGACCCTGACCGATGGATGGCGGCCGGGCCTGGCGACCGGGGCCGGGATCGCCCTGGGCGACGGGGTCTATGCGGCGGTGGCCGCCCTGGGTTTCGCCGGCGTGTCGGCCTTCATGCTGGAATACGAGAAGCCGCTGCACCTGGCCGCCGGATTGTTCCTGATCTGGCTGGGCCTGCGGTCTTTCTGGCGCAAGGCGGACGCGCAAGCCGCGCCGGGGCTCCATGCCGCCTGGCCCAAGGCGCTGGGCTCGGCCCTCCTGCTCACCCTGACCAACCCGCCGACCATCATCATGTTCGTGGCGATCTTCGCGGCCTTGGCGCCCAAGACCGGCTTCAGCCCCTCGGCGGCGGCCACGACCACCCTGGGCGTGCTGGTAGGCTCGATGCTGTGGTGGTGCGTGATCGTCGCCGGCGTCTCGGTCTTCCGCCACGCCATCGGCGTCAGGGCGCGCCGCTGGATCGACCGAATGAGCGGCGCGGTGCTGATGTTGTGCGGCGCTCTGGAGCTGCGGAGGGCGATTTGACGCCATTTCGCCGCCGTCATTGGGGGACAAGGTCGCTGGGCCTGACTAAATAGTCGGCTCTGACTTACAATCGATTCGGAATGAACAAGCCTTTCCTCCCCCCTGGCGGTGACGGCGGCGACGACCGCATCATCGAAGAGCCGCTCAGCGAGGCGCTGTCCAAGCGCTATCTCGCCTATGCCCTGTCGACCATCAGTTCGCGGGCCCTGCCGGACGTGCGCGACGGGTTGAAGCCCGTTCACCGGCGCGTGCTCTACGCCATGCACAACATGCGCCTGAACCCCGAGGCCGCCGCGCGCAAGTGCGCCAAGGTGGTCGGCGAGGTGATGGGTAACTTCCACCCGCACGGCGACCAGTCGATCTATGACGCCCTGGTGCGTCTGGCCCAGGACTTCGCCCAGCGCATCCCGCTGGTCGAGGGGCAGGGCAACTTCGGCAATATCGACGGCGATAACGCCGCGGCCATGCGCTACACCGAATGCCGGATGACGGAGGCGGCGACGCTTCTGCTCGACGGCATCAACGAGAACGCGGTCGATTTCCGTCCCACCTATGATGGCCAGGACGAAGAACCGACGGTCTTGCCGGCCGGCTTCCCGAACCTGCTGGCCAACGGCTCGTCTGGCATCGCGGTCGGCATGGCCACCTCGATCCCGCCGCACAACGCGGCGGAGCTGATCGACGCCTGCCTGGTGCTGCTGCAACGTCCGGACGCGACCACCGCCGACCTGATGGAGCGCGTGCTGGGTCCGGACTTTCCGACCGGCGGCGTCATCGTCGAGCCGAAGTCGTCCCTGCTGGAGACCTACGAGACCGGCCGCGGCGGCGTTCGCGTCCGCGCCAAGTGGGAGAAGGAAGAAACGGGGCGGGGGACGTACCAGATCGTCGTCACCGAGATTCCGTACCAGGTGAAGAAGTCCGATCTGGTCGAGCAGCTGGCCGACCTGATCGACAGCAAGAAGGCCGCCCTGCTGGGCGACGTGCGCGACGAGAGCGCCGAGGACGTTCGTCTGGTCCTCGAGCCCAAGAACCGCAACGTCGAGCCCGAAGTGCTGATGGAGAGCCTGTTCAAGCTCTCGGCGCTGGAGCAGCGCTTCCCGGTCAACATGAACGTGCTGGACGCGCGGGGCACCCCGGGCGTCATGGGGCTGAAGCCGGCGCTGAAGGCGTTCCTTGATCACCGCCGCGAGGTGCTGGTCCGCCGCGCCCGCTTCCGCCTCGACAAGATCGAGGCCCGCCTGCACATCCTGGCCGGCCTGCTGATCGCCTACCTCAACCTGGACGAGGTGATCCGCATCGTCCGCTACGAGGACGAGCCGAAGCAGAAGCTGATCGCCGCGTTCGAGCTGACCGACATCCAGGCCGACGCCATCCTCAACACCCGCCTGCGCCAACTGGCCAAGCTGGAGGAGATGGAGATCCGCCGCGAGCACGCCGAACTGGCGGAAGAGCGCGACGGCATCCTGGCCATGCTGGCCTCCGACGACGCCCAGTGGAAGCTGGTCGGCGTGGGCCTGCGCGACGTGCGAGAGACCCTGGGCCCGGGCACTGAGCTGGGCAAGCGCCGTTCGGCCTTCGCCGACGCGCCGCAGGTCGATACCGAAGCCGCCCTGGAAGCCATGATCCCGCGTGAGCCGATCACGGTCATCCTGTCCGACAAGGGCTGGATCCGCGCGGCCAAGGGCAAGGTCGAGGATCCTTCGGAACTGAAGTTCAAGGAAGGCGACAAGCTGGGCTTCGTCGTTCCGGCCGAGACCACCGACAAGCTGCTGATCTTCGCCTCGGACGGACGGTTCTTCACCATCGGCTGCGACAAGCTGCCGAGCGCACGCGGGCATGGCGAGCCGCTGCGCCTGATGATCGACCTGGACGACAAGGTGAAGATCATCGACGTCTTCCCGCACAAGCCGGGCCGCAAGCGCTTCATGGCGTCCAAGGCCGGCTACGGCTTCCTGATGCCGGAGGAGGAGGCCTTGGCCAACCGCCGCGCCGGCAAGCAGGTGATGACCGTCGACGACAAGGGCGCCCTGAGCTGCACCGAGGTCATCGGCGACCAGGTGGCGGTGATCGGCGACAACGCCAAGATCCTGATCTTCCCGCTGGAAGAGCTGCCGGAAATGCCGCGCGGCAAGGGCGTGAAGCTGCAGAGCTACCGTGAGGGCGGCCTGCGCGACACCCTGGTCTTCAACCAGGAGACCGGTCCCGCCTGGATCGACACCGCGGGGCGTCGCCGTGAGTGGATGGAATGGCGCGAGTGGATCGGCAAGCGCGCGGGGGCCGGCAAGCTGGCGCCCAAGGGCTTCCCGACAAGCAAGCGGTTCCGGCCAAAATGAACCGTCGGGTGGTCATGCTCCGCGCCCTAGCCGGCATGTTCGGTCTGGGCGGCGGCAGAGCCTTGGCCGCCCGGTCGCCCGGTGGGCTGAGCTTCGGCCGGCCCGAGGACGTGGGTTTCGACCCCGCGCGCCTGGGGCGTCTGGACGACGCCATGCGGCGCACCGTGACCAACAACCAGATCGCCGGCGGGGTTACCCTGCTGGCGCGGCGGGGCAAGATCGTCCAGCTGCGGGCCTATGGTCAGCGGGACATCAACCTGGGCGACCCGATGACGAGCGATGCGATCTTCCGCATCCGCTCCGAGACCAAGCCGATCACGGCCCTGGCCATGATGATGCTCTACGAGCAGGGGCTTTGGGGCCTGGACGATCCGGTCACCTACTTCATCCCAGAGTTCACTGATCTGAAGGTGTTCAAGACGGCCGACGCCAATGGCGCCATCACCGCCGTCGAGCCCGTGACGCGGCCGCCGACCATGCGCGAACTGATGACACACACGGCGGGGTTCGCTTATGGCCTTGCCGGGGACAGTCCGCCGGACCGCGCCTATCTGGAAGCCGGTGTGCTGACCGCCGACAGCCTCTCCGACATGGTCCGCCGCATCGCCGAGCAGCCCATGTTCTGCCAGCCGGGCAAGATGTGGCGCTACAGCATCGCCACCGACATCCAGGGTCACATCATCGAGCGCCTGTCGGGCATGAGCCTGCCGGACTTCTTCAAGACCAAGATCTTCGATCCGCTCGGCATGGTCGATACCGGCTTCTATGTGGCGCCGGAAAAGCGCCGCCGCCTGGCGACCCTGTACGACATCGACTACTCCACCAACCGCCTGGCCGAGCCGCCGACCCCCCGCTGGCGCGACGTGCTGCAGCCGCCCCTGGCCCCGTCCGCGGGCGGCGGGCTGGTCTCCACCGCGCGGGACTATGCGCGCTTCTGCCAGATGATCCTCAACGCCGGCGAGCTGGACGGGGTGCGGATCGTGCGGCCGACCAGCATCGCCATCATGGGCTCAAATCACCTGCCGCCCAGCTTCTCGGTCACCTCCGACGGCATCCGTCCGTTCCCGTTCGGGCCAGGCCTGGGTTTTGGCCTGAACATGGCGGTGTCGGTGGACCCGCTGCTGGGCAATGCGCCGGTGGGCAAGGGGACCGTCAGCTGGGGCGGTTCGGCCGGCACCTGGTTCTGGGCCGATCCGACCAACGACCTGTTCTTCGTCGGCATGATCCAGCGCCTGGGCGGCGTCGGTTCGGGCCTCGACGCCGAGACGCGCAACCTCGTCTATCAGGCCCTGGTGGACCGCGCGAAATAGCTGGCGGGCTGTCTTAGCAGCGTTAAGCTGGACCTATACAGCTTGCGCGAGCAGCTCTCAGGGACAGTCATGACGCGACGTTTCAAACTGGCCGCGGCGGCCATCGCCGCCATCCTCGCCACCGCGCCGGCCTGCCAGGCCCAGAACGCCGCGCCGGCCGCGGCCACCCAGGACGCGGCTTTCCAGCAGCTGGACAGCTCCATGCACGCCCTGGTCGACCAGGGCCGGCTGCCCGGGGTGATCACCTATGTGTCCAAGGGCGGCAAGGCGCTGCACTACGACATCTATGGCAAGAGCGACCTGACCACCGGCGCGCCGCTGAAGGCCGACACCATCTTCCGCATCTACTCCCAGACCAAGCCCGTGACCGGCGTGGCGCTGATGATGCTGTACGAGGAGGGCAAGTGGGGCCTAGACGACCCGATCACCAAGTTCCTGCCGGAGCTGGCGAACCTGACAGTGTTCAAGAGCGTCGGGCCGGACGGCAAGATGGTCACTGAGCCGGCCAAGCGTCCGGCCACCATGCGCGAGCTGATGAGCCACCAGGCCGGCTTCGCCTATGGCCTGCAGGTCGATAATCCCGTGGACAAGGCCTACCGCGACAGCGGCCTGCTGGGCTCGCCGACGCCGGAGGCCTTCCTGAAGACCCTGGCCGCCATTCCCCTGATGGGGCAGCCGGGCGAGCAGTGGAAGTACAGCGTCGCCGTCGATCTGCAGGGCCTCATCGTCGAGCGCCTGTCCGGCAAGAAGCTAGGCGCCTTCATGCAAGAGCGCATCTTCTCGCCGCTGGGCATGGTCGACACCGGCTTCTGGGTCCCGGCGGAGAAGCAGGGGCGTCTGGCCTCGCTCTACCTGATCAACCCCGCCGACAAGAAGGTGGTCCCGGCGCAGGGCTTCATGGTGCTGGACGTGTCCAAGCCGCCAGCGGTGGAGTCGGGCGGCGGCGGGCTTGTCTCGACCGTGGCCGACTACGCCAGGTTCTCACAGATGCTGCTGAACGGCGGCGAACTGGGCGGCAAGCGCCTGCTCAAGGCGCAGACCGTGGAGCTGATGCGCGAGAACCACCTGACGGCGGCCTCGCTGGCCAAGCAGCCGCTGGGCCCGGGCGTCGGCTTCGGCCTGGACTTCGCCACCGTCATGGACCCGGCTAAGGCCGGCACGCCGGTGGGCAAGGGCAGCTACAGCTGGGGCGGCGCGGCCGGCACCTGGTTCTGGATCGACCCGGCCAATGACCTGTTCGTCCTGGGTATGGTTCAAGTCCTGGGCCGTCCCGACAGCGATCCAAGGCTGGACCGCCTGTCGGCGGCTGGAGTCTACCCGGCGATCAAGGCGCCTTGAGGCGCGCCGTGGACGTTAGGCGGACGAGAGTTTCGGGAGATTTGCGATGAACAAGCGGCTGGTCTGCTCGGCGGCGGCGATGGCGTTGCTGCTCAATGTCGATATGGCCGCCGCCCAGGCGGTCACCGTGCTCGATGCGGAACGTCTGTTCGACGGCTCGGCGGTGATCGACAAGGCGCGCGTGGTCATCAAGGACGGCAAGGTCGTCGCCTCCGGCCCGCAAGCAGAAGTCGCCGCGCCGGCCGGCGCCAAGCGCGTCGATCTGGGGGACCGGTTCGTCATGCCGGGCCTCGTCACCGCCCACAGTCACGTCGGCATGGTCCAGGGTCTGGATGTCGGCGGGCACAACTATTCGCGCGAGACGGTCGGGCGCGATCTGGCGCAGTTCCAGCGCTACGGCGTGGTGGCCGTCAATGCGCTGGGCATGAACGCCGAGCTCTTCCACACGCTGAGGCGGGAATGGCGCGGCGGCGCACATGGCGGCGCGGACCTGTATGGAGCCGGCGGCGGTGTCGGCGCGGTCGATGGCGCGCCTCCGGCCCGCATGAAGCCGCCCGCCAGTGTGATGCGGCCGACGACGCCTGAAGCCGCCCGCAAGGCGGTGGACGCGATGGCCGACGCCGGCGTCGACATGATCAAGGTCTGGGTCGACGACCTGAACGGCCAGTCGCCCAAGATGACGCCGGAGGTCTATGCCGCCGCCATCGACCAGGCGCATCGCCGGGGCCTCAAGGCCGCCGTCCACATCCACGCCCTGGCCGACGCCAAGGGCGTCGTGCGCGCCGGCGCCGACGTGATCGGGCACGGCGTGCGGGACATGCCCGTCGACGAGGAGTTCACCACGCTCCTGCGCGAACGGGGCGTCTGGTACATCCCGACGGTCAACATCAACGAGGCCGAATACATCTACGCCGAGCATCCGGAGTGGCTGAAGGACCCCTTCTTCCGCATGGCCGTGACCCCGGCGCTGGAGGCGCAGCTGAACGACGCGCAATGGCGCCAGGCGGCCCTGGACAAGGCGCAGCCGTCGCGCGCCGCGGTAAGCATGAACATCGCCAACCTGCGCCGCGTCCACGCTGGGGGCGGCAAGATCGCCTTCGGCACCGACTCCGGCGTGACGCCGCTGCGCATCCCCGGTTTCGCCGAGCATCTGGAGTTGGGTCATTTCGTGCAGGCCGGGCTGACGCCGGTTGAGGCCCTAACCGCCGCCACCGCGTCCAGCGCCGCGCTCATGGGTCTGAAGGATCGCGGGTGCCTGGCGGCGGGATGCCGAGCCGACCTCCTCGTTCTGCGCGCCGACCCGACCGCCGACATCGCCAACAGCCGGACCATTGAGGCGGTCTGGCGCAACGGCGCGCCGATCGCCCAGTAGGGGGCGTTCGGAACCGACGCGGTCGGCGCGGCGTAGTCCATGCCTGTGTTCGAAGGATCAGCCATGGCCCGCCATCGCATCGCCTCGTCCGGACTGGTAGTCGCGGTCCTCGCGCTCGCCGCCTGTTCAGGGCCGGAGGAGCCGAAAGAGGTCGCGCCAAACGCGCCGCCGACAACTCAGGCGCCAGCGGCGCCGACGCCGCAGCCGCCCGTGGCCAGCGGAGGCGCGACCGTCGGCGGCGATGGCTCAGAAATCCGCCTCGACGCCCTGACCCCGGCCGACGTGGAGGGCGCCAAGCTGGCGGGCGAACTGGGCTGCAGCTTCTCCACCGCCGGCGCTACGCCGCTGCTGCTCGCCATGGGCGACGTGGCGTCCAAGGACGCGGCCCAAGGCGTGGTGAAGGTGGCCGGCTATGTCGAGCGGGTCGCCGCGCCCGGCGGCTTCGACGGCATGCTGAAGGGCGCGACGTTCAGCGGCGCGGGCAAGACCATTCGCATCGCGGTGACCGGACCGGCGATCGGCGGCGGAGAGTCGCCCCCGACCCCCGCGACCCTGACCTACGAGCGGGCCGAAGGGGCCAGCAAGACCTTTGTCGGCCGGTGGGTCTGCGGGCCTTAGTGCGTCAGTTCGGTCCCGACGCCTTGCGGATCAAGGCCCGCACGTCGTCGGAGAAGGCCGGGGCTGTGTCTCCGAGATAGAGCATGTGGCCCGACGGATAGTCGCGGAAGGTCACGCGGTCGGCCGGCAGGTTGGCGGCCGCGAGGCTGCGGCGCGCGGCGGCCGGGGTGGTGACCAGGTCGTAGCTGCCGGACGCCACCAGCACCTGCAGACGCTCGTTGCGGCGCATGGCCGTGCTCAGGTCGACGGCGAAGCTTTGGCCGGGCGGCACCTGGGCGCGTTTCCACGTCCACTTGGACAGCAGGTCGCGCCAGACAATGGCGCCGTAGGGGCGCTTCATAGACACCTTGAGGTCGTCGCTCAGCATCTGGTGGAAGGCGGCCATGAAACCGGGGACATAGCGCCCCATGGCCGGATCGTCCGCCACCGGCTCATTGCCGGAGCCGGCGGTCGGCAGGGTGTAGCGGCCGTCATAGAGGCCGACGCTGAGGCCTTGGTCGGCGAGAAGCTGACGGGCGAACTGGCCGGTGGGGACCTTCAGGTCCTTGGCGTAGGCGTCGGCGGGCAGGCCGGTGTAGCCGATGAGGCGCTCGACCAGCGCCTGGCGATCGGCGGGCGACAGGGAGCCGGCGGCGTTGCGGCGCAGGGCGTCCTCGTATTCGCCGGCGGCGAATTGGTCGACCTCGGCCTGGAAGGCGGCGAGCGACTTTTGCTGATGCTTGGTGCGGCCGTGGGCCCAGGCGGTGGCCGCCTGGGCGGTCAGGTCATTGGCGGCCGAGACGAAGGCGGCTTCCGGCTTGGCGGGGACGTCGCGTCCCTCCAGCGTGGTGCCGAGCAGGACGATGCCGTTGACGGTGACGCCGCGCATCACCCCCGTATAGGTCGGGCCGCCCATCAGGGCGCGGGGCAGGAGGGCGGCGCGGACGCTGCCATAGCTTTCACCCATGAGGAACTTTGGCGAGGTCCAGCGCCCGTTCTCGCTCAGCCACAGCTCGATGAACTGGGCCACGGAGTCGGCGTCCTGGTCGACGCCCCAGAAGTCCTCGCCCTTGCCCGAGCCGACCGGGCGGCTGAAGCCGGTGCCGACCGGGTCGATGAACACCAGATCGGCGACGTCGAGCAGGCTGTCGGGATTGTCGCCCGCGCTGAAGGGCGGGACGTTGCTGGGGTTCACCTCGCGGTCGAGCACCACGCGGCGCGGACCCACCACGCCCATGTGCAGCCACAGCGACGAGGAGCCGGGGCCGCCGTTGAAGACGAACATCACCGGCCGGCGCGGATCGCGCGGACCGTCCTTGACGTAGGCGAAGCTGAAGATGCTGGCGGTCGGCTCGCCGTTTAGCGAGGTCAGATAGGTCTCGCCGGCGGTGGCCGTGTAGTCGATCCGTTGGCCGCGGATGGTGGTCTTGTGCTTGGTGACGAAGCGCACCGGCGGGGCGACGGCGGCCGAGGCCGGGATGTCCTTGGAGACCGCCAAGACGATCGGCGGTTCCGACTGCGCGATCGCCGAACCGGCGCCGGCCAGGAGCAGGGCGGCCGCCGTGGAGAGAAGAAGACGTTTCATGCGGGCGGCGCCTTGGGCAGGACGTTGAGGAGACGGTCGATGTCGTTCATGTCGTTGAAGACGGAAACGGAGACCCGGAAGCGGTTCTGGGCGACCGTCATGCGGACGCCGCCCTTGGCCAGCGGGTCGCGCAACTTGGCGCGCGCGTCCTTGAGGGCGAAGGCGACCAGCGGTGTCTTGCTGTCGAGCGGGGTGAGGGGCTCGTAGCCGCGGCGCCGCAATTCGGTCTGGACGGCGTCGATCATCGGCTGGCGCCAGGCCTGGATGCGCTCCACCCCGATGGACTGGATCCAGGGCAAGGTGTGATCCAGCTGCACGACGCCGGTCCACGAGGTCGTGCCCATGGCGAAGACGCCGGTGGCGTCGGGGCGGGCGGCGTAGTCGGCCACCGCGTCGCCCGGCGCGTCATAGGGGAACACGTGGCTCTGGAAGCGGCTGATCTGGTGATAGCCCCACCAGGGGCGCTTGATCTTGGGCAGGACTTCCTTGCGCACATAGAGGAAGCCCAGGCCGAAATCGCCCATCAGCCATTTGTAGGAAGAGGTCGCGGCGAAATCGACGCCTGCGGCCCGCAGGTCGAGCGGGACCGTGCCGGCGGCGTGGGCCAGGTCGACATAGACATAGGCGCCATGGGCGTGGGCCATGTCGCAGACCCGCTTCAGGTCATGTTGGAAGCCGTTGGTGGTCGATACGGCGCTGATCGCCACCAGGCGCGTGCCGTCTGTGATGGCGGCGGCCATCTCGTCCATGTCGATGCCGCCTTCGCGGGTCATCCGCAGGGTGACTACGTCGGCGCCGGCGCGCTTTAGCTCGCCGTAGGTATAGAAGGAGCCGAAGAAGTGAAGGGCGTCGGTGACGATGCGCCCGGGCTCGGCCGGATAGCCCAGGGCCTGAAGGATCAGGTTCTCGCCCATGGTCGTCGACTGCACGATGCTGAGCTCGTCCGGCGTCGCGCCGACCAGCTTGGCGAAGCTGGCCAAGACGTTCTGTTCCTTGGCGCCCATGTCCAGCTCTGGCGCGTCGGCCGCGCGGGTCTTGTAGCGCAGATACCCCTCGAGCGCAGCGCGGGCGCCCAGCGGCATCGGGTGCGTGGAGCCGGCGTCCAGATAGACATACGCCATGGCGGCGAAGGCGGCCTTGGCCGGCAGGGCGGGGGCCGCCGTCGGTGCGGTGGTCGCGGCTTGCGCGGCGGCGGGCGCGGCGGCTGCGGCGGCGATCAGGGCGCGGCGGGTGAACGTCATCGGGCTTCCTCTTGGACGACAGGCTAGCCTTGGGCGGTCGGATTTTTCAGTCTTTGACGCAAGCGCCGACGGGGTGTGGTGAATGATTTATGCGCCTGGTCAAGCTCGTGGGCATGGATCGGGCCTGAAGGCCGCCTCAGCGGAATTGACGCGCCTGCAATGGCACGGCCGTCGTGCTCTTGGACTCCGCCAGAGTGACAATGGAGCGGACGTCGATCACCCCCGGCAACTTGAGGAGCACGGCGAAGACGAAGTCCTGATACCAGACCACGTCGGGAGCCAGGATCTTCATCATCGCGTCCATCTCCCCAAAGACCGTCCAGCATTCGAGGATCTCGGGGATGTTCTCCACCTGCCGATAGAAGTCGGCCCGTTCCTTCTCGGTCAGGGTCGTCATCTTCACCTGGGCGAAAATCTGCATCGTGAAGCCGAGCTTGCGCGGGTCGACGATGGCGACGACGGAGGTGATGTAGCCTTCCTCGCGGAGGCGCTGAATCCTTCGCCAGCAAGGCGATTGCGACAGGCCCACCCGCTCGGCGAGATCGGCGGTCGATATCGACGCGTCCCGCTGCATGAGGGTCAGGATCTTGATGTCGATGGCGTCGAGTTTTGATGACATAGCTTATGTTCGTTTCGCTTCCCGTGCGCATAGCGGATGCGCAAAGCCCTTTCGTCAAGCAGAACAAAGACAAGAAAATCCATGAGCGCGGATTACGATCTCTAGCGTGGCTGGTTGCGTGCTTTTTGAACGCCGCACGAGCAGAGTGTGTAGAGGGGGCGGCCGTTGACAGTCTCGACCGCGCGGGAGCGCCTTGATGGCCCCGCGCTTGAGGAGGGGTATTCGCGGTGGGTGCGCACAGCGCTCGCCCGCTGCGCCGAGACGCCTGAAGCGATCGTTCTGTTCGACTCCACCATTCCAGAGCCGACGGAGCTTCTTGCCGGCGTCATCGGCCGCGCCTTCTCCGACAAGGTCACCGACCGTTACGAGAGTGTCTTTGCGTCGGGAAACCGGTTTGTGGCGCAGGCCGTGGCCAAGCGCGCCGGGGTGTCGCCCGATCAGGTGATCGGCGCGGCCGGCGCCACCAGCGCCATGGCCATGGCCATTCGCGCCTTTGTGCAGCCGGGCGAGCGCGTCCTTGTCGAGACGCCGGGCTTTGACCTTCTGGCGACCCTGGCCCGCGAGGCTGGCGCGGTGGTCGATCTGCTTCCGCGCTGGGCGCCGCACTTTTCCGTCGATCCCGCCGAGCTCGAAGTCGCCATCCGCCCAGACACGCGGCTCATCCTGCTGACCCAGCTTCACAATCCAACGGGCGCGGCCCTGAGCCGGCAGGCTCTGGATGACATCGCCCAGGTCGCACGCAAGCGATCGGTTAAGGTGCTGATCGACGCCGTCTACGCTGACTTCCTGGGGGAGGCGGGCGCGGTCCCGCCGCATCCAGAGTTCATCGTCGCCGGCAGTCTCTCCAAGGTGCACGGTCTCTTTGCGCTGCGCTGCGGCTGGCTGACGGCGTCTGGCGAAGACATCGCCCGCATCGAGGCGGCCAATCCGCAAGGCGACCTTGCGGTCTCCAAACTGACCCACGCCATCGGCGCCTTGGTGCTCGAGGATCTTGAGCCCTTCGACGCCCATTGGCGCGCCTGCCTTGGCGCGACGCGGTCGGCGGTGGAGCCGCATATCCGCGCCATGATCCAAGAGGGCTTGCTGGACGGCGCGCTGCCGCAGGCCGGCTGCATGTACTTTCCTCGCGTTGTCGGGGTCGAAGACACCCTGGCGCTGTCGGAAGCGCTTTGGGCGCAAGATCGTCTCATCGTCGCGCCGGGCGAGCACTTTGGCCTGGCTGGTCACATCCGTATCGGACTTGGCGGTGAACCCGACCTGTTGGAGCGCGGCCTTATCCGTTTGGCGAATGCCCTTCGCCGAGAAACTTAAACATCACGCATAGGTAATGCGTGTCCGCCCGTGCGGCCGCATGACCAATTTACGACTGACCGGTGAAGGTCCAGAGAACGCAAAGAATATCTGCGCCTCGCCGACTAACCTGATCCTCGAGCCTAACCAGGGGGAATCTGGAAGGCCGGGATACGCCGCAAGATCTGAAGCTTTGGGGGATAAAGCATGAAGTTCCATTCTGTTCGGGGGCGCCTGTTCGCCTCCACCATCATCGCCGGCGCGGGTCTGATCTCGGCGGCCGTGGCTCAACCGGCCTTCGCGCAAGAGGCTGACGACAACGCGATCTCCGAGATCATCGTCACCGGCTCGCGCATCCGTCGCGCCGAGACGACGACTGAGGCGCCGGTCGCGGTGATCGACGCCCAGGCGATGCAGGACCGTGGTTTCATCCAGGTCGGCCAGGCGCTCAACGAACTGACGGCCAACATGCCGCAATTCGCCATGGCCGCCGGCAGCGGCTCGGTGGCGGGCTCCGGCCAGCAGTTTCCCAACCTCTTCGGCCTCGGCGCCGGGCGCACCCTGACTCTGGTCAACGGCCGCCGCATGGTGACCTCGTCCTCGGGCCTGGGTGACCAGACCGTCGACACCAACGTCATCCCCGCGGGTCTGATCGCCCGCGTCGAAGTCGCCCAGGCCGGCGGCGCCGCCGTCTATGGCTCGGACGCCATCGCCGGGGTGGTCAACTACATCCTGCGTGACGATTTCGAAGGCCTGGAGGTCGATCTCCAGTACGGCATCTCCTCGCGCGACGACTACGAGACGCCGAGCGTGCGCGTCACGGGCGGTCGCAACTTCGCCGACGACCGCGGCAATGTGGCCTTCAACTTCGAATGGTCCAAGACCGACTCGCTGCTCGACTATGACCGTCCGCGCTCGAACCTGGGCCGCGTCAACGTCAACAATCCGGCCAACAAGACCAACTCGGACGGCATCCCGTCGCTGATCGAGAACCTCAACAGCCGTTTTGTGAGCTTCAACGCCAACGGCGTGCTGTTCAACCCCGGGCCTCCGTTCGCCAGCTCGATCTATCGCGTCAACGGCGTCCCGCAGCAGTTCAACGCCGCCGGCACGGGCCTGATCGCCTATGACATCGGCAACCTGGTGAACCCGACCGTTCCGCCCTTCACCAGCGGCGGCGACGGCAATCCGTATCAGGAACTGGCCGCGCTGTTCACCGGCGTCGAGCGCTGGAACGGTACGGCGATCGGCCACTATGACCTCGCCGACAACATCAAGCTGTCGGGCGAGTTCTTCGTGTCGCGCGTCGAGGGGCGTGATCCCTACGGCGCCCAGGCCAGCAACACGGTCCTGAACAACGCCGCCAGCGGATCGGGCGCCATCAGCGTCTCGCGCACCAACCCTTACCTGTCCCCGGCCGTCACCGCGGTGCTTGGCCCAGCAGGCGCGCCGCTAACCCTGTCCAAGTTCTGGACCGACCTTCTGCCGACCCGCGAGGTCATTTCGCGCACCGACACGGTGCGTGCTGCGCTCTCGCTGGAAGGCGACTTCGACTACGCTGATCGCGAGTTCTACTGGAGCCTGTCCTACAGCCTCGCCCAGACGGCGGGCGAGGAAGAGGGCTACGGCGTCTACACCGCGCGCTTCAACAACGCGATCAACGCGGTGCGCAACAGCGCGGGCAACATCGTCTGCGGCATCAACGCCGACGCGACGACCGCCAATGACGACCCCAACTGCGCCCCGATCAACCCGTTCGGCGTGGGCAACGTGTCGCCTGAGGCGCGGGCCTATTCGACCATTCGCGCGGGTGAGGAATACCTCAACACCCAAGGCGACTTCCTGGCCACTATCGGCGGCGACCTGTTCAACCTGCCGGCCGGCGCGGTGAAGTTCAGCGCCGCCTACGAGCACCGCTCCGAAGAAGCCAAGTTCAAGCCGTTCACCGCCAACCGTCTGGGCCTGATCGGCTCGCAGGTGGGCACCGCGGCCACGAGCGGCCAGTACAACACCGACGAAGTTTCGGGCGAAATCCTGGTGCCCGTCCTTGGCGGCGACTTCAGCCTGCCGTTCGCCCGCTCGGTTGAACTGAACGGGGCCTTCCGCCGCGTCGATCACTCGATCGCCGGCACGGAGGACATCTGGGGCCTCGGCGGCCGCTGGGAGATCTTCGAGGGCCTGACCGGCCGCGTCTCGCGCAGCCGTAACTTCCGGGCTCCGACCCTGGAGCAGCTGTTCGCGCCGCAGCGCACCGCCCTCAGCAGCACGGGCTTCGACCCCTGTGACGCCGACCGCATCGCCAACGGTCCCAACCCGTCGGTGCGCCTGGCCAACTGTCAGGCCCTGTTCGCCGCCAACCCCGGCTACGGCCCGCTGTCCCTGTTCCAGAACCAGTCTGAGAACTTCAGCCGCGCCAACGTCACGACGGGCGGCAATCCGGACCTGCGTAACGAGGTCTCCAAGACCTGGACCTTCGGCTTCGTGTTCCAGCCCACCTTCGTGCCGGGCCTGAGCATCGTCGCCGACCGGATCGAGGTGGACCTGAAGGACGGCCTGTCGGCCTTCTCGCCGGAAAGCTTCATGGCGACTTGCTATGACAGCTCGCCGCAGCCGGCCGACATCTGCAACACCTTCACCCGTGACGCCCAGGGCAACACGCTGACGGCCCTGCGGACCACCTTCAACGCGGGCAGCATCACGTTCCGCGGCGAGGTCTACAACATCAACTACGGCTTCCCGATCGGGCGCTATTTCGGCGACCGCGACCTGGGCGACCTGGAGCTGAACCTCGAAGCCACGCGCATCGAGAAGTACGAGATGTCGGTGACCGGCGTTGACCGCACGCGCATCGACAACACCTCGTCGACGACCGACTTCGGTCCGTCTCCCGACCTGTCGGCCAAGTTCGACCTGCGCTACCGCAAGGGTCCGTTCCGGTTCACCTACACGGCCAACTATCTGTCGGCGGTGAAGTTCAACGCCACCGCGACGATCGAGAACTGGCCGACGCCGACGGTGAAGGAAAACCTGCGCCACAACGTGTCGGCGTCCTATGACTTCCGCAACTATACGATCCGTGGCGGGGTCACCAACCTGACCGACGAAGAGCCGTCGTTCCCGACGCGCACCTATGGCGACATCCTGGGCCGTCGCTACTTTGTCGGCCTCAAGGCCAGCTTCTAGGGTCTGGTAGGCGAGGGCTTCGGCCCTCGCCGTGTTCAAGGCGGCGGCGTCCTTCCCAGGGGACGTCGCCGGTCTTCTGCTTAAAAGGGGTGTCGAACGATGGGCGCGACGATAGCGGGCCTGAAGGTGTTCGACGCGGCGGCTGTCGCTGAGACCCTGACGATCGAGGCGGCGATCCCCGTGGTGCGAGAGGCGATGATCGCCCTGTCCGCTGGACGCGTACGCCAGGAGTTGCGCTCCTTCATCGGCCTGGGTCCAGGCCGCACCTTCGCCATCATGCCCGCCGCCCTCGACAACGCGGCGGTGTTCGGCGCCAAGCTGGTCAGCGTGTTCGCCGACGGCGAGGGCCGCAAGGCGCACGAGGGCCTGGTCATCCTGTTCGAAGGAGAGGGCGGGGCGCCGGTCTGTCTCGCCGACGCCGGCGAGGTCACCTCCATCCGCACCGCAGCCGCCAGCGCCGCCGCCACCGCCACCTTGGCGCGTCCGGACGCCACACGCCTCGCCGTGTTGGGAACGGGACGCCAGGCGCGCGCTCACATCGAGGCTGTCGCCAAGGTCCGGCCGATCCGCTCGGTTACGATCTGGGGGCGTGACTTCGACCGCGCCGTCGCCTTCGCCGCCGCGACCAGCCTGGACCTCGACATCCCGTGCGTCGCCCGCGTCGACGCCCGGCGCGTGGTCGAGGACGCCGACATTATCTGCACCACCACGACCGCCGCCGACCCGGTGCTGCTGGGCGACTGGGTCGCGCCCGGGGCGCACGTGAACCTGGTGGGCTCCAGCGGGCCGGCCCAGGCCGAGGCCGACGGCGTCCTGGTGGCCAAGAGCCGCTTCATCGTCGATCACCGCCAGCATGTGCTGGTCCATGGCGGAGAGTTCCTGCGGGCCAAGGCCGCCGGTCTGGTGGACGACAGCGCCGTCGCCGCCGAGATCGGCGAAGTGTTCGCCGCGACCGCGCCGGGCCGCACGCGCGACGACGAGATCACCGTCTATAAGTCCCTGGGGCACGCGGTTCAGGATCTGGCCTGCGTCGCCTGGCTGAAGGGGAGGGCCGCCTGATGCGTGTCATCGATCGTGAGGAAGTCGCGCAAAGGCTGACCTACGAAGTCTGCATCCCGCTGGTTCGAGAGGCGATGATCGCCTTCTCCGCCGGACGCACGCGGCAACTGCTGCGGTCGATCATCCCGCTGG